>NZ_JBBMFL010000022.1:0-42856 GCF_040095975.1 Alistipes intestinihominis
TGGGTGAATGTCCTCTCGATGGTCCTGTTCGGAATAGCCATCGGAGTGCTGATCTGTTTCCTCGGAGGACTCATGGCTGTGGACATCGTGCCGAGAAAGGCGACGGGGGCCGCGCTGGGAGTGGTGGGGATAGCATCCTACTGTGCTGCGGGAATTCAGGATGTCGCGTCGGGATGGCTCATAGATGCGAACATTACCGTAACGGCAGATGGCGCCAAACACTACGACTTCGAACCTGTGGCCGTATTCTGGATTACAGCGTCAATAATATCATTCATACTACCGCTGATGAACCGAAAGAAACCGACCGAAGCATAACGAAAATACCGGGAGCGCAGTTGTGAAACTGCGCTCCCGGTATTTTTTATGCCGAACCGTCAGAACAAGTGATAAGCGACCGTCAGCCCCGCCATCACGATCGAAACCATCGACATCAGCTTGATGAGGATATTGAGCGACGGCCCCGACGTATCCTTGAAAGGATCGCCCACGGTGTCGCCTACGACCGTAGCCTTGTGGCTGTCGGAACCCTTGCCACCGTAGTGGCCCTCCTCGACCATCTTCTTGGCGTTGTCCCAGGCGCCGCCGGCGTTGGCCATGAAGACCGCCAGCACGAATCCCGAACTCAAACCGCCCACGAGCAGTCCCATGACGCCCGCCACGCCGAAGATCAGACCGACGGCGACCGGAACGACGATGGCCAGCAGGCTCGGGAACAACATCTCGCGCTGCGCTCCGCGGGTCGAAATCTCGACGCAGCGGGCGTAGTCGGGAGTTCCCTCGCCCGTGAGGATGCCCTTGATCTCCCGGAACTGGCGGCGCACCTCCTCCACCATACTCTGAGCCGCACGGCCTACGGCGTTCATCGTCAGGCCGCAGAAGAGGAACGACATCATCGCGCCGATAAACACGCCGACCAGCACCGTGGGATTCATCAGCGAAACGCGGTAGTACTCCATGAAATCGAGGATCGAGGCGTCCTGAATGAAGCGCATCGACCCGTCGGACATTTCGAGCATCGTCACGCCGTTGTGCATCAGTCCGATGCGAATCTCCTCGACATACGAGGCCAGCAGCGCGAGGGCCGTCAGGGCCGCCGAACCAATGGCGAAGCCTTTGCCCGTGGCGGCCGTGGTGTTACCCAAAGCATCGAGGGCGTCGGTGCGCCTGCGGACCTCGGGGCCGAGACCGCTCATCTCGGCGTTGCCGCCCGCATTGTCGGCGATGGGGCCGTAGGCGTCGGTGGCGAGGGTGATACCCAGTGTCGAAAGCATGCCCACGGCGGCGATACCGATGCCGTAAAGCCCCAGCGACATATTCTGCGGAGCCATCATGTTCTGCACGTCGAAGCCGATGGCGCAGAGATAGGCCAGAACGATCGCTACACCGATGGTTATGACGGGAACGGCCGTGGAGATCATGCCCGAACCGATCCCGGCGATGATGACCGTGGCAGGTCCCGTCTGGGCACTTCCGGCGATCTTCTGCGTCGGTTTGTAGGAGTGCGAAGTGAAATACTCCGTGGCCTGCCCGATGATGATGCCTGCCACGAGGCCCGTGATGACCGAGAAGGACAACCCCACCCAGTTCCCAATGCCCAGCAGGTAGAGGATGCCGAATGTGGCGAGGGCGATCAGCAGCGAACTGAAATTCACCCCCACGCCCAGCGAGTGCAGCAGTTCGCGCATCGTGGCCCCCTCCTTCGTGCGCACGAGGAAGATGCCGATGATCGAGAGCAGGATGCCCACCGCGGCGATCAGCATCGGGGCCAGCACGGCTTTCATCTGCAAGGCTTCGGAGCCGGCCGACGCAAAGGCCGCAGCGCCCAGCGCCGCCGTGGCCAGCACCGAGCCGCAATAGCTCTCGTAAAGGTCGGCGCCCATGCCGGCCACGTCGCCCACATTGTCGCCCACGTTGTCGGCGATGGTCGCGGGGTTGCGCGGATCATCCTCGGGGATGCCCGCCTCGACCTTGCCCACCAGATCGGCGCCCACATCGGCCGCCTTGGTGTAGATGCCACCGCCGACACGTGCGAACAGGGCCTGCGTCGAGGCGCCCATGCCGAAAGTCAGCATCGTCGTCGTGATGACCACGAGTTTCTGCGGCCCTGCGGCATCGACAAACCAGGTCAGAATCACGTACCAGAACGAGATGTCCAGCAGTCCGAGGCCCACGACCACCAAACCCATCACCGCGCCGCTGCGGAAAGCGACTTTCAGACCGCGGTCCAGCGACTGCCGCGCGGCATTGGCCGTGCGAGCCGAAGCGTAGGTGGCGGTTTTCATACCGAAGTAGCCGGCCAGTCCCGAGAAGAATCCGCCCGTGATGAAGGCGAAGGGCACCCAGCCGTTCTGCACCCCGGCTCCGTAGGCCAGGTAAGCGAAGAAGAGCGCCAGCACGACGAAGACGATGCCGACGACCTTGTACTGCTGACGCAGATAGGCCATGGCGCCCTTGCGCACGTGCCCGGCGATTTCACGCATGCGCTCCGTACCCTCGTCCTCGCGCTTCATCAGGCTGTAAAACAGCCAGGCGAAGGCCAGGGCGACGACGGATGCGGCAGGTACGATCCAGAAAATCGAAGGAATGTTCATATCGCAAAGTAGTTTGATTGGTTGGTTCCGTTTCAGTCGCAGTCAGAAACAAATATATAAAAATATCCCGACCGTAACAACGCCCGGGATACAAAAGTGCCGGAACAGGCATCATTTCGTCTTTTTCGGGGTACGGAACTCCACGACGATCGGACGGTGGTCCGAAGCCTTGTCGGTAAAAGCGTCGTGAACGGTTTCGACCCGTTTCACGCCGTCCCAGATCCCGTCCGTGCAATAGATAAAATCAATGCGGGCCTTTCCGCCCGTGGTCGAGGGCACGAACTCCCCGGAAAACCAATCGCCGACGATGTCGTGGGAATAGGCGCTGCGCACGAGATCGTGCACATCATAGTTGCGCGTGCCGTGAAACGGTTTGTCGAGCGGCGAATGCGAATTGAAATCGCCCATCATCAGCCAGTGTTTCTCACCGGCGAATTTCGGATTGAGGATCGTGGCATCGAGAATCCGGCGCATCTCCTCCACGCGGAAAGCCTCGCCGCCGTTGTCCTTGCGGGTCTTGTCGCCCATCGAATAGCGCTGCGGCCAAAGGTGCAGCACGACATAATTGACGCCGTTGATCTTCACGTGCAGGGCGCCGTGGGAAAGCCCCTCGCCGATGCGCTGCACCACCTCGATCGGGTATTTCGAGGTGAAGGCCACGGGATAGTTGTCCTGATAGGGGCCTATCGCGGTATAGGGATGCCCCCAGCGTTCGGCCAGCAGGTGCAGGCTGTCGGGCAGGTAGCGCGGCATCTGCTCCTTGCTGACGGTCTTTTTATGCTCGTTCCAATGCGTCGCGCCTTCGCAGATGGCGAAAACATCGGGGTCCTGCGTCCGGACCCACGCGACGAAGCGGTCGTAACGGTTATACTGGTCGTACCACATGCCGTCGGCGATGTTGTAGTCCATCAGGCGCACCGTCTGCGCCTTTTTCTTTCCGGGCCGGGCGCCCTGCACGGCCGGGGCGGCCGCAAAAACGCCCGCCAGCAACAGCAGGGCTGCGAATCTCAGATTGCGTGTCATCATATTGCAGGATTTTGAGTTGAATGGTCGGAATTTCCGTTGATGCCGATCAGCAGCACCCGTTGTTCCAGATCGCCGACCTCCGGACGCACGTGGCGCTGGACGAAGGAGCGGTAATTATAGACCGTGCGGATCGAACAATGCAGCAAGGCGGCGATGGTCGCCGTGTCGGCAATGCCCAGACGGATCAGCGCATAGATACGCAGAACGGTGGTGAGCTCCCCGTCGCGGCGCCCCTCCGTGCAGGCTTCGGCGTCCAGCAAAGCGTTCATCTCGTCGATGAAGGAGGGGAAAAGCCCCAGAAAGGTCTTGTCGAAAAGAGCGTAGAACTCCTTCAGTTCGTCGTTGCGGATATTGCTGCGGGCATACTCGCGGCGAAGCTCCGCGATCCGGTCGTCGCGCAACATTTTATTGACATGCTGATAGGTGGCCGAGAGCTTGTTGATGTATTCCGAGATGGTTTGCAGGAATCCGCCGATATAGACCTCCTTGATCCGGTTGGCATCGGCGATGCGGATGTTCTGGCAGCTCAGCCGGCCGTTCGTTTCGCGCAGGCTCCGGGCCAGTTCGTTCAGCTTGTCGTTCGACTCGCGGAGAGTCTGCTGCACGGCGAAAAGCCGCCGGTTCTGGGACAGCACGTACAGCCCCGCGGCAGCGGCGGATACGAAGAACAGCAGCACGACGCATATCAGCACGATATACATCGTGTGCAACCGGGCGTTGCGCTCGCTGTACGCCGACTCTATCTGCGGAAGGATGGCCATGTCACGCCATGAACGGCTCGGAGAGTTGAAAAAGCGCGTATCGTTGATCGCCACACGGATATAGTTCATGGCCCGCTCGACATCCCCCCGATCGAGAAGTTTTTCGGAAACGGCGCACAACGAGCCGTGATCGCGCACCGCCGACTGAATATCGGCCAGGGCCGAACACACGAACCACGCCAATTCACGATCGGGACGGCCCGCCCTTCGTTCGAGCTGCGCCTTGTGGTTGGCCGCCTTCGCGTACTCGTGCGAATCGGACGGCAGGGAGATCAGCAGACTGTCGCACAGAGCCGTCGCCTCGGGCCAGTCTTCCCGAAGAATCGCATCCATATAACCGTAGTAAAGCCGCGTGAAGGTGTCCTCGCCGATCTCCGCCGCACGCCGTGCGTAATAATGTTCGCGCAGGCGGAAGACATCGCGCCGCACCCCGGGCTCGGTCAGGTAGCAGAGTTCCCGGTTCTTGCGGTGCTGGGCCACATAATACGACTGCAAGGCCCGGCGGCTGACGCTCACCGTATCGGAAATGGCGTTCAGTATCTCCTCGGCCTCGTAAAAACGGCCTCCCAGACTGTAACACAGCGCGATCGAGGAACGGGCGCGCATGGTCAGATCGTTATCGCCGATCCGTTCGGCCAGTTCAAGGCCCCGCCGGAAGTAGAGCAGCGAGGAGTCGCTCTGATAGGAACTGTAAATGTCGGCGAGCTGTTCGGTCAGGTCGAAACACGTGCGCAGCGGAAGTTCTTCGCGGCTCAGTTCGTTTTTGAGCGAGTCGATACGGGCTTCGCGCCGGGCGGCATACTCCCCGCTATGGGCGATCGCCCGGTCGAGCCAGCGGAACAACTCCTGCAATCCGGCTTCGTCGTTACCGAAAACCGGAAACGCCGATAAGGCGGAGAGCAAGATTGCAGCGAATGGGATTATTTTCATTTCAGGTTTCGGTTTAGCACAAAACTAATACTTAAATAATATAAAAACAAATTACAAATCCGTACCATATGTTACAAAAGCATTAAAAAGCAAAACAATACAGTTTCCCGATTTACATAATGCACCGCGGTGCAAAACAGCAATCGTCTGACATCGAATACATTAACATTTACAATCATTTACAATTTCCGATCGGGGGCTTTCCGCGAATTTAGAAAGGCGTATCTTTGTAATGAAAAATTTCCGACATCTGCCCTAAAATTACAAAAAAAATTCAGAATCGATTCAGAACAATTAACCTTAAAACACTATGAGAACAATTCTACCCCGGAAAATCCCCAAAAGGAGCGTCACATCGCCGATCGCGGTCCTGCTGCTGACCGCCGCGATCCCGCTGGGCACCGCCTGCGACGATGACAAGGACTACTCCCGCAGGGAATACATCGAATGGTCGAACACTCCGGAATTCGACAGGAAACCCGACATCCTCCATTTTTCCGTCAACGGTTCGCCGGAGAACGGCTGCAATGCAATCTACGTCAGGACGAACGTACCCTTCACCGCGACCGTGGAGTTCGAAGAGGACGAAGACAACGGGGAAGCGGCGGCCCCCGCCTGGCTCGAACTGGTGAAGATCGAACACGACTACCTGCCGGGCATCTCCCGCCTGCTCTGCAAGGCGGCCCCGCATCCCGGCACCTATAAGGAAAGAAAAGGCTGCATCTCGCTGCACACCGAGGTCGAATACCTGAACGATTTCATTCCGATCGTACAGGGATTCCCGGCCCGCGTCGAAGGCGATTTCGACTGGCTGAAATACGGCTCGGCCAACCCGCTGGAAACCCGCGGCGAAACGGCGATCTCCGGCTGGACCGCCGAACAGAAAGACAAAGGCTGGGAATCGACCCCCGCCGAAGAGGAGGGCACGGCCCACTGTTACGGCAAAAACGGCTACGTCAGGCTGGGCGACGACCTCGGACACGGGGCTAACCTGCTGTCGCCCTACAAGCCGGAAATCCGGTCGGACACGGCGGTTCTGGTCCGGTTCAACGCCATAGCCTATGCGGCGGCCGACGGCACGAAAGACGCCAACGAACTGACCGTAACGGTCAAGGGCGGCGGGCAGTTCCTCGACGGTGCGACTTCGAAAAAACTCGTTCTGAATCATTTCGATCCCTCGGACGAAGAGCTGCCGGAGAGCATGTGGGAGAATTCCCGGCAGAAGTTCATCGTCGTCTCGCACCCCAAAAACACGTTCACGAGCAACACCCGCATCGAACTCATGGCCGGCGACTACGTCATGGAGTCGGGCAACACCCGCATCTTTATCGACGATTTCTACATTTTCAGGCTCCGGTGGTACGACTACGACGACCTTTTCGGGGGCCTGCCCTGGGAGCAGCAAAAGAACGAATCGGGGAAATAAAACCTAACCGCAACAGATACCATGAAAAACTTTTTTACCAAGCGTTTCAGTCCGATATGCGCCCTCGCGGTCTCCGTACTACTGCTCGGAGGGGGGGGGTGCAGCGACGATGATACCGAGCCGGTCGTAGGCTCGAAAGGCGGCAGCAGGACACTCTACGTCGCCAGCGACGCCGGCTCGCGCACCGTCCGGGTCAAAGCCAACAGCGCGTGGCAGGTGCGGCTTACGCCCGACACCCGACTCTGGGTCTCGATCGACGGAGCCGACAGCGGCGAAATGGACGGGGCGTTCACCGTCAGCTACAAAACCAACAACACGCTTCCGCGCAAAGGAACCGTCCTGATCGCCTCCGGCACGCAGCAGGCGATCGACACGGTGTACCTGATGCAGTACGGCACAGCCCCGCTCCTGCAATTCTCGGACGGGGACAGGCAGTTCTCGTCGGTGGGAACCATCGACTCCATTGCGATAGACACCAACATTCCCATTTCCAAATTCTCGAAAATCGCCCGTCAGGTCACATACGGAGAATCGGACACGGAGTGGATCGACAGCATCCGATACGCCGGGGATTACAAAAGTCTCCTGTTCAGAATCGCCGACAACACGGCGTTCGAGAGCCGTGAAGCCCGGATTCAGTTGCAGTTCGAGGACGACTGGGGCGGACAGCACCTGGCCTGCTGCACGATCCGGCAGGGCATTCCGGGCGGCACGAGCGACACCCGCGAGGTGACGTTCGCCGACCTGCGCAGTCTGATCGCGGAGGCCGAAGGCGAGATCACGATCGACGGCGACATCGCCGTGAGCGGCACGGTCGTAAGCGACCACACCTCGCCCAACATGGCCGGAAGTCCGATGCCGAAGGCCGCGACCAAACCCGACATGACCCTCAACGACCGCACGGCCTATCTGCAAAACGCCGACGCCTCGCTGGGTATCGCCCTCGTCACGACCGATGCCGGCCAAAACAACCTGAGCCGCTACGACAAACTCAAACTCTGGTGCAAAGGGCTGACGCTGACCAAGCGGAGCGACCCCGAGCGATACACGCTCCAAGGCGTGACGCAGGACCACATCATCACCAAATCGGCGGGAACAGCCGAAGAGGTGCCCGTCAAACGCCGTTTCATCGACCAGCTGACCGACGCCGACATCTACACCTTCGTGACGCTCAAACGCTGTCAGATGGCCGTCCGCACCCAGCGCTTCATGCCCGTGCACATCAACTACGTCAACAACTACAACATGTACTACCCTTCGGTCGTACTCGACCGTCACGGCGACATGATCCACCTGATGACCAACCACGGATGCGACTACCGGTTCCAGGAGATGCCCGACGGCGAAGGGACGATCTCCGGCATCATCGTGCACGAACCCTGCACCTTCTTCGTCAAGGACGGCGACATCGGCCGTTATCAGATCCGCAACGTAACGCGGCAGGACATCGCACTGGAGGAGTCGGACGCCAATGCCTTTTCGGCTATCGCGGTGGAGTGGTGCCCCGACGGCAAGGACGCCCGCACCTATGCGTACCCCCAGTACCCGCATCCGGCGAACGAGGAGGGCAAAGCCCATTGCTGGCCCGCCTCGACCGGTTCCGGACTCTCGTTCCTGAGCCATTACGGGTGGCTGGCGATCGGTTCCGCCTACCGCGCGAACTCGGCGAAGGAGGGAGAAACGCTCAACAGCGCCTCATGGGGCCATAAATTGCTGTGGGACACGGCGAACGGAACGGGATATTCGCTGTTGTTCGAATTCTCGACCCAGAACATCGAGTCGTCGCAGTGCTCCTTCGCCTTCACCTGCCGTTACCATTCGGCACAGGGCGGACTGCGCTACTGGACGGCGGAGTACTCGACCGACGGCGACACTTGGAAGCGACTCGACGATTTCACGGTGCCCGACGCCGGCAACTGGAGCAACATGCAGTTGGAACAGCTATCCGGCGACAAGAGCATCTGTCTGAACGTGCCCGCGGAGATACTGGGCCGGAGCGTGGCATGGATACGCCTGCGCCCCGTCAGCGACAAAATCGGCACCGCGACGACCTACGACAGCGCAACCATCGCGGCGAACGGCCAGGTGGCAAACGCCTTCACCGTCTCCTATGCCGCACTCCGTTACAACAAATAAACCCGCGAACGATATGAAAACATACGACATGACACACCACCTGCGCCGGCTGGTGTTCGGAGGTCTGCTGCTGGCTGCTGCCGCCCTGCTGCCGGGCTGCGAGGACGATCCCGCCGTTCCGGACGAGGAGATCTCAACCGACCCCGGAACGAGCGCAGAACCCGAAACCCTGCGGTTCATCAGCTACAATATTCTCGAAGGCATGAAGCTCGACAAACAACAGAATTTCGACAACTTCGCAGCCTGGGTGAGGGAGAAGGACCCCGACTTCATGGCCCTCTGCGAGTGCAACAACTTCACCGAGGAGTCGCTCACGGCCCTCGCCAACCGCTACGGGCATACCTATGCCATACTCTGCAAGGAGACGGGCTACCCGGTGGGACTGACCTCGAAATACCCCATCGAGCTGCGCAGCCGCATGCTCGAAGAGGTACCTCTCTGGCACGGGGCGCTGCACCTGCGCATCAAGGACATCAACGTCGTGGTGCTGCACCTCTATCCGTTCGGAACCTATCCCAACGGCCAGGGCGCGGCAGGCTCGGGCGACGCATACCGCGACACGGAGATCAACTGCATCCTCGACAACACCATCCGCCGCTATCCGGCGGAACCGTTGTGGCTGATGTCGGGCGACTTCAACTCCTACTCGCCCAAGGATGCCGACGCGATGCCCGCGAACACCTATTACGAAACCCATTCGACGGTGCTCCGAAGCGGATACGCCGATGCCCTGCGCGACCGCCACAGCCAGTTCTTCCGCTCCGTACCCACGGTTTACGGCGGATGGCCGGACGGCAACGGGCGGCGCATCGACTACATCTATGCCTCGCAGGCCGTGATGCGCGAAATAACCTGCTCGGAGATCATCTACGACGAGTTCACCGACATGCACTCGGATCACTATCCGGTCATGATCGAGTTCCGCCACTATCCCTCCGGGGAACAGACACCACAGGAGTCGCATTAAACAAACAATCCGCATGAAACAATATATCATCATTCTGATCCTGCTGGTTTCGGGAGCACTGACGGCGACACCCACCCTCGCGCAGAAAGCCGGGACCAAACACACCGTAACGGGCAAGGTTACGGACCAGAGCGGCGAACCGCTGATCGGCGCCACCGTGTTGGTGACGGGCACGACGATCGGCGCCAGCACCAACGCCGCAGGCGAATATACGATCCAGGTTCCCGAAGGGGCTTCGCTGACGTTCCAGTACATCGGCTACGAACCCAAAACCGAAAAGGTCGGTTCGCGCACGAAGATCGACGTGAAACTCGAACAAAGCAAGCAGACCATCGACGAAGTGGTCGTGATCGGCTACGGTGCGGTGAAGAAGACCGACCTGACAGGCTCGGTGGCCAACGTCAAGATGAGCGACATCAAGGACGTTCCGGTGGTATCGGTCGATCAGGCGTTGCAGGGCCGTATCGCAGGCGCCGACATCATGGCCACGACCGGAGAACCCGGAGCCACGACCTCGATCCGCATCCGCGGAACGCGTTCGATTTCGGCATCGAACGAGCCGCTGATCATCGTTGACGGCATCATCGACGCCATCCACGACCTGAACGACATCAACTCGGCGGACATCGAGTCGATCTCGGTGCTCAAAGACGCTTCATCGACGGCCATCTACGGCGCACGCGGCTCGAACGGCGTCATCGTCATCACGACCAAGAAGGGCCGCGGCATCGACGGACGCCCCAGCATCACCTTCAAAACCGACCTGGGATTCTCGCAGCTCCCGCGCCGGCTCGACATCATGGACGCCACGGAGTTCGCCCGCTACCGCAACGACTACGCCTACCACTTCGCAGGCGCCGACAGCGGCGAGAAGCTCGAACCCGACTCGCCGATGTCGAAATATCCCTACCCCGATCCCGAAGCCAAAGGCCGGGGCACGAACTGGATCGACGAGATCACACGCACGGCGCTCTATCAGAACTACGACCTCTCCCTCTCGGGAGCCAGCCGAAAGGGCTCCTACTACGCCTCGATCGGCTACAACGAAACACAGGGCATCATCGACAACAGCGGGCTGAAACGCTATTCGGCACGCTTCAAGATCGACCACGAGTTCGCCAAATGGTTCAAGGCCGGACTGAATCTGAGCTACACCTACCGCGACCAGGACGAGAACCTGGCCACGATCGGCGGAACCAACTGGTGGAACGCGGCCGTCTTCCTCAGCCCGTTCCTCAACCCCTCGTCGAGCATGAACGACCTGTGGTACTCGGGCCAGAAATTCAACAACCCGCGCATCATGCTCGACCACTGCCTCAAGAACGCACGGCGCATATCGCTCACCAACAACGGATTCGTGGAATTCACCCCCGTCGAGGGGCTGAAGCTGCGCAGCCAGTTCACCTACTACTCCTACCAGCGCCACGGGCGTTACTACGAACCGGGCTACCTGCCCGCCAAGAAGGAGAACGAAGGCGGCTACGCTTCGCGCGACGAATACGACGACACGAGTTTCCTGAACGAAAACACGGTCTACTACGAAATCCGTCCCCGGAGCGGCCACAACTTCGATGTCCTGGCCGGCTACACCGCGCAGGTCAAATACGACAACAACCTGAGCATCACGGGCCGCGGCTATACGCTCGACGAACTGACCTGGAACAACATGGCCGCCGTTCCCGACAAGCAGAACACCTCGATCAGCACCAGCCACAACGACTGGACCAAGATGTCGGTGCTCGGACGCCTGAACTACAACTACAAGGAGCGCTACTACGTCACGTTCACGGCCCGCTACGACGGCGCCTCGAACTTCGCGGCCAACAAGAAATGGGGTTTCTTCCCCTCGGCGGCCGTACGGTGGAACATCGCCAACGAAAAGTTCCTGCAAAAGGCCGCATGGATCGACGAACTGGCCCTGCGCGCCAGCCTCGGACGCACCGGAAACGACGCCATCTCGGCCTACCGTTCGCTGGCCGCCGTGGGCAACTCGACGAGCGGCTATCTGCTGGGCGGCACGCAGCAGCTGGCTGTCTACCCGTCGCGCCTCGCATCGCCCGACCTGACGTGGGAGACCTCCGACCAATACACGCTCGGCGCCGACGTATCGCTCTTCGGGGGACGGCTCAACGTGACGGCCGACGCCTATCTGATCAAGACCCGCGACCTGCTGCTGACCGTGCAGGTGGCCTCGCAGACGGGTTACACCAACTATTTCGCCAACGCCGGACGCACCACCAACAAAGGCTGGGAACTTACGTTCGAAAGCCGCAACGTCGTCCGTCCGAAATTCCAGTGGTCAACGTCGCTGACACTCTCACGCAACAAGCAGATGGTGGACGACATCGCCTCGGAAGATTTCGTAACGGCCTACTCGTCGCCCTCGTCGTCGGGAACGACCTACATGATGTACGGTTACAGGAAGGGCTACACGCTCAACGCCCTCTGGGGATTCCGTTACGGCGGCGTATGGCACAACGAAGCGGAGGTGGAGCGCAACAAGATCACCAAAGCCTACGCTTCGGCCAGTGGGACCACGTTCAAACCCGGATACGCCCGGTATCAGGACATCAACCACGACGGCGTGCTGAACAACGACGACCTGGTCTACCTCGGATCGGCCGACCCGGACCTCTACGGCGGCATTCAGAACACGTTCAACATCCATAACTTCACGCTGGGCGTCTATTTCAACTACTCGATCGGCGGCAAGATCTACAACGTCGCGGAGCTCTGGATGGGCAACGGATCGCCCTACACCAACCAGTACCGCTACATGCAGAACGCCTGGCATCCGGTGCGCAACCCGGATTCGAATATCCCGATGGCCGGCAGCTACGACGCGCTTCCCAGCGACCGCATGGTGCACGACGCCTCGTACCTGCGACTGAAAAACATCTCAGCGAGCTACACCTTCGATCTGCGCAAGGCGACCAAAAACCGGCTGAAAGACATCCGGATAAGCGTCAGCGGCGAAAACCTCTATCTGTGGAAAAAGTACAACGGATTCGACCCCGATGTCTCAACGTCGAGCTCTAACTCGGCCCTGCGCCGAGTCGATATCGGAGCCTATCCCAAACCCCGGACCATCATTTTCAGCCTCCAGATCAGATACTAATACCGTCAAAGAAGATGAGAACACACCGTTTCCTGAAAAAATACCTGCTGGCTGCGACGGCAACCGCCGCCCTGCTGTTCAGCGCGTGCGACCTGGACGAACACCCCACGTCGTTCGTAGGTCCCAAGGACTACTACAAGACCCGGGCGCAGTGTCTGGCGGGACTGAACGCCTGCTACATCCCGATCAACAGCATCTACGACTACTGCTTCCTGATCATGACCGAAGGCGTCACCGACCTGATGTACATCACCTCGGGAACCAAGGACGCCCAGCTCGACATATCGCCCGCAAAACCGCTCAACGGCGCGAAGATATGGACCCAGTGCTATAAGGGCGTGATGTACTGCAATTCGACCATCGCCGCCATCGAGCGCTCGCCCCTGAGCGACATCGAGGAGGCGTCGGAAGCCGACAGGCAGCCGCTGCTGGCGGAAGGCATGGTGCTCCGCTCGTTCTACTACTGGCTGCTGACCTGCGTATTCGGCGACGTTCCCTTCTACACCAAAGAGGTAGCGGACAACAGCGTGATGATGGAGATCGCCCGCCTGGGCCGCATGCCGGCGAAGGATACCCGCGACTACCTGATCGACGAATTGAAGCGCTACGTGCCCTTCATGGACCAGGTGCGTTCGTCGGAGGTGGCGGACAACCGCATGGGCGCCGCGATGGGCTGGATGATGATCGCCAAGCTCGCGCAATGGAACCACCGCTGGGACGACGCCCTCGAAGCGCTCGGCGAACTGGAAAAGATCTACGGCGACCTGCAACAATATCCGCTCGAAGACATCATGTTCCGCAACAAGAACACCCCCGAGTCGATTTTCGAGGTGCAGCGCACCTACACCGCAGGCGGACTGGCCGTCACCACCAACGTGGCAGCCATCTGCACGCCGAGCCACAACGGCAAAGGCATTTACGACGGCGTGGAGATTCCCGAAATGGGTACGGGAATGACCACCTGGACCTCGATGCGTCCCAACAGCTATTTCTGCGACGGACTCCAGACCAAAAAGGGCAATGATAAACGCAAGACGCTGAACATGGCCTGGGAATACGACGGCAAACCGTTCAGCAACGTGGGAACCCGCCCGTGGCTGGGTCCGAAATTCTGGTGCCCGGGCATGCAGAACACCGCGGACTTCAACAACCAGAAAATCTTCCGCTACGCCGACGCCGTTCTGATGATGTCCGAATGCTACGCCGAGCAGGAGAACATCGACGAGTCGATCCGCTACCTGAACATGGTCAAGGAGCGCGCCGGACTCGCACCCTACACCTTCAAGAACATAGAGTCGCTGATGGAGGAGATCCAGAAGGAGCGGGGCCGCGAACTGCTGGGCGAGTTCCAGCGCAAGTTCGACCTCGTGCGCTGGGGAATCTGGTATCAGATGACCTACGACTACACCAATTACAGCACGCTGAAAGAGAACATGCTTCCCTGCCACGAATACTATCCGATCCCCGACAAGGAGGTCGTCTATTCGGGCGGCGCGCTCGACAACAAAGCCTACAACGAATACGGCATGTAGCTTCCGGAACGAATAAAACACGACAACGATGAAAAACAGCCTTACAGACAGCATCAACAAAACGTGGCGCACGGGCATCCTGCCCCTCGTCACGGCACTGCTCCTGCTGACCGGATGCGAGATGGATTCGGACATGGACCTCCCGCTGAACGTGGACTCCAACGCATATACGCTGACGGCGGAAGCCGGCTCCACCCAGGTACGGATCTACTCCACCGGAGAGTGGTCGGTCCGTCTGTCGGAAGATGTGGACTGGGCCACGATCAACCGCCTGAACGGCTCGGGCAACACCCCCGTCCTGTTCAAATACTCGGCCAACTACGGCGTGCCGCGCGCCGTGGAGATCATCTTCACCCGCGGCGGACGGGAACAGACGATCCGCATGACGCAGGAGGGGAAAGACCCGGTCCTGACGCTCGACGAGAGCCGCATCGAGCTGTTCAGCAATCCGTGGAACCTCCGCATCGGGCTGGAGAACAACCTCAAGGAGAATTACAGACAGATCCGGGATTCGATCGCCTATTCGGTCATTCCCGACGAGGACGACGACGAAACGCCCGAGCCCGACCAGGAGTGGATCGAGAATCTGGAGATCGGCACCGATGCCGTCACGTTCAGCACATTGGAGAACACCTCGCCGCGCAAGCGTCAGGCCGCGATCACGCTGACCTACACCGATGCCAGAGAGAAGAAACACACCGTCACGCTGACCGTCACGCAATCGACCGAAAAGGCGTATATGACCTTTTCGCCCGACCGCGTCAAGACCACACGCAAAGCCTCGACCGTCAAAAGCGAGGTGAAGCACAATCTGGGAAGCCTGATCGCCGGCGTGGTCTGCACCGCCAGCTACGAGGGAGCGTCGGCCGACTGGATCGAGAACATCGCACTCGAAGACAAAGTGCTGTCATTCGACGTGAAGGAGAACGATTCGGGAGGTCCGCGCAGCGCTTCCATCAGTTTCTCGCTTCCCGACGAATCGCTGGGAAATCTCGTCCCGGCCGAACCGTTCGTCGTAGAGCAGACCTACGAAGCCGACTACCGCACGCTGATTCAGGGCGAAAGCGGACAGGTGACGATCAACGACCCCGGAGCCTTCTTCGAGGGCATCGTGATCAGCGACAAGGACAACGCCAACGTGGAAACCACCCCCAACTCGGCGCCCAACGCCACCGACTACACGGTAAACGCCAAGACGGCTTACGTACAGATGCTCGACGGCAGCTACGGCTACCGCCTGCAATTCAACTCGGCGGCGGACAACACGCTGGCACGCTATTCGACCGTGAAGATCGCTCTCGACGGCCTGACACTCACCAAGGAGGCCGATCCCGAACGCTATACGCTCAGCGGACTTACGGCCACCGACATCGTCGGGCAGACGCCCGGCACGGCGAGCGACCTCGTCCGCAAGGAGAAGCCGATCGGCCAGCTTACCGACGAAGATATCTATACCTACGTTTCGCTCAAAGAGGTCGAGTTCGCTTTGCCCGACGGCAGCTACACGAACGTCAACGAAGGCTATTTCGGAACGGCGAACCACACCAGCTGCGTACCCCGCACGCTCTACGACAAGGACGGCAATACGATCTCGATGCTGATCAACAACAAGACCCCGTGGCGGCGCGACGGAAGCGGCATGCCCAAAGGCAAAGGCACGCTGAGCGGCGTCATCGTCCACGACCTGCAACCCCGCTACGGCTATACGAACGAGGGATACATCGGCCGTTATTCGGTCCGCGTGCTCGAAAAGGAGGAGATCGGACTCGCCGCATCGGAGGCTTCCTCCAACCGCAAAACGCTCGTGGAGTGGAACTGGAACGACGCCGAAATCAAGACCAACGCCGACGGCACGATCGCCCCGGACCTGGGCAGCGGTTCGCTCTGGTGCACCGACCCCGCAGCCACTCACGCGCTGGACAACGAGTACAACGGACTCACGACGGGCGCCGGACTGAACAGCAAGAACGCCCTGAAATTCGAAAACACCTACTGGTGGAACTTCGACGAAAACACGGGATATGCCGTGGCGCTGAAATTCTCGACCGCAGGCGCAGGAGAGAAACTCTCGCTCAACTTCACCAACTCGCAGGGCAACGCAGGAGCCACGAGCATCCACGGCCCGGTATACTGGCAGGTGGAGTATTCGACCGACGGCACGAACTTCACCGTACTGCCCGAATCGGGCTTCTGCGCCCGTCCGTTCGTCTTCTGGTCGGCGACTATGACCTATTGCGCGACGCCGGGCTATGCCGACCGCGTATTCATCCTGCCGGACGCCCTGCGCAACCAGCCGGAAGTCACGCTGCTGATCAAGGCCCGGACCGCACAGTGCATCGCCTCGAACACCGCCACGGTGGCCGAGGGCGACACGGGCGCGATAACCTCCGACATGCCGGCAAACAAACGTTCGCCGATGCGTTTCGGAACCATAGCCGTAAAGAGTAACAAATAAATCCGAACACGATGGAACAGATAAAATCACTGTACCGAATAGTGCTGCTCCCGCTGCTGGGAGGAGCGATGCTCGCAGCCTGCGAAAAGGACAACGGCGAAGAGACCCGCGTCTCCGAATTCGGGCCCGTACAAAAGGAGTACGTCACCGATTGGAAGAGCGGCACGGGTTCCGTATCCGTGCTCTCCAACCAACCCTACGACATCGCGCTGATCGACCCTGACAACGGATGGCTCGAAATCGACACCGAAGGCCGCGGAACGCATTTCACCGGCGACGACAAGTTCGGCATCCGCTTCGACACCAACGACGGATTCCCGCGCATGGAGGGCATCCGGCTCTGGACCCGCGACCGGGCCGATACCGTCTACATCAAACAGGAGGGCTTCACCAACCCGGAACTGAACTTCTCGACCCGGAGCATCACGGTCCTCGGCGACGGAGGACAGGCAACCGCCCAACTCACCACGAACCTCGAACTGGAAGACCTGCAACAGCAGATCGTCTACACGAGCGACGACGAAGGCGGCTGGATACGGGACCTCGACATCAGCAACGGATTCCTGATCCTCCAAACCGACCCCAACTCCGATCCCGAGGCGCTGCGCAATGCGCGTATCACCCTCAGCTACCGCGACGGCTGGAACCGGACCACCTCTTCGACGGTCTACATCACGCAGGCCAACGCCAAGAATGAATTCGGCCGCGAAATCTCGTTCGGCGAGGTGCGCGACATGCCGGGCGTCGTGAACCGCGACATCTTTATCGAAGGCCGCATCATCAGCGACATCGGCAACGGCAACAACGGCGAGAACCCGATGAAAACCCAAACGTCGATCGACTATACGGAGACCTATCGCACGGCCTACATCCAGAGCCTCGACGGATCGCAGGGCTTCATGATAAAGACCGTGACCGAAGACGACAACATCTTCGAGCGTTACAGCAAGGTCCGCATCCTGCTCAAAGGCTCCACGGTAAAGCAGGAGGTAGACCCCGACCGTTACATCCTCGAAAACATCACCTCGGCGATGGTCATGTCCTCGGTCTCGGGATCGGCCTCCGACATCCCGCAGAAACAAAAATATTACGACGAGCTGACCGATCAGGACATCTATACCTGGGTGACGCTGCTCGACTGCGAGCTTCCCGTGCGCAAAGGCAGTCTGACCCCGATCAACGAAGGCTACGCCCGCAGCACCGGAGCCAACCGCGAAACGAAATACCCGATGCTGGTGCGCGACAGGAAGGGCAGCAGTTTCTACATGCTGACCAACACCACCTGCAAATACCGCCGCGACGGGCAGATGCTGCCCTACGGTTCGGGAAATATCTCGGGAGTCGTGGTGCACGAAACCCATGACCGTTTCGTCTGGAACGGCGAGCAGGGCGCCGGCGACATCGGACGCTACCAGATCCGCCACCTCACCCGCGAAGACATAGCCCTGGAAAAGGATTTCTCGAACAGTTTCTCGGCCCTGCTGACCGAATACCGTTACGGAAAACTCGAAAGCAAGATTTTCCGGCCCACGACCGGCGACAACGGCTATCTGACCTTTACGCATCCCGACGAGACTTCGGGCAACGCCGGCTGGGGGACAAGCGATCCGAGTTACCTCGGGCCCGTCGGCAACGACTATAACCTCGACAAAGAAGGGCCCACCGCCGGTGCCCATACCGGCAATGTCAACGGAAACGGCGTCATCGAAAACGGGGTGCAGATGTGCACGAGCGCGGGCACCAATACCGACGGCAAAGGCAACGTGTCGAGCGAGGATTTCTCGGCCTGGACCAACAAATGCCAATGGTGGAACACCGAAACCGACCGCAGCGAAGCCTGGCTGCTCCACGTCTCGACCGAAGGCGTCACGACCGACGTGCTCTCGATGCAGATAGCCATACAGAACCGCACAATCGGAGGCCCCCGCTACATCAAGGTGGATTGGTCGGAGCACGGCGACAACAACCGCGACGACTGGAACCGGATCACCGAATTCCAGGTTCCCGACATCGTGAACTGGTCGCTGACCCAGTTCTGGCAATGCGCCGGCTACAAATACATCGACATTCCCCTGCCGCTCGAAATGCTCGGCAAGAACGACATATGCATCCGATTCTCGGCCGCAAACAAGAAAGCCGGATCAGTCGAGGAATTTGATGCGGAAACCATCGGTACGGGAGAGATCGCATTCTCCTACATCGGCATTCGCTACAACAAATAAACGACATGGAAAGCCCCGTCTGCACGGCGTCGCAGACGGGCGCTTTTAACCCCGCAACTCCGAATACAACTGTGAAACACATTTTTCTGGCATTCATCCTCGCGGCCTGGGCTCTGCCGGGCCATGCCTCCTGCAACGACCGCATCGCGGTCGTTCCCCGCCCCGCCTCAGTCACCGAATCGAAAGGATCGTTCCGCATGACCGGACGAACACCCGTCGTTCTGACGGATGAACGGCTGCGCGGTCCCGCCGAGATTTTCGCCCGCGCCGTCGGAACCCTTACGGGAACCGCACCGGCCGTCACGACCCGAACAGCGAAAAACGCCGTAACGCTGCGGCTGGCACCCGGATTCGACACCGAAGAGTATCTGCTGGAAGTCACGAAAAAAGGCGTCGCAGTCACGGCATCGACCCCGCAGGCGGTACTGCACGGGCTCCGGAGCCTTCAGCAGCTGATCGGCGACGGAGAGATCCCGGCCTGCATCATCCGCGACAAACCCGTGTTCGCCTACCGCGGAGCCATGCTCGACGTATGCCGCCACTTTTTCCCGGTGGAGGACATCAAGACCTACATCGACATCCTCTCCCTGCACAAGATCAATAAATTCCACTGGCATCTGACCGACGACCAGGGATGGCGCATCGAGATCCGGAAATATCCCCGGCTGACGGAGATCGGCTCCAAACGCAGCGAAACCCTCGTCGGACGCTACGACAAAAACCGGAAAGGCGTGTACGACGGCAAGCCTTACGGCGGCTTCTACACGCAGGACGACATCCGCGAAATCGTGCGCTACGCCGCCGAGCGTCATATCGAAGTGATTCCCGAGATCGAAATGCCCGGACACGGACTGGCGGCGCTGACCTCCTATCCGTGGCTCGGATGCACGGGAGGTCCCTACTCCGTATGGACCCACTGGGGAATCAGCGACGACGTTTACTGCGCCGGCAAGGAGACGACATTCGAATTCGTCGAGGAGGTGCTTTCGGAAGTGCTCGACCTCTTTCCCTCGAAACTGATCCACATCGGCGGCGACGAGTGTCCCAAAAGCCGCTGGGAAGCGTGTCCGCACTGCCAGCGGCGCATCCGCGAGGAGGGGCTCAAAGACGAATACGAACTGCAAAGCTACTTCATCCGCCGGATCGAACGGTGGATGCACACCCGCGGCCGCGAGATCATCGGCTGGGACGAGATTCTCCAGGGCGGCGTCTCGAAAACGGCGATCATCATGTCATGGAACGGCAAGGAACCGGGCATCAAAGCCGCACGGCAGGGAAATCCGGTCATCATGGTTCCCAAATGGCACTGCTATTTCGATTACAGCCAAACGTCCGATCCCGACCGCTACGAACCGCTGGGCAATCCCCGTTACGTCCCGGTGCGGCAGGTCTACCGCCTCGAACCCTGCGACCAGCTCGCGCTGCCCGACCAGAAGCGGATCATGGGCGTGCAATGCAATCTCTGGACGGAGTACATCGGCGATATCGGACATGCACAGCACATGGTGCTGCCGCGCATGGCGGCTCTCTCGGAGATCGGCTGGGCCTGCGACCGCAAGGACTACAACGACTTCGTGAGACGGGTTCCCGCGCTGGTCCGCATCTACGAAGCGGAAGGCTACCGCTATGCCCCCTATCTGTTCGAAGGCATCGAATAACGGCCGCCGCATATAGAAGAACACCCCGCAGGTTTCAGAACCTGCGGGGTGTTTTTCAATGGATCACTCCACAGTCACGGGCAGCTCCACCGCAATGTCCGCCGATGAAGTTCCCAGCGAAAGCACATACTCTCCGGGATCGACGCGCCAGCCGTGCGTCCGGTCGTCCCAATAGGCCAGGGCGCTGCGATCGAGCTCGAATTCGATCTCCCCGCTACTGCCCGGAGCCAGCTCCACCCGGCGGAAGGCTTTCAATTCCTTCTTCGGCCTCACGACCGAGGGATTCCGCTGCGAGACATAGAGCTGCACGACCTCGGCTCCGGCACGGGAGCCCGTGTTGGTCAGAACGGCACGAACGGTCAGCGGACCCTTCGCCGGAAACCGCTTCGCAGCACGGGGCTTCGACAGCGAAAAAGTCGTATAGGAAAGCCCGAACCCGAACGGATAAAGCGGCGCGATCCCCTTGGCTTCATACCAGCGGTACCCCACCAGTACACCTTCCGCGTAGTCAACGTCGTAGATCCGGATCAGCTTTTCGTTATAGGCCCGCGGCGCCTTGTTGTAGAACTCCGCACCGGCCGGCATCGTCCCCTTGGCCGGAGAGTCCGCGAACTCCCTTTCGATGGTGACCGGAAGTTTCCCCGAAGGGTTGATCCGGCCCGAAAGTATTCCCGCCAGAGCCGTCATGCCGTTCTGACCGGGATACCAACCGTAAATCACCGCCGCAGCCCGGTCGTTCCAGCCGCTCATGCGGATTCCCGACCCCGAGTTGACCAGCACGACCGTGTTCGGATTCGCTTCGACGCACATGCGGATGAACGCCTCCTCTTCCTTCGGCAGGGCGAACGGACGCTCGAACGACTCCACGTCGATCGTTCCCGCCGAAAGCAGGACGACATCCGCTGCCGCGAGCTGCTCCCGCGTGGGACGCTCCACGACCTGCACGGCGTCGCCGAATTCCGCCCGAAGGGCCTCCTCAAGCGAAACATTGTCGTATCCCAGCACTTCGGCCGACGAAGAGGTGCTGCCCCCGGTGCGGGGTATCTCCCGGATAAAGCGCCCGGTGAGCAGAATCCGGCGGCCGGCGGCCAACGGCAGAATCCCGTCGTTACGCAACAGCACGGTGCCTTTCGCCGCGACTTCGCAGGCCGTTTCGGCATGCGCCGGGAAGCGGTCGAGCAGGTCGGGACGGTATTTCACCCGGTCGTAGAGCCCGAAAGCGACGGCGGTGGCGACGTTGGGCCGGATCATCCGTTCCAGATCCTTTTCCGAAATGCGCCCCTGGCGAAGCAGTTCCCGCACCTCCTGAACGAATTCGCGGCGGCCGGGCATCTCCGCATTCTGGCCGCTCCTGACGACCTTTTCCGTGTCGTACACGGAGCCCCAGTCGCTCATCACGCACCCCCGGAATCCGAGTTCGCCGCGCAGCAGCTCCCCGATGACGCGGCTGTTCTGACCGGCCCACTCGCCGTCGAGCTGGTTATAGGAGGTCATCACGTAGGCCGCACCGGCCTCGATGCCGGCGCGGAACGGCGGCATGTAGATCTCGTGCAACGCCCGTTCGCCGATCAATGAATTGGACCGGCGGCGGTAAAACTCCGTTTCGTTGCCGATGAAGTGTTTCAGGCAGGCGGCAGTCCCCGTCTGTTGCATTCCCCGCACGTAGGCCGCAGCCATGACGGAAGTCAGCAGCGGGTCTTCGCCGAAATATTCGAAATTGCGGCCGCATTGGGAGTTGCGGGCGATGTTCAGCCCCGGGCCCAGCAGCACTTCGATACCGCCCGCACGGCACTCCTCCCCCACGGCCTCCGCATAACGGAAGGCCAGATCGGGATCGAACGACGAGGCGAGCATGATCGGACAGGGAAAGGCTGTCGATCGTTCCAGCTGGCGGACCATCGTGGAATCGGGCAGGTTGTTGCGCAGATGGACGCCCTGCGTGGCGTCGGAGAGATAGAGATAGGGAATCCCCTTCTCCGGAACGCCGTAGAAGAAAAACGAGGAGTAGCCGCGCGCAAAACGGATCTTTTCGTCGAGGCTGAGCCGGGCGATCAGGGAATCGGCCCGCCGATAGGCTTCATCCCAGGCGACGGGCTGCCGGGCGAAGAGTCCGGCGGCCGTACAGCAGGCCGCCAGGGACAACATGATTTTCCGTATCATAAATATCAGTCTGTTTTCAAAAAGAGAGAGGTCGGAAAACACTCCGGCCCTCTCTCCCGGTTTCGTATGTTCTCTATTTCGTCACACAGATATTGTCGATGAACCAGCGGGAGAACTCGCCCGAAGCGGGTTCGCTCGTGAACCGCACGGCCGTGGAGGCCGTCGCACCGTCGATCGTCAGCGTGAAGCGTTTGAACTTGGTATAGTACAGCCCGCTCACGACCTTCTTCGACGCCCCGTCGATCGTTCCGCCGCCGATCACCTCGACGACCACCGATTTCAAATCGCCTTTCAGGTCCTTCGCACCGCTGTTCGCGTGCACCGAAGTGTTCTTATAGGCCATAGCGTCGAACGACAGCGTGAGGGTTCCCGAAGCCCCGAAAGCGGGCGTCAGCAGCGATCCTACGTTGTTCGTGTAGGAACCCTGGGCGACGGTCTGCGTCTCCACGAAGCCGATCTGGGCATATCCCGGACGCTGGCGGACATGCGTGCCCGAAAGGCCGTTCTTCGCCGCGGCGTCCCACACCGAAATGTCGCTGCCGCAGAAGTTGAGCATCGCGGCCAGTTTGTCGCCGTGGCGGTAATCGAGCCCCGTCGTCAGGTTGTCGAACGGTTCGAAATAGAGCGCTCCCGCGGGTTTTTCGGTGCTGAAGGCAGGAACCTTCTCCACGACGGCGCACGAATGGAGGCGGATTTCGCCGCCGTTGGCCACCGTTCCGGCGTTCACCGTGACCTGATTGAACGGCGTCACCCGGATGTAGAGCGTTCCGCGGCGTTCGAGCGGGATTTGCGGTGCGATGTCGATCGTCCAGTAGAAGAAGTTCTTGCCGCTGCCGACCGCCTTGCCCTGCGGAATCACGAAATGGGGCTCGTCGGCCGGAGCCGGCGTATACCAGACGGCATTGTCGTTCGAATAGGAAAGCGTCCAGTTGGCCGGAGCCGTTCCCGAGGCGCTCCAACCGAACGAGAAGCGGAACGGACCGTCGATCGTCTCGTCGAGCGGGAAGGTGAAGAGCGCATAGTCCTTATCCTTGCCGCCGGTCCACGACTTCATCGGCAGGTTGTGGTGGCCGCTGTTCTCGTTCCAGTAGCGGAAGCCCAGGTTATTGCCCGAGGAGCTCAGCTTGGCCGTGATGTTGGCGCCCGTGCCGTCCATCGCCGTCGCCGAAACGCCGTCGATCGACCCCGTGCCGTTCGAACCGGAATAATAGATATACTTGCCGTCGCCGTTGGCCGCCGTGCGGGTCATGACCGACAGCACGTAGGGAAGCGTGATGCCGCCGTCGAAGCGGGGCGCGTTCATCGCCGCGAAATCCGCCGCCGTGCAAGGCATCACGACGCTGTTCCCGTCGTACACGCCCGCAATGCCGCACAGCCGGCCGCTGCCGACCGGCACGGCGTCGATGCCGAACGTGCTGTTCTGCCGCGCATAGAGCGTGAAACGCTCGTCGTCGGCCGTCTGTACGGTGACGTTGTCGCTCAGCACCTTGCTCAGATCGCTGACCACCACCTGTACGTCGAGCGACACGTACATCGACTCGTAATCGCCCGACGCGAGCTGGGCATAGGTCACCGGCAGCGCCTCGGGCGTCACCTGCGTGGTTTCAGAACGCACCACCCGGTCGTCCGAAACGGGCTTCAGCTCCATCACGCCGGTCTCGGCGTTCACACCCACCACGGCGCCTTTCAGGTCGATCTCCAACTCTTCGCCCGGATTGCGGTAAAGCGTTTCGTCGGTGCGCAGCGTGATGCCGCAGCGGGGTTTCAGGTCGCTTTGCAGCGCAAGGCAGTTATCGAAGTAGTTGTTGTCCTGAACGCTCGACACGACGATGCCGCGGAGTTTCACCTCCTGCGTCACGGTGTAGTCGCCGTCGGCGGCCAGCGCCCGCAGGTCGGAAACGCTCAGATAGCCGTCGGACGTAGCGGAAGCCTGCACGAAATTCAGCTCCTCGGCCACCGCAGCATTGCGCCTGGCCGCGACGCGCAGCGTGAGCGAACGGCTCGCGGAAGTCGCATTTTCACCGATCGTCACCGCCACCGTCGCCGTGCCCGTCGCTTCGGAGCGCGAGAGCTGCGCCCACGACGTGTCGTCGCCCGTGACGGATATCTGCCAGTCGCAGTTGGCCCTGACCTCGAACGAGAGCGTCGTGCCGAATGACGGGGCGAGGATCGCATGGGTATCCAGCGTGATCGACTGCATCGGCAGCGCCACGTCGTCCTTGCACGCCCCGGCCGAAAGCAGCAGCGCGAGGGCCGCCGCCGTCCGGAAAAAGCTGTTTGAAAGTCTGTTTTCCATAATCGCTTACTTTTTGAGGTCCACCAGTACGGGAAGGTGGTCGGAAACCTTCATCACATTGATCTCCTCGTACGAGGGCACGGCCGTGCGCAGCACCTCGTACGACGGCGAATTGCCCGTATAGACGAGCACGAAGTCGATGCGCGACGGCGAAGAGCTGTTCACGAAGGTGTTGGCCGACGTGCTGATAACCTTCCACGACTTGGTAGCGGCCAGCGGAATGTTTTTCATATTGAGGTCGCCCGCCAGATAAATCGGTTTGGCATAGGCGGCGTAATTGGCAGTTATGTACTCGCCGATGATCTCCAACGACCGCTCGCGGTTGGCCGCCTCCTTATGGCAGAAATGCGTGGCGATGAAGATATAGTCGTCAAACTCCGCGAGGAAGAACTTCCGCGCCTCGGTTCCCGGCAGATCGCCGGCATAGGTGGTCTTGGGCACCGTCTTGCAGAGAATGCCGATACCGTAGTCGCCGCCGCGGTAATCGATCGTCTTGCAGTAGTAAGGCCGCATTCCGGTACGGTCGGCCAGTTCCTGCAACTGGTCGGTGGGATGCCACGTGGTGTTCTTGTCCAATTCCTGCAAGGCGATCACGTCGGGGTCCATCAGCGAGATGACCTTGGCCGTGTTGTTGTAGTTCGCACGGTCGGTCCCGGCGTTCTGGGTCCACCCCTCGCAGCGGTGGGTGTTGTAGGTCGCCAGCCGGACCGAGTTGGGCAGGCGGTCGTAGCCCTGCCCGTCGTAGGGGTTTTCGGGCTCGTCGGAGGTCATGTCCCCGAAATCGAAATCGGAGTTGTCGCCCGACAGGTCGGAGCACGCCGCTGCGGAGAGGACCAGGCAGCAGCCGAATAAAGCAGACAGTATGAATCTGGTGATTTTCATGGTGGTTCGTTTTTAGGTTTCCGTTTAGAAATTCAGTCCGTCTTTCCAGCCGGGATTCTGGGTGATGGCGCCCTGCGTCAGCACCCGGTCGTCGGTCGGAACGGGATAGAGATAGTCGCGTTCTTCGTCCCAGGTCCGGACATAGTCGGTATGGATGACGATGTTGCCGCGGTCGCCCTCGCTGAGAAAAATCTCCTTGTTCAGTTCGTAAACCGTCGCCGCCGAGGTCGCGGGCTTCGACCCCGACCAGATGCACACGTCGTCCACGCCGTCGCCGTTCAGATCGTAGCTTCCCGTACCGGGGAAATAGAGTCCCTTGAAGGGCTTTTCGAAACGCTTGCCCTCCTTCCAGCGCATGATGTCCCAATAGCGGAGGTTCTCCATCAGCAGTTCGACGGTGCGTTCGCGGCGTATTTCGAGGATCACCCCCTTGTTGTCGCCCGTCACGTTGGCGTAGCCCGTCTCCGCAGAAGCCAGGTAGGGATCGGGATGGGCGTTGGCCTCCGCGAGCGAGAGGTCCGCGACCCCGGCCCGCTCGCGCAGCGGATTGATCGACAGCTCAATGTCGGCCTGGGTCAGCGTTCCCAGCTCGGCTTTCGCCTCGGCATAGTTGAGAAGCACCTCGGCGGCGCGGAACAGCGGCAGGTCGTTCGTCGAAGCGTTGTACGAATCGTACTTGGCCGACTGCAAGTATTTCACCAGCTGGTAGCCGGTCATCGTCGCAGCGAGGTTCGGGGCCGATTCGGCCGTGTCGTCCACACGCTTGTAACCGGGCGTGCGGACCGTCTGGGCGAAGCGGCCGTCGCGGTTCCGGCTCTCGTCGGGCAGCTGCATCGTCTCCCAGCCGGGCTGCGAGGTGAAGGGCGTGCCGTCCTTCATCAGGTACATATTGGCAATGTTCTTCAACAGCCCCGGACGCCCCATCGTGATGCTGGTGAGATAACCGTTCACGTCGTGTTTCAGACCGATGGAGGTGTTGTACGCCCGGGCGAGGACGATTTCCGTGTCGAGCGCCTTGAGCGACGAGAAAAGATTCAGGTAAGGCGTGCTTCCGGTCGTGTAGATCCCGTAACCGCTCTCGTCGATGAAGCGTTTCGAAGCCGTCGCGCAAGCCGTAAGATAGGACTCGTAACCGTCCGATCCGTGATACTTGCGGAAAGTCCCCTCGAACAGGCAGGCCCGGCTCTTGAGCGCCAGCGCGGTCCAGCGGGTCACGCGGTAGACCGATTTTTCGGCAGGCAGGTGCAGGATGGCAAAGTCGAGGTCCTCGACCACCTTCTGCATCACCAGCTCCCGCGGATCGCGGCCCTTTTCGAAGAGCAGCGGATCGCTGGCGTCGATCGGACGGTCCACCCAGGGCACGTCGCCGTAATATTTCACCTTCTCGAAGTAGAACCAGGCCCGGAAGAAACGCGCCAGACCTTCGTATTCGAGCCGCACGCGCTCGTCCGGACAGTTGGACGAGTGTTGCAGGAAAAAGTTGATGTCGCGCAGTTTCTCCCACTTCCAGGTGCTCGCCGTAGCGGGAACGGTGCGGTTGCCCAGCACCTCGCTCGTAAGCGTGGTCTTGGCGATGATGTCGGCCGTTTCGCCGTAGATCGACCCGGCGGAGGGGAACATCGTATAGAAATCGTTGGTGTAGAGCTGGCACTCTTCCTCCGTGCGGAAGAAGCTCTCGGGAGTGAGCCGGTCCTTCGGGAAACGGTCGAGCGCATCCTCGCAACCGCAGAAGCCGCACGCCGCAACACCGGAAAAGATATAAAGAATGATTTTTTTCATAACGGCAGTCGCATTAGAAGGTTAAGTTCAGACCCACGGAGTAGGTTTTGCACCAGGGATAGACGTTCGACTTCTTGTCCGAGTCGGCGGCCGCCTGCTCGGGATCGAGGAAATCGCTCTCCAGCGCCGACCACGTGACGAGGTTCTCGCCGCTGAAATAGATGCGGCACTCCTTGATGCCGACCTTCGAAGTCAGCCGTCTGGGAATCGTGTATCCGATCGTGAGGTTTTTCAGACGGCAGTAGGCCAGATTCTGCAAGTAGCGGTCGTTGGTGTAGTAGGCCGTGCCCTGCGTCGAATTGAGCGACGTATAGGCGCGGGCGCGCGGGAAATAGGCGTCGGGATTCTCCTCGCTCCACACCCGGCTCATGAAATTCTTCGGGATGAAAGTCGCGTAGGGACGGCAGTAAGGGCCCCAGAAACGCAGGTTGTCCGCTCCGGGATACCAGTCCAGCCGGCCGATGCCCTGCACGAACACCGACACGTCGAATCCGTACCACGAGAAGTTCAGCGTCGCCCCGTACTGGTAACGCGGCGACGAGTTGCCGATCACGCGGCGGTCGCCCGGGTCCTCCAGCGTGCCTTTGCCGCCGTTGACGATGTTGTCGCCGTTCAGGTCGAGGTATTTGATGTCGCCCGCACGAACGCCCTTGCCGTAGGCTCCCGTCGCCGAATAATAGCCCGCGGCGACGGTCGAAAGGTCGATTCTCGAAGCGTATTCGGCAGCCTCCTCGTCGGTGCGGAACAGCCCATCGACCTTATAGCCCCAGATCTCGCCGTATTTCTTGCCCACATAGGGATCGCCGATCAGCCCCGAAGGGTTGTCGCACTTGGTGTACTTGGCCGTATAGTCCGAGAACGATCCCGTAATGCCGTAGCTGAAAGCGCTTCCCGCCAGTTCGAACGAGTCGCGCCAGCCGAGCACCAGTTCGTAACCCTTCGTGCGGAGGTTGTTCGAGTTGACCTGCGGTTCGTCGGCTCCGTAGATCGACGGCAGCGACTTGCCCTTGCCCAGAATGCCTTTCGTATCGCGGATGTAGAAATCGGCCGTCAGCGACAGGCGGTTGCGGAACATGTTGAGATCGAGTCCGAGATTTTTCGACACGACCTTCTCCCAGGTCTGGTTGCCCGACACGGGATCGCTCACCGTGGCATGCTGTCCGAGCGTCGTTCCGTCGAACGAATAGTCGCTCATCGAACCTTTGGTCGTGACGGTCTGGATGAAATCGTAGTAGCCGATCTGCTGGTTGCCCAGCGAACCGTAGGAAAGACGGATTTTCAGATTGTCCACCGCCTTGCGCAACGGCTCGAAGACAGGCTCCTCGCTGATGCGGTAGGCCGCAGAGAACGAGGGGAAGAAGCCGTAACGCTTGCCGCGCGGGAAGCGCGAGGTGCCGTCGTAGCGGCCGTTGACCTCGAAGAGGTACTTGCCCCTGTAATCGTAGGCCGCCCGGTAGAAGAGGCCCATGATGGCGTATTCGTTGCGGCCGCCGTTGAGCGTGAAGTTGGTGGTGCCCTTGGCCAGGTTGAAGTCCGAGAGTTCCTCCGACAGCAGGCCGTCGTTGGCCGCCGTGAGGTCGCGGTAATACTTGGCCTCGTAGTTATAACCGGCGATCAGCGTCAGGTTGTGCTTCTCGGCGAAGGTCCGGTTGTAGGTTCCGTAAACGTCGGCCACATAATAGTTCTGAT
The DNA here is from genome assembly GCF_040095975.1 of Alistipes intestinihominis. Classification (NCBI taxonomy): domain Bacteria; kingdom Pseudomonadati; phylum Bacteroidota; class Bacteroidia; order Bacteroidales; family Rikenellaceae; genus Alistipes; species Alistipes intestinihominis. Next base: position 29,632 of record NZ_JBBMFL010000022.1, read on the forward strand.
CCCAGACGACCTCCTTGTATTTGTTGGGGAAGCTGCCTTCGGGTTCGGTCATCACCTCGCCCGGATACTGCGAATACTGGACATTGACGCTGCGGTAGTCGTTGTGCAGATAACCCTGCGTGTAGCTGAAATCGGCCTTGACGTTGAAATCCCGGTGCAGTTTGAACGTGGCTTCGAACGTCGTGGTGATCTCCTGGGTCTTCTTGTTGCCGAAGCTCTTGCCCTTCTGCATCATGGCGTTGTAGCCGTCCATCACGTAGTGGGTCGAAGACTGCGTCATCGAAGTATGCGACACGGCCGTTCCGTCGGGATTCACCGGCACGAACGACGCCAGCGCATGCAGCGTGGGCTTGCGGAAATTGTTGTACTCGTCCTCGTATCCGTAATACCTGTAATTCGACTGGAAGAATTTGGTGTTGCTGGCGATGGTCAGCCACGGCTTGATCTCGGCCTGCAATTTCACGCGGAAATTGTAGGACTTGAACATGTCGGGGTCGAGCCGGTTGACGCCCTTCTGCTGGTAGTAGCGTCCGCTGACCATGTAGGACAGCGACTTGGAACCGCCCTTGATGTTGATGTTGTGGTCCCACGTCGGGCGGCTGTCGTCGTAGAGATAGTTATACCAGTCGAAATTGGCCAGATAGACATACTGCTGGCGGCCGTTGCGGTTGTCGGTGACGACCCACGGACGCGCCGGGTTTTCGGTCTTGTCGTTGCGCCGCTCCCAGAGCGCCTTGTAATCGGCCTCGGTGTAGGAGGTGTAGGGCGTGTTCTGGGTCGCCATCATGAAGAAGTCGGCGATCTTGGCCGAATAGTAGCCGCGGGTTTCGTAATCGGTCGAGGTCGTAGGGCTGGACACGGAGAAATAACCGTTGTACGACACCTCGGCCTTTTCGTTATACTGCCCGCTCTTGGTCGTGATCAGAATGACGCCGAACGCGCCGCGGGCACCGTAGATCGCGGCCGAGGAGGCGTCTTTCAGCACCGTGATCGACTCGATGTCGTTCGAGTTGATACGGTCGGGATAGGTCTCCACGCCGTCGATCAGAATCAGCGGGCTGCCTCCGTTGGGCGAGGTCGTGCCGCGGATGTTGTACGACGCGCCGGCTCCGGGCTGCCCCGAGGAAAGGGTCACATTGAGGTTGGGGATCACGCCCTGCAAGGCGCGCCCCACGTTCGACACGGGACGGTCTTTCAGCTCTTTCTGCGACACCGTGGCGACGGCTCCAGTCAGGTTGGCTTTCTTCTGCACGCCGTAACCGACCACCACCACTTCGTCGATGCTCTGCTGGGCGGAAGTCAGGACCACGTCGAAAAAGGTCCGGGCGCCGACCGCCGCCTTATAGGTATCGAACCCGATGAACGACACTTCGAGCGCGGCCTTGTCCGAAAGGCTGAACGAGTCGAAAGCGAAAGCGCCGTTCGACCCGGAGGAGGTGCCCCGGACCGCGTCGCCGTCTTTGAGCAGGACGGTGGCCCCGACGACGGGATTACCGGAAGCGTCAGCGACCTTGCCCGAAATTTTGCGGGGGGGGGAAACTTGCACACCGCGGCGCGGCGTCAGGATCACTTTGTTCCGCTCGACGTTCACGAAAACGTCGGGAATACATTTCAACACGATCCGTTCGATGGGCCAGGACTCCGCATCGACGGAAACGACGCGCGTCAGGTCGATGTCGGCGTTGTTATACGCAAAGGAGTACTGCCCCTGCGCCTCGATCTGCCGCAGCAGTTCGGCGACAGTGACATTTTTCAGATGGATCGTCACGGGCGGATTGGCGGCGGAAACGCCCCCGACGGACACAAACAGAAAAATGAATAAGGACATGATTTTTACAGACAGCCGCCGCTTGTACGGGACGCTGCCATCGGATTGTCCAAAAAATTTCATAATTTTGCAACGATTTAAGATTCATCATTCGTAGTATGACTACGATAAGGTCTAATTTTAAGTCGTGGGGCGGGTGGTAGGAACATCCGTCCCAATTTTTTCAAGGTCGTCAGATCGTCATAGGCAAATGGTTTTCAGGGTTCGAGTTCAGGATTGCATCATTCCGGGGCGAGAAAAACCGTTTCGCCGCGGATGTCGTAGCGTATCGGAGCGATCCGCGAGATCAGGCGCATCGCCTCCTCCAACGATTCGTATTCGATATGGAAAGAGAGTTTCGCCGAAAGGTCGATGTCCCCTTCGGAATGGAAATGCACGCCGTACCAGCGTTCCAGATTGACCAGGATGGCCGAGAGCGATTTGTTGGTGAAGACCAGCCGGCGGGCCGTCCAACTGCAATAATCGCCGGCGGAGACCTCGGAAACCGCAATCCGGCCGGTCTGCGTATCGAACAAGACCCGTTCGTCGGGCCGCAGCAGAACCGGACTCTTCCGGTCCGGGGTCAGGACACGGACGCTGCCCGACCGAAGGACCGTTTCGGCATAGCGGGTTCCGGTCCGGTGCCGGGCGTCGAACTCCGTGCCGAGCACCTCGACCTGCATGACCTCCATATCGACGACGAACGGATGAGAGGCATCGTGCCGGACCTGGAAAAAGGCTTCGCCGTCGAGCCGGACGCGACGGGCTTCAGCATCGAATGTTTCGGGATAGCTCAGGCGGCTGTCGCCGTTGAGCCAGACCCGCGTTCCGTCGGGAAGCGTGAACTCGCCCTTGCTGCCTTGGGCCGTGACCAGGCACACCGAAGGGGTGCGTTCGTACCGCGAACGCAGGAACAGGTATTCCCCGCAGACGACGAGCGCCAGCAGGGCCGCTGCGGCCGCAAACCGCCGCAGGGATATGAACCGGCTCTTCTTTCCGGCCCGGTCCAGCATGTCGATCCGTCGGTGTATGTCAGTGAGTTTATGGCGGTAATCGCTTTCCGCAGGCCGGGCGAGCAACTCCGTCCATGCCTGAAAAAGCGCCGCATCCTTCGTTTCACGGTCTGCCGGGGCGGTCATCCACCGCCGGAAACGGCGCTGGATCTCCTCCGGCATATCGCCGTGCAGGAAATCGCGGACGAGTCTGTTGATTTTGTCGGTCTTCATCGTTTGGGGTGCTGTTCATAATATAGAACGGCGAAAGACCGGAGAACCCCCAGCGGCAAAGAACGATTTTCAGAAAAAGATCGTGATCGAGGCGAGCAGGCGCCGCAGTTGGCCGAGTGCGGCGGTCATGTGGTTTTCCACGGTCTTGACGCTGATCCGGAGCTGTTCGGCGATCTCCCGGTTCGAAAGGCCCTCGTAACGGCTCATCCGGAAGATACGCCGCCGCTGATCGGGCATCTTGTCCACGGCGATGGAGATCAGCAGCGCCAGATCGTTCGTCTCCACCTGACTGTCGAGCGTATCGTCGTGGAAATAGCGGACGGAGGACAACTGGGCCGATTCGTATTTCTCATGCACCAGCGAACGGCTGTAAATGTCGAAAATGGCGTTTTTCGTCATCGTAAAGAGATAATTGGAAAAACGGGTCATCTGTGCGATCTCCTCTTTGCGTTCCCAGACTTTCAGCATGATGGACTGCATGACATCCTCCGCCTCCGTCCGGCTCTTCAACATCCAGAACGCCATCTCCTCGACTTTCGGAGCATAGTGCAGATAGAGCGCATCGAACGCCTCCCGGTCCCCGTGCGCCAGCCGATCCAATATTTCCCGCTCCTGCTCCACTCAGAAAATGTTTTTACAAAAATACGAAATTATTTGACTTATATGCAAGCGGGAAGGATAAACTGAGAGGAGGGAAGCCGCCGAATAAATCCGGAACTCCCCTCCTCTTCGTTCATACGCCTGCGGCGTTGACGGATCGCGGCTCCCGCTACGACCCGAAGTTGTCGTAAAGAATGTTCTCAGGCGGCACGCCGAGGTTGTCGAGCATCTTCACCACCGAAGAGATCATCATCGGGGGTCCGCACATGAGGTAGATGCAATCCTCGGGGGCCTGGTGGTTCTTCAGGTAGTTTTCATACAGCACGTTGTGCACGAAGCCCGGCGTGTAAGCCACCCCAGCGGCATCCGCCTCGGGATCGGGACGGTCCAGCGCCAGGTTGAACTTGAAGTTGGGGAAGTCCTTTTCGATCTGATGGAACTCGTCAAGGTAGGGAACCTCCTTCAGGGCACGCGCGCCGTACCAGAACGACACCGGTTTGGCGGTCTTTTCGGTCTTGAACAGGTGCATCAGGTGGCTGCGCATCGGGGCCATGCCCGCGCCGCCGCCGATGAAGATCAGCTCCTGCGTATCGGGCAGGTTGTCCGGCAGGAAGAACTCGCCGTAAGGGCCCGAGATCGTGATCTTGTCACCCGGCTTGCGCGAGAAGACATACGACGAGCAGATGCCCGGGTTGACTTTCATAAAGCCGCCCGTAGCCTTGTCGAACGGCGGCGTGGCGATACGAATGTTGAGCATGATGATATTGCCCTCGGCCGGGTGGTTGGCCATCGAGTAGGCGCGGAACGTCGGCTCGGGATTGGTAGCGACGAGGTCCCACATCTTGAACTTGTCCCAGTCGGCGCGGTACTTCTCCTCCACGTCCATGTCCGAGAATTTGATGGCGTCGTACTTCGGGATGTCGATCTGGATGTAACCGCCGCTGCGGAATTTGAGGTTCTCGCCCTCGGGCAGCTTCACGACGAACTCTTTGAGGAAGGTCGAGATATTGCGGTTCGAGACCACCGTGCACTCCCACTTCTTGACGCCCAGAACGGCTTCGGGCACCTTGATTTTGAGGTTCTCCTTCACCTTCACCTGACAGCCCAGACGCCAGTGGTCCTTGGCCATCTTGCGCGTGATGAAGCCCGTCTCGGTGGGCAGGATGTCGCCGCCGCCTTCGAGCACCTGGCATTTGCACATGCCGCACGAACCGCCGCCGCCGCAGGCCGAAGGCAGGAACACCTTGTTGTTGGCCAGCGTTGCGAGCAGCGTCGAGCCGCTCTCGGTCTTGATGACCTTTTCGCCGTTGTTGATGTCGATCGTCACGTCGCCCGAGGAGGTCAGTTTCGCCTTCGCATAGAGAAGCAGTGCGACCAGCACGAGCGTGATCACCAGAAAGGCTGCGATCGCTATTAAAATCGTTGTAGTCATTTTTCAGAATCTCTTTTTAACGGTTAGAACTGAATGCCCGAGAAGATCATGAAACCGATACCCATCAGGCCGGTGATGATGAAGGCGATGCCGGGGCCTTTCAGCGCCGCGGGGATGTGCGAATAGGTCGTCTTCTCGCGGATGGCGGCCATCATCACGATCGCCAGCCACCAGCCCAGTCCCGAACCCAGTCCGTAGACGATCGTCTGCCACAACGACGTAAGCTCCGCAGCATCGACCTTCTGCTGCATGAAGAGCGAACCGCCCATGATGGCGCAGTTCACGGCAATCAGCGGCAGGAAGATGCCCAGCTGGCTGTAAAGCGTCGGCGAGAACTTCTCGACGGCCATCTCCACCAGCTGCACGAAGGCCGCGATGGTGGCGATGAAGACGATGAAGGTCAGGAAACTCAGGTCCACGCCAGCGACGAGCGCGTCGGCTTTGAGCACGTATTCATACAAAAGGTAGTTCAGCGGCACGGTCATCACCATCACGAACGTAACGGCGGCGCCGAGCCCGAGGGCCGTCTTCACGCTCTTCGATACGGCGATGTAGGAGCACATGCCGAAGAAGAAGGCGAAGACCATGTTGTCGATGAAGATCGACCGGATGAAGATATTCAATGATTCCATACGTTATCCTCCTATTTTTCCTGTAAGTCCTTGTTGCGCGAACGGTGCACCCAGATGATGCAGCCCACGATGATCAGCGCCATCGGCGGGAAGAGCATCAGTCCGCAGTTCGAATAGAAACCGCCTTCGGCCATGTACCAGCTCTCGGGAATGATGCGGAAGCCCAGCAGGCTGCCCGAGCCGAACAGTTCGCGGAAGAAGGCCACGATCACCAGAATCAGACCGTAGCCCAAACCGTTGCCGATACCGTCGAGGAACGACGCCCAGGGCTTGTTGGCCAGCGCGAAAGCCTCGACGCGGCCCATGACGATACAGTTGGTGATGATCAGTCCGACGTAGACCGACAGCTGCTTCGAGACTTCGTAAACGAATGCTTTGAGCACCTGATCGACGAGGATCACCAGCGCGGCGATGACGACGAGCTGGACGATGATGCGGATGCGCGAGGGAACGCCGTTGCGCAGCAGCGACATCACGAGGTTCGAGAATCCCGTAACGACCGTCACGGAGAGCGCCATAACGATAGCGGGTTTGAGCTGCACGGTGACGGCCAGCGCCGAGCAGATACCGAGGATCTGCACGATGACCGGATTGTTCGCCGAGAACGGACCCGTCAGGTATTTGAGGTTCTTGGCCGAAAACAAAGGCTCTTTTTCCATCTTACTCATTGTTTTCTACATTTTCTTCGTTAGACACTTCTGCCGCGGGGGCCGCTCCGGCCGCACGCTTGGCTTCCAACAGGGGCAGGTAGTTTTCCAGACTGTTGTAAAGCATCTCCGTCACGCCGTCGGAAGTCTTCGTACCGCCCGAGATGGCGTCCACCTCGTGCGCGGGGTCCTTGGCGCCGCCCTTGCGGAGCTTCACCGAGACGAACTCGTCGCCTTCGAAGATCGTCTTGCCGACGAAACGGGCCTGATACTTCGGCGTAGCGATCTCGGCGCCGAGGCCCGGAGTCTCGCCCTTGTGGGCCATGATGATACCGGCCACGGTGTTCATATCCTTCTCCAGGGCGACGTATCCCCAAACCGGACCCCAGAGGCCCATGCCCGTCACGGGAATGACCACGCGGCCGTCCTTGGCCTCGAAGATCGGGAACTTGCCCTTCTTGAAAGTGTCCGGCAGGTCGTTGAGCAGCGCGAAGACCTCTTCGCCCTCGATCCGCTTGCCCTCCTTGTCCACGACGTAGGCGTCGATATACTCGTCGTAGGACTTGTCCAGTGCCGAGAGCGACGCGAGGATGTTCTGCTTCTTCTCGTTCAGGTCGTTGGCATCCTGACGGGGTTTGAGGGCGAGGGCGGCCACGGCCAGCAATACGGCCACGACGACCACCATCACCGTCGAGTACATAATAATATAGGCATTGCCGTTCTTGTCGCTGAACAGCCCCTTTTTCTCCTGCTTCAGTTCGGTGAATTCCGAGGCGGGAACTCCGCAGACAGGGCAGTTAGCGGGCGCGGCGTCACCTTCGTGGATGTAGCCGCAGACATTGCATTTGAATTTTTTCGTTGCCATAACTTATCTCCCCTATTTTGCGAGTTTGACACGTTTCTTGCGGCGGGCGACGTTGGCCTCGACCACGTAGTAATCGACCAGCGGAGCCAGCGCGTTCATAAAGAGGATCGAAAGCATCATGCCCTCGGGATAGGCCGGGTTGACCACGCGGATCAGCACGGCCAGCGCACCGGTCATCAGACCCACGATGTACTTGCCGGTATTGGTCTGCGACGAGGTCACGGGGTCCGTGGCCATGAAGACCGCGCCGAAGGCGAAGCCGCCGACGATCAGATGCCACCAGGCGGGATATTCCGTCATGCCGAGCGCCTGGAACAGATAGCCCATCGCCAGTCCGCCGGCGAACACCGAAACCATCGTGCGCCACGAGGCGATGCCCGTGAAGAGCAGGATGGCGGCGCCGATGAGGATGGCCAGCGTCGAGGTCTCGCCGAACGATCCGGGGATGAATCCCAGGAAGGCGTCCAGCGGCGAGAAAGCCATCGTGCCGGTCGTGCCGAGCTGTTCGAGGGCCGTGGCACCGGTGATGCCGTCAACATGCGCGCCCATCATCGTCCAGTCGGAATACCACACCGTTTCGCCCGACATCGAGGGGGTGTAGGCGAAGAACGCGAAGGCACGGGCCAGCAGTGCGGGGTTGAAGACGTTCATGCCCGTACCGCCGAAGACCTCCTTGCCGAAGACCACGGCGAAAGCCGTCGAAAGCCCGACCATCCAGAGCGGGGTCGATACGGGGAAGATCATCGGGATCAGGAGGCCCGAAACGAGGAATCCCTCGTTGACCTCGTGGCCGCGCGCCTGCGCGAATCCGAACTCGATGCCCAGACCCACGATATACGAAACGCAGACCATCGGCAGCACGCGGACCAGTCCGTAGAAGAAAGCCTGGAAGCCTTCCAGCCCGACCTGAACGCCCGTGTTGTAGCAACCGAAGAGGAATGCCGGCATCAGCGCCACGACGACCATAATCATCGTGCGTTTCATGTCGTTGCAGTCGCGGATGTGCGCGCCTTTCCGGGTCGTGGTGTTGGGTACGAAGAGGAACGTTTCGAACGCGTCGAACGTCGATTCCAGAAAGCCCAGCTTCCCGCCTTTCGAGAACGTGGGCTTGATATTGTCCATGAATTTACGAAGTCCCATCTTTAAGCCTCCCTGATCATTAAGTTAATACCGTCGCGGATGATCTGCTGGATCTCGATCTTCGAGGGATCGACGAACTCGCACAGCGCGAAATCCTCCTCCGTGACCTCGTAGATGCCGAGATTCTCCATCTTGTCGATGTCGCCCGCAAGGCACGCCTTCAGGAGATACATCGGATAGATGTCCATCGGCAGATACTGCTCGTAGAGCCCCGTCACGACGAACGGACGCTCGCCGCCGTTCATGTTGGTGTCGAGGTCGTAAGCCTTTTTCGGGCAGAGCCACGAGAAATAGGCGCGCGAGACGGAGAACTTCCTGAAGCGGGGCATCGCCCAGCCCAGCAGTTCGTACTTGTCGCCCTCGGGGATGGCCGTCAGCTGGTTGGCATAGAAGCCCATGAATCCGTCCGGCGAGGTCTTGGTGCCCGTGAGCACGTTGCCCGAGATGAAACGGATGCTGTCGCCCTCCTTCTGCGGCTTCACATTGCCCTTGACCACGGAATCGACCTTCGCGCCGCCCACGATGCGGACGTACTGCGGCTTCTCGATCTCCGAGCCGGTCACGGCGATGATCTTCGTCATATCGACGCGGCCTTCGTTGAACAGGCGGCCGATGATGGCCAGATCCTGCACGTTGACCGTCCACACCACCTCGCCCTTGTTCACGGGGTCGATGTGGTGGATCTGCACGCCGACGTTGCCGACGGGATGCTTGCCGGCGAAGGTGTGCATCTCGGCACCTCGGAGCGACGGCATCTGCCCTTCGGCCTTGGCGCGCACCGAGAGGTGCACCTTGCCGGCCGTGAGTTTCCGCATCACGTCGATACCCGTCTGAAGGTTCTTCTGCTCGGCTTTCAGGACGTAGTTGTAGTCCGGGGCCAGAGGCGCCGAGTCGAACGCGGAGACGAAGACCGCTTTCGGCGTGTCGTTGGGATCGGCGATGATGCCGTAGGGCCGCTGCACGATCATCGGCCAGAGACCCGACCGGAGCAGCAGTTCGACGATCTGCTCGCGCGAAGCCGATTTCAAGTCGGGCTTTGCGAACTCCTCGTACTCCTGCGTGGCATCGGGGGTCACCGTCACGCTGAGAATCTTGCGCTTCTCACCGCGGTTGACGGCGGCCACCGTGCCGCTGACGGGCGACGTGAAGAGGATGCGCTCGTTGGCCTTGTTGAAGAACAACGGCGTACCGGCTTTCACCTTATCGCCCTCCTTAACCAGCAGCTTGGGAGTCACGCCCTCGAAATCGAGGGGCGAGAGGGCATACTCCGAAGCCAGCGGCGCTTCCGCGAGCGACTCCTGGGGTTTGCCCACCAGATTGATGTCTAAACCCTTGCGTAGTGTAATGATTTTCGACATGGTTAAAATTTTGATATGGTTATGAGTTTGGAATTAGTATTCCGCATAGCGTTGTTAGTGGGCTAACAATTAATCGCGTGCGAAAGTACAAAATTTTTTCCTGAAAACACCCATGCGCAAACCAATATTTCTTAAATATATTAAGATTTACGGGTCCCGCTTTCGGGCCCAAAACAACAGACTTTCGATTGATTGCATTTCGAAATGATTTCGGAATCCCCCGGAAGCACCCCGGCGAGATTCCGGGACGACCGGAACGTTAAAAAATTGGCCCCGAATTGGCAATGCTCCCGTTAAATTCCTAAATTTGCCGTCGCCATGCTTCCCTACGTCAACATACACACCCACCGCCCGACGGGGTCGGGAATCGAACTCCGCACGGAGGGCGTACATCCGTGGGATGCAGACATGCAGCTCGTTGCAACGCTCGGCGAGCGGCTCTCCGACGCGCAGGCCGTGGGCGAGACGGGGCTCGACTTCGTGCACGGCCCCTCGCGCGAGGTGCAGACCGAGACACTGCGCGCCCAGCTGCGGCTGGCCCGCGAGCGAGGACTCCCGGTGGTGCTCCACTGCGTGAGGGCCTTCGAACCGCTGATGCGCGAACTGGCGGCGTGCGAACCCCGGGCCGTGATCTTCCACGGATTCATCGGATCGCCCGAGCAGGCGCGGCGAGCCCTGACGAAAGGTTATTTCCTCTCGTTCGGCGAACGCGCCTTCGCATCGCCCAAAACGCTTGCGGCGCTGCGCGAAACGCCCCTTTCGCAGCTCTTTCTGGAGACCGACGACAGCCCCGTGCCGATCGAAGAGATCTACGCCCGGGCGGCCGAAGCGAGGAGCGTTCCGACGGAGGTGTTGCAACGGACTACGCTGGCTAATTACGAACGAATATTCGAAACTCGGCATGGATAACTGGCTGGAAAGAACCGAATTGCTGTTGGGCGCAGAGAAACTCGCGCTCCTGAAAAACGCCCACGTGCTCGTGATCGGGCTGGGCGGCGTGGGGGCCTACGCCGCGGAGATGATCGCCCGGGCGGGCGTGGGACGCATGACCGTGGCCGACGCCGACACGGTGAACGCGACGAACATCAACCGCCAGCTGGTGGCGCTGCACTCCACCGTCGGCCGTCCGAAATCCGAGGTGCTGGCCGAACGCCTGCGCGACATCAACCCCGAAATCGCACTCACGGTGGTCAATAAATATATCAAGGACGAGGAGACCTACACGCTGCTCGACGCTGCGCGCTACGACTACGTGGTGGACGCCATCGACACCCTCTCGCCCAAACTGGCGCTGATCGCCGCCGCATTGGAACGGGGACTGCCGCTGGTGAGCTCGATGGGCGCCGGAGCCAAGACCGACCCAACGCGACTGGAAATCGCCGACATTTCGAAAACCCACCACTGCCCGCTGGCCCACATGCTCCGCAAGCGGCTCCACAAAATCGGCATCCGCCGGGGCTTCCGGGCCGTCTTCTCGCCCGAGCCGATGCGCGAAGGGGCGATGATCCTCTGCGAGGAGCAGAACAAGAAGTCGAACGTCGGGACCATCTCCTACATCCCGGCGCTGTTCGGCATCGGATGCGCCTCGGTTGTCGTCAGGGATTTAATCGGAGAACTGGAGGGCTAAAAGCCCTCTTTCAGGGGCAGCGGACCGAATCCGCATTCGGAAACCAGGTCCGCGCTGCCAACGAAAACTTACAAAAACAAAGGATATGCAACCGAACATCGTATTTCTGGACGAATACAGCCTCGGAGGCGCCGACCTCGGGTCCATCCGTGCGCTGGGCAATTACACGGGCTACGAGACGACGGCCCGCGAAGAGGTCGTCGAACGCTGCCGCGAAGCCGACGTGGCGATCACCAACAAAGTGGTTTTCCGCCGCGAAACCCTGCGGCAGCTGCCCCGCCTGCGGCTGATCTGCGCGGCGGCGACGGGCATGAACCACATCGACCTCGACGCGGCGGCCGAACAGGGCATTGCGGTCCGGAACGCCGTGGGATATTCGACCCACGCCGTGACGGAAACCACCATCGGTGCGGCCATCGGACTGCTGCGGCAGGTAGTCTATTACGACCGTTACGTCAAGAGCGCCTACGCCGGATCGTCCCGGCAATACCACTTCGGCCGCACGACCCACCAGCTCCACGGATCGAAATGGGGCATCGTCGGACTGGGCAACATCGGCCGCAGCGTGGCCCGCGTCGCCGAAGCGCTGGGATGCGAGGTCGCCTATACCTCCACTTCGGGCGTCGTGCGCGAGGAGCCCTACCCCGCCCTGCCGCTCGACGAACTGCTCCGGCGCTCCGACGTGGTGTCGATCCACGCCCCGCTGACCGACCGCACGCGCGGACTGATCGGCGCCCGGGAACTGTCGCTGATGAAGCCCTCGGCCATCCTCGTCAACGTCGCCCGCGGCGGCATCGTGGACGAAGCGGCGCTGGCCGCGGCCCTCGACGCCGGGAAACTGGCCGGAGCGGGCCTCGACGTTTTCGCGCACGAACCCCTCGAACCGGGCAACCCGCTGCTCGCGGTCCGGGAGCCGGACCGCCTGCTGCTTTCGCCCCACAACGCCTGGTCGCCCGTCGAGGCGGTCGAAGTGCTGGTGGAGTGCATTGCACGGAATATCAAAGAGTTCTACAAAATAGACTGACATGGACGCACAACCCCTCACGGCCGACGAACGGCGCCGGCGGGTGTTCGACTTCCTCGACGCCCGCGGCATCCGCTACGAGTGGTACGAGCACCCCGAGGCCCCGACCTGCGAAATCGCCCTGCAATACTGCCGCGGCGACGGAGCCAGACACTGCAAGAACCTCTTTTTCCGCAACCACAAGGGCGACCGCCATTATCTCGTGTGCTTCGACGCCGAACAGCGGCTGGCGATCCGCGACCTCGAACAGCGGCTGCATCAAGGCAAACTGTCGTTCGCGTCGCCCGAGCGGATGGAACGCTGGCTGGGGCTGTGCCCCGGATCGGTGTCGGCATTCGGGCTGATCAACGACCCGGCGCACCACGTCCACGTCTTTTTCGACATCCGGATGCGCGACTGGCCCCGCTACGCCTTCCACCCCAACGACAACCGCGCGACGGTGCTGATCGAACACGACGAATTCATGCGCTACCTCGCCGCCGTCGGCAACTCCTACGAGTTCATCGAACTCTACTGACCCGGGCCCTCCCCGAGCCTCACGAATGCAGGCAGTCGATCGCCTTCAGCCGCTCGTAGTCTTCGCGCAGCTCGGCGATGATCCGTCGGTTGCAGCGGGCGATCTGTGCGCCCAGCGCATTCATCTCTTCGGGGCTGAATCCGTACTGCACAGCCGTTTCGGGCGTCGCTTCGAGCGGCTCGTTTCCCAATATAGCCTGACGGCAGATGCAGGCCAGCAAGTGCGGAAACTCCCCGGTGAAAATCTCCACGCTCAACTCGTCGCGGCCGACGGCCTCGAAACGGTCCTCGCCGTTGTAGAGATTGTCTGTCAGCTCCCGATCCGAGACTATTTCATCCCATTCGTCGCGG
>NZ_JBBMFL010000023.1:0-36222 GCF_040095975.1 Alistipes intestinihominis
AGCGTTAATACCGTCCTTCGCCCTCTAAAACCGGCGTCTTACGCCGGTGGCGCAGGAAGGTGGACCAGCGTTAATACCGTCCTTCGCCCTCTAAAACCGGCGTCTTACGCCGGTGGCGCAGGAAGGTGGACCAGCGTTAATACCGTCCTTCGCCCTCTAAAACCGGCGTCTTACGCCGGCGGGGGTCCCACGCGGGATGTGCGGGGTCTTCGGCTTTGAGCGCCTCTTCGAGCGAGATTCCGAGCGCTTCGGCCACGCCCTTGCCGTAGGCCGGGTCGGCGTAGTAGCAGTGACGCACATGGCGCTGTTTGATGAACAGTTCGGCATCGCTTATGGCGCGCGCCGTGTTCTCGCAGGTCGCCTGCTGGTCCTCGGGCGACATTATGCGCCACAGCAGTCCGGGCTGGGTGAAATAATCGTCGTCCAGCTCGCGTTCGTCGTAGTTGAATACGTCGCCGTTCACGGCCAGGGGCGGCTCTTTGAGGACGGGATTGTCCTGCCATTCGCCGTAGCTGTTGGGTTCGTAGCTTTTGGCCGAACCGTAGTTGCCGTCGGTGCGCATCCGCCCGTCGCGGTGGAACGCGTGGTACGGACAGCGGGGTTTGTTCACGGGAATCTCCATGAGGTTCACGCCCAGTCGGTAACGCTGCGCGTCGCCGTAGGAGAACAGACGGCCCTGCAACATCTTGTCGGGCGAGAAACCGATGCCCTCGACGATGTTCATGGGGTTGAACGCCGACTGTTCGACATCCGCATAGTAGTTCTCCGGATTGCGGTTCAACTCCAGGACGCCGACTTCATGCAGCGGGAAATCCTTGTGATACCATACTTTTGTCAGGTCGAACGGATTGAGCTTGTAGTTGCGGGCCTCCTCTTCGGTCATCAGTTGCACGTACATCGTCCAGCGCGGGAAATCGCCGCGTTCGATGGCGTCGTACAAGTCGCGCTGGTGCGATTCGCGGTCTTTGCCTACGAGGGCTTCGGCCTCGGCGTCGGTCAGGTTTTTGATGCCCTGCTGGGTCCTGAGGTGGAACTTCACCCAGGTGCGCCGGTTGTCCTTGTCGTAGAAACTGTACGTGTGGCTTCCGAATCCGTGCATGTGGCGGTACGAGGCCGGAATGCCCCGCGGCGACATGGTGATCGTCACCTGATGCAGCGCTTCGGGCAGCAGGGTCCAGAAATCCCAGTTGTTGTTGGCCGAGCGCAGGTTGGTGCGCGGGTCGCGTTTCACGGCATGGTTCAGGTCGGGGAATTTCAGCGGGTCGCGCAGGAAGAATACCGGGGTGTTGTTGCCCACGAGGTCCCAGTTGCCCGTATCGGTGTAGAATTTCATGGCGAAGCCTCGGATGTCGCGCTCCGCATCGGCTGCGCCGCGTTCGCCGGCCACGGTCGAGAAGCGCACGAAGCATTCGGTCTTTTTGCCGACCTGGGCGAAGATCGAGGCGCGCGTGTATCGGGTGATGTCCTGCGTGACCGTAAAGGTGCCGAATGCACCGGAACCCTTGGCGTGCATGCGCCGTTCGGGAATGACCTCGCGGTCGAAATGAGCGAGTTTTTCGAGGAACCACGGATCTTGCAGCGTCACGGGTCCCCGGACGCCTGCGGTCTGAATGTTCTGATTGTCGGCGATCGGCCGGCCGTTCTCGGCTGTCAGTTTCTTTTTGTCCATAATGCTTTTCATTTAACGGAGACAGGATGGTTTCGTGTAAATATACGACATGATTCTGTGAATGGCAATCGAATGATCGATAGCACAATGATTTAAGCTGATAACAGCCAATATTGTGCCCGGACGGAACAGGCATGAAAAAACCTCTCCCGTGACAGGAGAGGTTTTTGACGGTTGCCCGTGCGCGGGGCCGCCTTATTTCTGTCGGAAGTAGATTTGCATCGGCACTCCCGAAAAATCCCATTTTTCCCGCATGTTGTTTTCGAGGAAGCGGCGGTAGGGCTCCTTGATGTACTGCGGCAGGTTGACGAAGAACGCGAACTGCGGCGTCGGCGTCGGCAGCTGGGTGACGTATTTGATCTTGATGTATTTGCCCTTGGTCGCGGGGGGCGGGTAGTTCTCGATCAGCGGCAGCAGAAAATCGTTGAGCTCCGAGGTCGGGATGCGCCGTTTGCGCGACTGGTGGACGCGGATCGCGGTTTGCAGCACGTCGAAGATGCGCTGTTTGTTCAGGACCGAGGTGAAGATGATCGGAATGTCGTTGAACGGCGCGAACTTCTTTTTCAGAAACTCCGTCCACTCCTTCATCGTGTTGCTGTCCTTCTCGACCAGGTCCCATTTGTTGACCACGATGACGCATCCTTTGCGGTTGCGGACGATCAGGTTGTGGATGTTCAGGTCCTGCGATTCGAGCCCCTGCTGGGCGTCGATCATCAGGATGCAGACATCCGAATTCTCGATGGCCCGGATCGAGCGCATCACCGAGTAGAATTCGAGGTCCTCCATCGTCTTGCCCTTCTTGCGCATGCCGGCCGTATCGACGAGGTAGAAATCCATCCCGAATTTGTTGTAGCGCGTGTGGATCGAGTCGCGGGTGGTTCCGGCGATCGAGGTCACGATGTTGCGCTCTTCGCCCAGCAGGGCGTTGGTGAGCGACGATTTCCCGACGTTGGGACGCCCTACGATGGTGATGTGGGGCAGATCGTCGTCCTCCTCGGCGGCGGCTTCGGCGGGCAGGGCGGCCAGGATAGCGTCCATCAGGTCGCCCGTGCCGGTTCCCGACATCGACGAGATGCAGTAGGGATCGCCCAGCCCGAGTGCGTAAAACTCGTGCGACGAGTAGATCTGGTCGTTGTTATCGACTTTGTTGCAGACGAGGATCACCTTTTTCGAGGTGCGGCGCAGGATGTCGGCCATCATCATGTCGAGGTCGGTGATGCCTGTCCGGACCTCCACGAGGAAGAGGATCACGTCGGCCTCGTCGATGGCCAGCAGCACCTGACGGCGGATTTCGTCTTCGAAGATGTCCTCCGAATTGACGGTGTACCCGCCGGTGTCGATCACGGAGAACTCTTTGCCGTTCCAGTCCGTTTTGCCGTAGTGGCGGTCGCGGGTGGTTCCGGCCGTCGCATCGACGATCGCCTTCCGCTCGCCCACGAGGCGGTTGAAGAGGGTGCTTTTGCCGACGTTCGGACGGCCAACGATTGCTACAAGGCTCATATTCCTTTTTTATTTTACGGCAAAGATACGAATAAGCGAGGGCAAAAGCAAGTTTACCTGCATTTTGCCGAGCGAAAGTATCTTCGGCGGCAGCCAAAATACGAATAAGCCGAGAGAAAAAAGCAAGCTCGCCTGCATTTTTTCCGAGACGGAGTATCTAAGGCGAAGCCAAAGATACGAAAAACGGATAGGGCAAAACGCCCTTACTCTTTCTAAAAGTGCCGTTACGGCACCAAAGATAGCGCAAACCGGGGGGAATGCCAAATTTATTTCCGTCAGATATACCGGCTTTCGGTGTCGCCCGCCTGCACGGGATAGAGCAGCACGGAGCTGTATGCGGCGAAAACGTGTTCGAGCATGGCCGGGATGCGGCTCATGGCGGGGTGGTAGGAGACCCTTTCGCGGCGGCTCATCACGAACCACAGACAGTCGTCGTCGCGCAGGTCGTGTTCGAGCGACGGCAGGTCGTCCCACAGTTCGAACGGCACGAAATCGAGGTTCGCCGTGCGTTTGCGGCCTTTCGGACGCAGGTACTCCATCGTCGTCGCCGGGGCGAAGACCACGATCTTGACGCCCGAATTCTCGGCCAGATAACGGATGCGGCGCAGCCACATCTGGAATCCCGCCTCCTGCTCGGCCTTCTCGGGCACCACGATCAGGTGGCGTTTGATGGTCGTCAGGGGTTGTGCGGGGTGGTAGATGAAGGTCGTGACGTTGCTCCGCGCCAGCACGTCGGCGGCCATCTTGCCGATGCCCGGGCCCGTGCCGCCGTGGATGCCCGGAATCGCGGGTATGCCCGGGACGGCGGGCGCTCCGTGGTGCATGCCCATCACGATGTCGGTGATGTTGCGTTCGCGGACCACGCTGACGATGGCGTTGGAGATGTTCACGTCGTAGCGCAGCAGCTCCTGCAAATAGATGTCGCCCGACGCAGCCGCCGTGGCCGCCGCATCGAGGATCTTTTGGGCCCGTTTTTCGACGTTGGGGTCCTCGATCTGGTTGTCCACCGCATGCAGGGCGTAGAGTCCGTTGGGCTCCTTGGCCCGTTTGAGCATGGCGCTCAGCCCGACCAGTTCGTTGGCCGTGCCTTCGTCGGCCACCGGGATCAGGATGTGGTCCTCCCGTTTGGGGCTCTTCTCCTCGGGATCGTGCGTGTTGCGGATGGCGATGTTGTGGGCGCCGCGCTGCGTGGCGAAAGTCGAGACGGTGCACGTGGCCAGAATCATCAGGATTGTGCCGTTGAGCACGCTCTCGCTGAGCAGACGGATCGGTTCGCCGTCGGGCGTGTGGCCCAGGATGACGTTGTAGCCCACCATCACGGCGGCCAGTGTCGCCGCCACGTGGGCCGAGCTCAGGCCGAAGATCACCGTCCGCTGGTCGCGCGAGAGGCGGAAGGTCTTCTGGGTGAGCCACGCCGCGATGAATTTCGCCGCGGTGATGAGCACGATCATGACGGCCGCCACCTCGAGGCTCTCCCAGTCGCGGAAGAAGGCGCGGTAGTCGATGAGCATGCCCACTCCGATCAGGAAGAAGGGGATGAAGATGGCGTTGCCGACGAATTCGATGCGGTTCATCAGCGGCGAGGTGCGGGGGATCAGACGGTTGAGGGCCAGTCCCGAGAGGAATGCGCCGATGATCGGCTCCAATCCCGCCAGCTGGGCGAGGTAGGCGCCCAGAAAGACCATCACCAGCACGAAGATATACTGCGAAACGTTGTCGCTGCACTGTTTGAAGAACCAGTGGGCCAGCAGCGGGAAGAGAAAGACGATGATGGCGATGCAGAGGAGCACCGAGCCGCCGAGCCGCCACCAGAACATTTCGTCCACGTTGCCCGTGGCCATGCCGACGATCACGGTGAGCAGCAGCAGGGCCAGCGTGTCGGTGATGACCGTGCCGCCGACGGCTATGGTGACGGCCTTGTCGCGGGCGATGCCGAGTTTGCTGACGATGGGGTAGGCGATGAGCGTCTGCGAGGCGAAGAGCCCGGCGAGCAGGATCGAGGAGTAGATCGGGAATCCCAGGACGTAATGCCCGGCCAGGATGCCCAGGGCGAGCGGCACGCAGAAGGTGTAGAGGCCGAAGACGAGGCTTCGCCAGCTGTTTTTCTTGAAATCGGACATGTCCATGTCCAATCCCGAGAGGAACATGATGTAGAGCAGGCCGGCCGTTCCCGAGAGAATGATGCTGCTGTCGCGCAGCACGAGGTTCAGGCCGTGGGGGCCGATCACCGCGCCCGCGATGATGAGCCCCAGCAAATAGGGGATTTTGAGTTTGTTCAGCAGCAGCGGAGCCGTGAGGATGATGACCAGGATCAGCATGAATTTCAGGATCGGGTCTTCGAGCGGCAGCGTCAGGTTTATATGTGCGAGCAACAGCATAGGCATAAGTCAAAGTGTCGTTACGAATCAAATATAGCGAAAAGAACGGACAGCGCCAAACCCGGGGTGCGTGCGGTTCGGCGAAACGCTCCGATTGATATATACAGAGTGTCGTTACGACACCAAATATAATAAAATCCGCGGTTATTCCCAAACGGACGGGAGGCTTTGTGCGGACGGGGCGTATCTTGCACGTTTTTTGTTCATTGCCGGCTGCAAAGATACGCAATCGGGAAATAATCGGTGTCCCGAAAGCGTTTTTTAAGGAAAAAAACGTAACTTTGAAAAATTTGAAACCCGAAATTCCGTCTCGGATGAGCGTAGACAAAGTCGATAGAAAGTTGCTCGGTCCCGTGCTTGCGGGCTTTTTCATCATGGGGTTCTGCGACATGGTGGCGCCGATCACGGGCCGCATTGCCGCCGAATTCCCGGCCGACCGGCAGGCTGCCGTGAGCTTCCTGCCGACGATGGTTTTCCTTTGGTTCCTGGTGCTCTCGACCCCGGTCGCCGCGCTGATGAACCGCTGGGGGCGCAAGGCCACGGCGCTCATCGGCTACGGCTTCACGATCGCGGGGCTGATGGTGCCCTTCGCCGCGGGCGCCGACTGCGCCCTGGGGTGGTATTTCGCGGGCTTCGGCCTGCTGGGCATCGGCAACACGGCGATTCAGGTGGCCGTCAACCCGCTGCTGGCGACCATCGTTCCCGGCGAGCGGATGACCAGTTACCTGACCGTCGGGCAGATATTCCGCAACACCTCGCTCCTGCTGTTGGCCCCGATCGTCACCGGGCTGGTCGCCCTGACGGGTTCGTGGCGGCTTCTGCTGCCGATCTACGCCGGACTGACCGTCGCGGGCGGCGTCTGGCTGCAACTGACCTCGGTGCCGGAACCCGTGCAGACGGGACGCTCGGCGTCGCTGGCCGACTGCTTCCGGCTGTTGAAAAACCGTGCCGTGCTGCTCTCGACGCTCGGCGTGGCCTGCTTCATCGCCGCCGACGTGGGCATCGGGTTCCTCTCGGTGCGGCTGATCGACAACCCCTCGTCGATCCTCACCACCACGGGATTCTACGCCTGCCGTATCGTCGGTACGATCGTCGGCGCCTGGGTGTTGGTGCGCGTTTCCGACGTGAAATACCTCTCCTGGAACATGGCCGGGGCGCTGGCGCTGTGCGCGGCGCTGTTGTTCGTGCGCAACGAGGCGGCAATCTATGCCGCCGTCGGACTGCTGGGCTTCGGCATGGCGTGCGTCTTCGCCACGTTCTACGCCGTGGCCACCAAGGCCGTGCCCGGAAAGGCCAACGAGGTGGCCGGGCTGATGATCATGGCCATCGCTGCCGGAGCCGTCTCGGGACCCGTCTGCGGCGCGATCATCCGCCTCTCGGGCAATCCGCATGTGGGGATGCTGTTCGTCGCAGCCTGCATCGGCTACATGCTCTGGGCTTCCTTCAAATTAAGAATTAAAAATTAAGAATTAAAAATTACTTATGACCCGAAAAATTCTGCTGAGCGTTTTGTTTGCGGCCGCCGTGCTGAGCACCGCCGCACAGCGGCCCCGCACCCGGGTGGAGTGGGGTGTCGTCGGGGGTATCAACATCCCCGATTACACGACCAATATGGACAAGACCGATGTCAAGAACAAATTGGGCTGGCAGGCCGGTATCGTCACGGCCGTCAATCTCGGGGCTTTCGCCGTCGAGCCGCAGATACTCTACGTTCGCCAGGGGCTCCGCATCCGTCCCGAGGGCGGCAAGGAGATCAACCTCAAATCCAATTCGATCGACGTGCCGGTGCTGGCGTCGTTCCGCCTGCTGAATCCCGTGCGCATCTACGCCGGCCCGGTCTTCACGGTGATGAACGACTGCAAGCAGAAGTCGGGCGGCGATTTGCAGGACTTCTTCGGGCGCGTCCGTCCGACGCTCTCCTACACGGTCGGGGCCGGGGTGGTGCTGATGCGCCACCTGCTGATCGACCTGCGTTACAACGGCCAGTTCCGCTCGAAGCACGAGGTGGTGCTGCCCGACGGAAGCCAGCTCGATAAACTCCGTACCTATAATGTTGCGCTCAGCTTCGGTTATTTGTTCTGATCTATGACGGAAACTGTCGGAAAGGAAATTCTCATCGAAGGCGTCGATCCCCGCGAGCTGTACGGGGCGCAGAACGCCTACCTCGAACAGATCAAATCGCTCTATCCCGCGTTGAAGATCGTGGCCCGCGGCTCGTCGCTCAAGGTCCTCGGCTCCGAGGCCGAGACGCAGCGTTTCGCCAAACGCATGGATTCGCTGGTGGCCTATTACCTCAAATACGGGCACATCTCGTCGCAGGTCATCGACCAGTGTTTCTCGGGCGGCATCGTGCCGGACGACGCTCCGGTCGATAAGGACGTGATCGTCTACGGCAACAGCGGCAACATCGTCCGCGCCCGGACCGTCAATCAACAGCGGCTCGTCAAACTCTACGACAAGAACGACCTGTTGTTCGCCGTGGGGCCCGCCGGTTCGGGCAAGACCTACACGGCCATTGCGCTGGCCGTCCGCGCCCTGAAAGAGCGGCAGGTGCGGCGCATCATCCTCACGCGCCCGGCCGTCGAGGCGGGCGAGAAGCTGGGATTCCTGCCCGGCGACATGAAGGAGAAGCTCGATCCCTACCTGCAACCTTTGTACGACGCGCTGAACGACATGATCCCGCCCGCGAAGCTCCAGAAATTCCTGGAGGACGGCACCGTGCAGATCGCGCCGCTGGCCTACATGCGCGGCCGCACGCTGGACAACGCCTTCGTCATCCTCGACGAGGCGCAGAACACCACGCTGTCGCAGATCAAGATGTTTCTCACGCGCATGGGCCGCAACGCGCGGTTCATCGTCACGGGTGACGTGACGCAGATCGACCTGCCCCGCCGGAGCGACAGCGGACTGGTGCGCACGATGGAGATCCTGCGCAGCGTTCCGGGCATCGGCATCGTGGAGTTCGACAAGCGCGACATCGTGCGGCACCCGCTGGTGAAATACATCGTCGATGCGTTCGACAAGGTGACGGGTGAGGAGCATGTCATTCCGAGCGAACGTGAGTGAGCGTGGGAATCCGATGGAAGCGTTGTGAGGTCACGACTTTCGCTCAGATTGCCACGGCATTTGCGATGCCTCGCAATGACGGGGAAGGCGCAGAACCGGATGGAGACGTGATAAGGATTTAAGGCAAATTTGTGAAAAATTGAACGATAAAAATTAAAAACTACGTTATGGACAAGAATTTGGCTGCGCTGAAACCGGCGCTCGTCTGGAAACATTTCGCGGAGATCGTCCGCATTCCGCGTCCCTCGCACCACGAGGAGAAGATCCGCAAATACATCCTCGATTTCGCCCGCGCGCAGGGCCTCGCATGCAAGGAGGATTCGGCGCACAACGTCTATGTCTCGAAACCCGCCTCGAAAGGCATGGAGAACCGCAAGGGCGTGATCTTACAGGCGCACCTCGACATGGTGCCGCAGAAGAACAACGACAAGCAGTTCGACTTCACGAAGGACCCCATCGACGCCTATGTCGATGGCGAGTGGGTGACGGCCGACGGCACGACGTTGGGCGCCGACAACGGCATCGGCGCGGCGGCGATCCTCGCGGTGCTGGAGGACAAGACGTTGAAGCACGGCCCGCTGGAGGCGCTTTTCACGGCCACTGAGGAGACCGGCATGGACGGCGCTTTCGGACTGAAAAAAGGGCTTCTCAAAGGCGACATCCTGCTGAACCTCGATTCCGAGGAGGAGGGCGAGCTCTACGTGGGCTGCGCCGGAGGTCTCGACGCCAACATTGCCTTTAAGTATAAGGCCGAGCCGACGCCCGCCCGCAATTACACGGCGGCGAAAATCTCCGTCAAGGGGCTCAAGGGCGGCCACTCGGGCATCCAGATCATCTGCCAGCGTGCCAACGCCAACAAGGTGTTGTTCCGCTTCCTGAACGCTGCGCCGTGCGACGTGCTGCTGGCGTCGGTGGACGGCGGCGGCCTCCGGAACGCCATTCCGCGCGAGGCCGAGGCCGTGGTGCTGGTCCGTACCAAGGAGTACGACGGGTTCGTCAAGGCGCTGAAAGCCTATGAAAAGGTCGTCAAGGCGGAGTATGCCGGCATCGAGGATGCCGTGTCGGTCAAGGTCAAAGAGGTCGAGAAACCCGCCGAGATGCTTCCGAAGGAGGTTTCCGCGAATCTGATCAAGGCCGTGGTCGCCTGCCCCGACGGGGTGCAGAGGATGTCGATGGCCATGCCCGGGCTGGTGCAGACCTCGACGAACCTCGCGCGCGTGGTCTCGGACGGCAAGACCGTGAAACTCCAGTGCCTGCTGCGCAGTTCGGTGGGCACGGAAAAAGAGGCGCTGGGCGAGGCCATCGCCGCCGTCTTTGCGCTGGCCGGGGCCAAGACCGAGCTCACGGGCTCCTACGACGGCTGGAACCCCGATATGGAGTCGCCGATCCTGAAGGCCATGACGGCCTCCTACGAGGCGCTTTACGGCAAGAAACCCGCCGTGACGGCCATCCACGCCGGACTGGAGTGCGGCATCATCGGCAGCAAATACCCCAAGATGGACATGATCTCGTTCGGTCCGACGATCTGTTACCCCCACTCGCCCGACGAGAAGGTGGAGATCGCTTCGGTCGGCAAGTTCTACGACTTCCTGGTGGACACGCTGCGCAACATTCCCGAAAAATAAGCGCAGCGTGGCAGCCAATCCCGAAACCTGGTTCGTCATCGTCAACCCCGTGGCCGGAGGCGGCCGCGGGCTCGACCACTTTCCGCAGATCTCGAAGCATCTGCGCGACGCGCACATCCTCTGCGAACCGGTCTTCACGGAGCACAAGTTCCACGCTACGGAACTCACCGTGTGGGCCGTGCGCGAGGGCTACCGCCGCATCATCGTCGTGGGCGGCGACGGCACGCTGCACGAGGTGGTGAACGGGCTGTTCATCCAGCAGGAGGTGTGTCCCAGCGACGTGCTGCTGGCCGTGGTGGCCGTGGGCACGGGCAACGACTGGGTCCGCACGTTCGGCATCTCGAACCGCTATCAGGATGCCGCGAAGGCCATCAGCGAGGGGTATTCGTTCTTGCAGGACGTTGGGGTGGTCTCCTACGAGGAGGCGCACTACCGCCAGAGCCGCTACATGGCCAATGTCGCCGGGGCCGGATTCGACGCCCACGTCGTGCGCAAGCTCTCGCACCTGAAAAAGAAGGGGCACAAGAGCCGCTGGCGTTATACGTGGTGTCTGGTGAGGAGTTTCTTCCGCTACAAGTCCACGGGCGTGAAGGTCTGGGTCGATGACCGGCTGGTCTACAACAACCTGCTGTTGTCGGCGGCCGTCGGCATCTGCAAGTTCAACGGCGTCGGCATCCAGCAGCTGCCCGAGGCGGTCGCCGACGACGGCATGCTGGACCTTTCGCTGATCCGCCCGGTGCATTTCTGGCACCTGCTGTTCCGCTTCCACTACCTCTTCAACGGGGGCATCTACCGCATCCGCCACATCTTGCAGGAGCGCGGCAGCCGCATCCGCATCGAGTCTTCGCCCGAGGTGTCGGTGGAGATCGACGGCGAGCCGCTGGGACATACGCCCCTGGAATTTTCGGTGCTCCATCAGGCCGTCCGGATCGTCGTGGGGCGCGAGTTTTATGAGAGGGCTACCCTCGGGGAAACTTGCGGATAGGGCCCATTCCCGGAAATATAGCATAGCAACGCCGAGAACAGAGATTGTTCCTGTTCCCGGCGTTGCTATAATTACTTCGATCGGGAGGCCGGAGCGGATAGGTAATCATCCGCAACTTCGTCGCCCCCTGAACCCTGCCTCTTAGGCGGGGTCGGGGTAGAGTGATTTGGCGATGCCCAGCTCCAGTCCGCGCAGTTCGGCCAGTCCGCGCAGGCGGCCCAGACACGAATAACCCGGATTGGTCCTCTTTTTCAGGTCGTCGATCATCTGGTGCCCGTGGTCGGGACGCATCGGGATCGAAATGCGGCGGCGCTGCTGAATCTCCAGCAGGGCTTTCATTACGTCGTACATCGGCACGTCGCCTTCGAGGTGGTTGGCTTCGTAGAAGTTGCCTTCGGCGTCGCGCTGCGTCGAGCGCAGGTGCACGAATTTCACCCGGTCGCCCTGACGGAGCATCATTCCCGGCAGGTCGTTCTTCGCCGACACGCCGAACGATCCCGTGCAGAGGCACAAACCGTTCGATGCGTTGGGAACCGCTGCGACCAGTTTCTCGAAATCGGATTCCGTGGAGAGGATGCGCGGCAGGCCGAGGATCGGGTAGGGGGGATCGTCGGGGTGGATGGCCAGCATGGCGCCCGCCTCGTCGGCGACGGGGGCCACCTCCTTGAGGAATGCGATCAGGTTGCCGCGCAGGGTCTCCGCATCGACATCCTTGTAGCGGTCCAGCTCCTGCTGGAACTGCTCCAGCGTGAAGCTCTCCTCCGAGCCGGGCAGACCGGCGATCATGTTGCGGGTGATGAGCTCGATCTCCGCGGCGTCCATCTTTTCGAAACGGGCCTTGGCGATGGCGCGCTCAGCCTCGGTGTACTCCTTCTCGGCGCCGGGACGTTTGAGGATGTGGAGGTCGAAGGCCAGGAACGCCGCACGCTCGAACCGCAGGGCGCGCGACCCGTCGGGCAGTTCGTAGGCGAGGTTCGTGCGCGTCCAGTCCAGCACGGGCATGAAATTGTAGGTGATGACCTTGATGCCGCAGGCCGCGAGGTTGCGGATCGACTGCTTGTAGTTCTCGATGTAGCGTTGGAAATCGCCCGTGCGGGTCTTGATGTGCTCGTGGACGGGTACGCTCTCGACGACCGACCATGTGAGGCCCGCGTCGGCGACCGTCTGCTGGCGTTTTTGGATCTCCTCGACGGTCCATACTTCGCCGTTGGGGATATGGTGCAGGGCGGTCACGATGTCGGTGGCCCCTGCCTGACGAATATCTGCCAGCGATACGGGGTCGTTGGGACCGTACCACCGCCAGGATTGCTTACATAGATACATAACGGAATGTTTTACGTTTTTGGTTTGCCGTTCGTTCGCATTTTCGGGTCGAGGCCGTCACGGCGTTCCGCCGTGTTTGCAAGTCTGACCCCACCCCAAACCCCTCCCCCGGGAGGGGCTTGTCGCACGCGACCAAAAGGCTCGTCGGTTTTACAATTAAATAGAGAAAGCGTCGAAACCGCCGTCAACGACTGCCAGGGCGCCCGTCACGAACGACGAAGCGTCGCTGATCAGGTAGTGGATCGTGCCCAGCAGTTCTTCGGGTTCGGCGAAACGGCCTGCGGGGGTGTGGGCGATGATCGTCCGCGCACGGTCGGTGTACGAACCGTCGGGGGTGGTGAGCAGCGTGCGGTTCTGGTTCGTCAGCAGGAAGCCCGGGACGATGGCGTTGACGCGCATTTCGGGGCTGAACTTCATGGCCAGTTCGGCTGCCATGTATTTCGTGTAGTTGCCGATGGCGGCCTTTGCGGCGCCGTAGCCCACCACGCGCGTCAGCGGACGCAGGGCCGATTCGGAGCAGAAGTTGACGATCACGCCCTTTTTGCGGGCCGTCATGGCCTCGCCGAATACCGTCGTCGGGAGCACCGTGCCGAAAAGGTTGAGGTCCACGACTTTCTTGAAGGCGTCGATCTCCAGATCGAGGAACGACTTGTCGGGAGCGATCGTCGCACCGCCCATGTTGCCGCCGGCGGCGTTCAGGAGGATGTCGATCTGGCCGTATTTCGCAAGAATCGCCTCGCGGTTCGCTACGAGCACTTCGCGGTTCAGTACGTCGGTCACGAGGAACAGCGCCTCGCCGCCTTTTTCGCGGATCGAAGCCGCCAATGCTTCGCCCGACTGCTCGTCGCGGTCGAGAACGACGACTTTCGCCCCTTGTTCGGCGAGGTATTCGCAGATCGAGCGGCCCAGGATGCCGGCCCCGCCCGTCACGACGACGACGCGGCCACGGATGTCAAACAGATTTTTCATGGTTTTCAGATAAGGTTGTTTTTATAGTATTGAATGTTCTCTTTCAGCAGGATGTCGATCGGCATGTGGTTGACCGTCGTTTCGGGGCGGCGTCTTTCGACCAGCCATTCGCACAGGGCCATCACTCCGCGGTAGCCCTGCGCCTCGGGGCGCTGGGCGATGAGCGCCGTCACCACACCCGCGCCGAGCATCTGCCCGTTGCGGCGGATTACGTCGTAGCCCACCAGCCGAACGTCCGTGCGGCGGCGTGCCGCGAGATAGCCTGCCAGGATGTAGCACGTCGAGTTGAAGGTTACGGCGCCGGCAATGGCGGGATGTCTGAGGAACAGCTCGTCGAGCACTTCGCGGTTGTAGCCCTCGTCGTCGAGCCTCAGCGCGGCGTAGTGGAGCTGTCCCCGGAACCCTTTTTCCCGGAGGTAGCTGCGGAAACCCTCCTCGCGGCTGCGGCATTGGTTCGAACCTCCGTCGCCGCGGTGGATGATGTTGCCCACGACGATGTCGGAGCCTGGGTCGAGGCGGTCGGACAGCAGTCTTGCGGCGACGACCCCGGCGTCGAACGACGACGTGCCGAAGTAGGCCAGCTGGTTGCACTCCGGGATGTTCGAATCGACGAAGACGTAGGGAATGCCGCGTTCGTCGAGCTCCCGTGCGAAGGGAGTGACCATCTCGGCGAAGAGCGTGGCGATCACCGCGCCGTCGAACGCTTCGTCGCGGAGTTCTGCAAGCAGTTTTTCGAACGATGCGCGGTCGTACTGGTCGAAGAAGAATTTGCGGACCGAAATGTTGTAACGCCGGGCTTCGGCCTCGGCGCGGACGATCCCGGCGTCGAAGTCGGCCCAGTATTCGCCCTGCGCGAAGCGGGGCATGACCACGGCCAGCGTGTACTGGCGGCCGGAGGCCAGCGAACGGGCGATCAGGTTGGGGCGGTAGTTCACTTCGCGCAGCACTTCGTTGATGCGTGCGAGGTTCTCCTCCGAGACCTTGCCCCGGTTGTGGATCACGCGGTCAACGGTGGCTACCGACACCCCCGCCATGCGGGCGATATCGACGATGCGGACCGTCGTATTTTCGTTGTCAGCCATGATTCGGCAGCGGGTTTGGAATTTCTACCGCAAATCTACGCATAATTTTCTGAAATCGCAAGTGTGTGCGCACACACTCGATTAAAAATCGGGATTTAGGCGCGACGGTCTGCCATTTGGTTTCCGGCCCAGGTTTGCGCTTCCGCTATCTGTCATTGCGAGGAGCGCAGCGACGCGGCAATCTGAATAGAAGTCGAACCCTTACGGCGCATTCATCGGATTCCCGCGCTCACTTCGTTCGCTCGGAATGACGCCCGGCTAAGAGCCGGGATTTAGCGGCTGCTGTGGTATTTTGCAGATCAGGAGCTTATTTCCGCTTCGACTGTGGTATGGATATAACATCATAACGCCATAACATGGGAGGGTACCTCATGTTATGGCGTTATGCGGATCGGAAGCGCAGGACTGGATGGAGAGCGTCCTGAAGCAACCGCCGCCCCTAAAATCCGCGTCTTACGCGGATTATTTCTTTTGGGCCGGAGCTGCTGCCGGGGCGGCAGGGACCGTTTCGGTGATGTCCACCTCGGTCACCACCCAGCTGAAAAGGTCGTTGGCGCACTGGCTCTCCATTTGACGGATTTGCGACTGGTCGGTCGTGTCGGCCAGAATGGCGTTGAAGAACTGCTCCGTCGTGGCGTAGGCCGCGTTGACCTTCCCGGCGAAGCACGTGTAGAAAGCCTTTTGCTGGGAGTGGTCCAGACCTGCCGGAAGCACGCCTTGCGCGACGAGGGCCCTGTACGGATAGATGTGGCGCATGTTGTGGGCGTCGGCGTCGAGTTCATCGACGATGGTCGATACGACGACCATATCGACCGTGTCGTCCACGCCCTGCATCTCGACGAATTCCACATAGACGGGATAGCTGTTTTCGAGCTGACCGGCCACGTCGTCGGTGAACAATACGAATTCGGCGTCGGTCAGGTCGTCGAGATAAACCATCTGGCGGTAGCTTCGCAGCGCTTCGCGCATGGCTTTGCGCTGTTCGTGATTCCATTGGCGTTGCTGCGAGCAGCCGATCAGACCTGCGGCGAACAGGGCCAGCAGGGGGACACAGAGGAGAATTTTTTTCATTTTTTACCTTGATTTTGGTTTTACTTCTGAAGGAACGCAATCCGTGTGCCAAAAAAATCGCTATATTCGCACAAAATAGCTTGTTATGGATGTTCTGAGTTTCCGCGACTACTGTCTGTCGCTGCCGCTGACCGAGGAGACGACCCCTTTCGACGAAACGACGCTGGTCTACAAGATCGGCGGCAAGATGTATGCCTGCGCCGATATGGAGACTTTCGAGTGGATCGCCGTGAAGTGCGACCCCGACGAGGCGATCGCGCTGCGCGAGCGGTATGAGGAGGTGAACCCGGCGTTCCATTTCAACAAGGTGCATTGGAACGGCATCGGCACCGCGGGCGACCTGCCCGACGCCTTCATCCGCGAGCAGATCCGCAACTCCTACCTGCTGGTCCTGCGGCAGAGCGTCACGCCCCGGGCCCGCCGCGAGGAGATTTTGCGCTATATTGAGGAACACGGTCTGCCCGAATAACGCAGAAACACGGGACGAACTCCCGTGTTTCTTGTGTTTTTGGATTTCTAAATCCTGCTTCTTAGGCGGGCAGGGCGGCCTGCCTCCGCCAGCGGAGGTAACCCGCGACGGCCAGCGCCGAGTAGAGGGCGTACAACCCTGCGGTAAGCGGAATCTCCTTATACAGATAGAGCCCTGCCGTCACGACATCCACGGCCAGCCATACGAGCCATTGCTCGACCTGCCGCCGCGAGAGCATCCACATCGCCACGATGCTCGCGGCCGTGGTCGCAGCGTCCCAGAAGGGCACGGTGCTGTTGGTGAAGTGCACGAGCAACAGGTAGATGGCCGCGTGTGCCGCGAGGTAGACCCCCACGAGCCCCGGAACCTGCCTGAGGGGCGTGTGGACGATAGCCGCAGGGGCCTTTTTCGGCGTTTCCGGGGTCGTGCGCCGGGTGCGGTGCCATACGGCCCAGCCGTACAGCCCCGCCAGCACGTAGTATACCTGCATCGAGCAGTCGGCGTAGAGCCCCGCCTTGAAGTAGAGCGTGCCGTGCACCACGGGCATCACGAGGCCCACGATCCACAGCCGGATGTCGGCGCGGTATTCGAGCCAGAGGTAGGTGAGTCCCAGCAGGACCCCTGCGATTTGCAGGATGAGTTTCCAGTCCAATTTTTAATTCTTAATTTTTCATTTTTAATTGTGAAATTCGTCAGAATTTCACCGTCACGTTCGCCAGCACGTTCAGCGGAGCCTGGGGGAAGTAGAACGCGTTGTCGATCTGCTTTCCTCCGGTATACTCCGAATAGCCGTATCCGTTGCTTTCGTACTCGGTGTTGAAGAGGTTGTTGACCATCAGTCCCAGCCGTACGCTGCGCGCCGTGCGGGTGCGGAACGTGTAGGCGAGGTTGAGGTTGGTCACGCAATAGGCGTCGAGCATCATATTCGGATTCTCGTAGTTGGTGAAATACTGCTTGGACACATACTGCGTGTGGAATACGGCTTCAAAGCCCTTGTGGTGGAAGTCCAGGAACAGCGCGGCGATGGTCTTGGGCGAGTAGGAGAGGCGCGTGGTCCCCATCTCGACGGTGTGGTAGCCGTAATACCCGGCCACGTCGCCCGAAGTGTCGTAATCTACCACCCGGTGCGTGTAGTTTTCGATGCGGTTCTGCGAGAAGGTGGCGTTGGCTCCCACGGTGAACCATCCCGTTGCACGCCACGAGGCCGACAGTTCCACACCCCGGCGGTAGCTGTCCGGAACGTTGTCGTTCAGCGCGTCGTAACCGTCGTTGATGCGTCCCGTGGGCACCAGCTGGTCCTTATACTTCATGTAGTAGAAATTCACACCCAGCGAGAGGCGCGGTGCCGTGTACTGGTAGCCCAGCTCCCAGTCGTAGAGCTTCTCCGACGAAGGGTAGGTGTTGGCTTCGGCGAACATGTAGCGGTCGGTGAAGTCGCTACGCGTGGGCTCTTTCTGTGCCACGGCGAACGAGAGGTAGAAGTTGTTGCGCTCGGCGAGCGTGTAGCTTACGCCCGCACGGGGATTGAAGAAGTGATACTGTTTGTCCACGTCGATGGGCTGCATGCCGACCTCTTCCGAAACGAAATTGTCGTTGACGCCCCACGCCTGATAGCTGACATAGCGGTATTGCAGGTCACCGAAAAGGCGCAGCCCCCGGGCTACGGTCCACGACGCGCGGGCGAAGAGGTTGGCGTCGTGCTTGTCTACGTCGTTGTCGTACCAGCGGCCGCCGATCTGGCTGCTTTCCAGTCCGTCCACCCAGTCGAGCGTACCCCAGTGGGGGCAGGAGTAGTAGCTGTACGAACCGCCGAAGGCGAGGTCGAGGTTGCGCACCGAGTAGGCCGCCGAGGCGTTCAGACCTCCGAGGTGGTTGCGCATGATCTTCTCGCGGATCAGATCGGCTTCTTTTCCGGCGGCAACGTCGGTCGGGATATTGAGGTATTCGGAGAGCGTGCGCCCGTCCTTGTACTGCTTGTAGAAGCCGTAGCCGTAGGTGTAGAATCCCGTGGCGTTGAGGGTCCACTTTTCGTTGAAACGGTGGGAGAGCACCAGTTGGTTGTTGATTTGCAGATAGTTGTCCGTCTGGTCGTCGTAATAGCCGACTGTGGCGCGCTCCACCTTGTCGTCCTTCATATAATAATAGGAGTGGGGACCGTTCGAGGTGTAGTACATGCCCTCGGTCTGGAACCGCCGGCCGTTGAGACGCATCTCCTCCTTCGTTACTCCGGTGTAGGTGAGGCCGGTCTTGGCCTTGCCGCCGAACGAAATCAGCTTGAGCATCGTGTTGCCGTTGTAGTATCCCGCCTGGAACATGTAGGATTTGAGGTCCGTGGCTCCGCGGTCGATGTAGCCCTCCGACCCGATGTGCGTCAGCCGTGCGTCGAGGGTCCAGTGGCCGCCCAGCAGGCCCGACGAGAGGTGCACGGCCTGCTTGTTGGTGTTGTACGAACCGTAGGAGAGCGATGCGTCGCCTCCGAATTCGGTTTGCAGGGCGTCGGTTGACATCGTGATCGCGCCTCCGAACGCCCCCGTGCCGTTGGTCGAGATGCCCGCGCCGCGCTGCACCTGCACGGTGCCCACCGACGAAATCAGGTCGGGGGTGTCGTACCAGTACATCGAGTGCGAGTCGGGGTTGTTCATCGAGACGCCGTTGATGGTGACGTTGATGCGCGTGGCGTCGGTTCCGCGCAGGCGGATGGCCGTGCCGCCGATGCCGATGCCGGTCTCGTTCGTCGCCACGACCGAGGGGGTGAGGGCGATCAGCGAGGGAATGTCGAATCCGTAGCTGTTGCGGGCGATGGCCTCGCGCTGAATGTCCGAATAGGCCACGGGCGTGTTCCGCGTGGCGCGTGTGGCGGTCACCTCGACCTCCTGCAAACGGTACATCCGCACCGAGTCGTCGGCGTCGGAAGCCGCTTTTCGGGGCTGCGGAGCCATGTCGGCGTTCGGAGCCGCATTTCCGCGTCCGCTCTGTTCGGAGTTCGCTTCGGCGTGCAGTTGTGCG
This sequence comes from Alistipes intestinihominis, assembly GCF_040095975.1. Lineage (NCBI taxonomy): Bacteria > Pseudomonadati > Bacteroidota > Bacteroidia > Bacteroidales > Rikenellaceae > Alistipes > Alistipes intestinihominis. Next base: position 19,144 of record NZ_JBBMFL010000023.1, read on the forward strand.
GCCGGGCAGAGCGCGGCAGCCGCAAGAAACAGAAAAATCCTTTTCATCGTTAAACTTTTTGAGTTAATAGACTGAAAAGGGGTATGAGTTGTTGATTACGCTTCGTCCCGGTCTCGGCATTACCCGTCTCCGGTTCAATGGGTATAATCTCAGCCTGACAGTAAGGCACCCCTTTGAAATATCGGGTGCAAAGGTAGAAAATAAATTAAGAATTAGGAATTATAAATTAAAAATATCCCGTGTCGGGTTTCGATTTTTACTTCTCGCCTTTTTTGCTTAATTTTGCGGCTTCATTGAAAATTACCCGTTGCAAATGAAAGTCATGTCATTCAGACCCAAGCTCTTCGATACGCTGAAGAACTATTCCCGCGCGGATTTCCTGCGCGACCTGATGGCCGGCGTCATTGTCGGCATCGTCGCCCTGCCGTTGGCCATCGCCTTCGGCATCGCTTCGGGCGTGTCGCCCGAAAAGGGCATCATCACCGCCGTTATCGCCGGATTCGTCGTCTCGTTGCTGGGCGGCAGCCGCGTGCAGATCGGAGGCCCCACGGGCGCCTTCATCATCATCGTCTACGGCATCGTCCAGCAATACGGCGAAGCGGGATTGCTCGTCGCTACGCTCATGGGCGGCGTCCTGTTGCTGGTCATGGGACTTTGCCGGCTGGGCACGGTCATCAAGTTCATCCCCTATCCGATCATCGTGGGCTTCACGAGCGGTATCGCCGTGACGATCTTCACCACGCAGGTCGCCGACCTCCTCGGGCTCGACTTCGGGGGCGAGGCCGTTCCGGGCGATTTCGCCGGGAAATGGATGCTCTATTTCCGCCATTTCGGTTCGGTGAACGGCTGGGAGGTGGCGGTGAGCGTTGCGAGCATCCTGTTGATCGCCCTCACGCCGCGCGTCATGCGCCGCATTCCCGGGTCGCTCGTGGCGATCGTGGTGATGACCCTCGCCGTGTGGCTCCTGCGCACCTATGCCGGGATCGAGGGTATCGACACCATCGGCGACCGCTTCACCATCCATGCCGAACTGCCCGCCGCCGCCCTTCCGGCCATCGACTGGGAGGCGATCCGCAACCTCTTCCCCGTGGCCGTCACCATCGCCATCCTGGGCGCCATCGAATCGCTTCTGTCGGCGACGGTGGCCGACGGCGTGATCGACGACCGCCACGACTCCAACACCGAGCTCATCGCGCAGGGCGCCGCCAACCTGCTGACGCCGCTCTTCGGCGGCATCCCGGCCACGGGCGCCATCGCCCGCACGATGACCAACATCAACAACGGCGGCCGCACGCCTGTCGCGGGCATCGTCCATGCCGTCGTGCTGTTGCTGATTCTGCTGTTGTTCATGCCTCTGGCGCAGTATATTCCGATGGCCTGCCTGGCGGGCGTGCTGGCCGTCGTGGCCTACAACATGAGCGGCTGGCGGACTTTCCGGGCCCTGCTGCGCAATCCCCGCTCGGATGTCGCGGTGCTCTTGCTGACCTTCTTCCTGACGGTGGTCTTCGACCTGACGATCGCCATCGAGGTGGGCCTGCTGATCGCCTGCGTGCTCTTTATGAAGCGTGTGATGGAGACCACCGAGATCTCGGTGATCCGCGATGAGATCGACCCCTCGGCCGGCCTCGACATGCACCTGCACGAAGAGCCCCTCGCGGTGCCCAAGGGCGTGGAGGTCTACGAAATCAACGGTCCCTATTTCTTCGGCATCGCCACCCGTTTCGAGGAGCTGATGGCCCAGATCGGCGACCGTCCCCGCGTGCGGATCATCCGCATGCGCAAGGTGCCGTTCATCGACTCCACGGGTATCCACAACCTCACGACGCTCTGCGAGATGTCCCACCGGAGCAAGATTACGGTGGTGCTATCGGGCGTCAAGGACGATGTCCGCGCGGCGCTCGAACGCTCGGGCATCTACTCCCTGCTGGGCGGGGAGAATGTCTGTCCCGACATTCACGCCGCATTGGCACGGGCCGCGGAGCTCGTTGCGGAGCCGGAAAAATAAAAGCGAAGCGGCGGTCCCTCGGGGCCGCCGCTTTTTTTCAGAACGTTCCGAAGCGGAACACGATCTTCTGACAGTAGAGTTCGCCGGGCTTCAGCAGCGGCGAGGGGAATTCGGGGTGGTTTACGGCGTCGGGGTAGTTCTGACACTCGATCGCTACGCCGTCGTAGTCGGCGTAACGGCCTCCCGTCTTGGTTTCGGGACATCCGCCCGCGAGCCAGTTGCCAGTGTAGATCATCACGCTGGGCTGCGACGAAAGCACCTTCACCGAGCGTCCCGACGCGGCCTCGCGCAGTTCGCCGACCTCGCCCAGGATGTTGGGCTTCCAGTTGTCGATCACGAAGGGGTGGTCGTACCCCTTGAAGTCGCGGATGTGGTTGAACTCCGACGAGATGCCGGGGCGGAACGTCCGGAACTCCCGAAAATCCTGCGGCGTGCCGGCTGCGTCGAGCAGCTTGCCCGTGGGAATCTGTTTGTCGTTCATCTCCAGCACTTTCGAGCTGTTGAGCCGCAGTTCGTGGTCGAGGACCGATCCGCTGCCGTCGCCCGCGAGGTTGAAATAGACGTGGTTGGTGAGGTTCACCACCGTCGTCTTGTCGGTTTTGGCCAGATAGGTGATCTCCAGCGCATTATCGTCGTCGAAGTCGAAGACGGCCTCGACGCACAGCTCTCCGGGATAGCCCTGGTCGCCGTCCTCCGAGACGAGCGACATCACCACGCGGTTGGTCTCCACGCGGCTCTCCCAGATGCGGTTGGCGAATCCTTTCGTGCCGCCGTGCAGGTGATTCACGCCGTTGTTGACTTCCAGCCGGTATTCCTTTCCCTCGACGGTCATCTGCCCGAAAGCGATGCGGTTGGCGCAGCGGCCCACGCTCTTGCCCGAGGCGGCGCCGTCGAAGAAATAGCCTTCAGGATGCTTGTAGCCCAGCACTACGTCGGCCATGCGGCCCTCGCGGTCGGGCATCGTCGCCGAGACGATCGCGGCGCCGTAGTTCGAAAGCCGGACCTCGGCTCCCGAGGCGTTGCGCAGCGTGTAGAGGATGATCGCCTCGCCTTCCGGGGTCATGCCCCAGACGTTCTGTTCGATTTCTACCATTTTATTCAGCGGGTTTTAGGTTGTTCAGCAGGTTGTCGATACGCTTCAGGCACTCGGCTTTGCCGATGAACGACGTTACGTCGTACATGCCCGGGCCTTTTCCGGCCCCCACGAGCGCCAGACGCAGCGTGTTCATCACCTGTCCCATGCCGTAGCCCTTCTCCTCGATCCAGGCGTGGACGATGCGTTCGGTGTTTTCCAGCGAGAAGTCGTCGATCCCCTCCAATACGCCGCGCAGTTCGCGCAGGATGGCGGGATTCTGGCCTTTCCAGTACTTTTTGGCCTGCTTCTCCTCGTACTCCGCGGGAGCCACGAAGAAGAACGACGTGAGGTCCCACAGGTCGGTCGTGAACGTCGCGCGCTCCTTCATGATGCCTGCGGCCCGGCCGGCCGTTTCGTCCGACACCTCGATGCCGTGTTCGCGCAGAATCGGCTGGTAGAGGGCCGCCAGTTCGGCGTCCGTCTTGCGGTGCATGTACTGGGCGTTGAACCACTTGGCCTTGTCGGGCTGGAAGCGAGCTCCCGATTTCGAAACCCGTTCGAGCGAGAAGCTGTCGATCAGCTCCTGCATCGAGAAGATCTCCTGCTCCGTGCCGGGGTTCCATCCCAGCAGCGCCAGCATGTTGATGAACGCCTCGGGGAAATAGCCGTCCTCGCGGTATCCGCGGGCGGTTTCGCCCGTTGCGGGCGATTTCCAGAAGAGCGGAAACACCGGAAATCCCATCTTGTCGCCGTCGCGCTTCGAGAGCTTGCCGCCTCCCGTGGGTTTCAGCAGCAGGGGAAGATGGGCGAATGCGGGCTGCACGTCCGTCCATCCGAAAGCCCGGTACAGCAGGTAGTGCAGAGGCAGCGACGGAAGCCACTCCTCGCCGCGGATGACGTGCGACACCTCCATCAGACGGTCGTCTACGATGTTCGCCAGGTGGTAGGTGGGCAGCGCGTCGGCCGACTTGTAGAGCACCTTGTCGTCCAGCGTCGAGGTGTTGACCTCCACGTGGCCGCGGATCAGGTCGTCCATCCCGACCACCTCGTTTTCGGGCATCTTGAAGCGGATGACCCATTGGTCCCCGCGGTCGATGCGGGCCTTGACCTCCTCGGCGGGCAGGGCCAGCGATGTCGCCAGCTTTTCGCGCACCGCATAGTTGTAGGCGAAAGCCTCGCCGCGGGCCTCGGCCTCCTTGCGCAGGGCGTCGAGCTCCTCGGCGGTGTCGAAGGCGTAGTAGGCCCACCCGGCCTCCACGAGTTGCAGGGCGTATTTGAGGTATATTTCGCGGCGTTCGCTTTGGCGGTAGGGGGCATGGGGGCCTCCGACGCCGACGCCCTCGTCGATCTCGATGCCGCACCATTTGAGCGATTCGAGGATGTAGTCCTCGGCGCCCGGCACGAACCGTTGCGAGTCGGTGTCCTCGATGCGGAGGATCATCGTGCCCTTGTGGCGGCGGGCGAACAGGTAGTTATACAGTGCCGTGCGGACGCCCCCGATGTGCAGGGGCCCGGTGGGGCTGGGTGCGAAACGCACCCGAACGGGTCTTTCCATGATTATATTGTTTGCTTTTGACAGTTTGTTCCCGTTTTGTTTTTGCCGTGTTTTCGCCATTGCGGGCGTTGAAACGACGTGGCAATCCGATGGTTATGTGTAACGTCACAGCGTTCCGGCCGGATTGCCGCGGCATCTGCGATGCCTCGCAATGACGACTGCGATCATCGTATCCGGTATTCGATCCGCATGGTGATGCGGGCCTTCTTGTTGCGGTTGGCGGTGTTGAACGATCCTCCGGCCGAGAACTCCTCGTTGGAGTTAGCTCCCGTGATCTGGAAGACACCCATGCGTGCCGACGCGACGCTGCCGATCTTCGTCCCGGCGTTCACGGCGATCTTCTCGGCCCGCATACGGGCATCGGCCGAGGCCTTCTCGATCAGCCCCATCTTCACGTCGTCGAGTTTCGTATAGTAGTAGTCCGGGGCGTATGCCTCGATCGACACGCCCTGGGCGATCAGCGACGATATTTCGCGCGAGACGGTCTCCACCTTCTCCACGTCCGGCGACTCCACCGTGAAGCGCTGGCGCAGCTGGTACCCCGTGAAACGTTGTCCGGCCCAGTTGCCCGAGGCGTTGTAGACCGGGGTGTACTGTTTATCGACGTTCACGAATTCGAAGACCACCGCTGCGGCGGGTATGCCCTTGTCTTCGAGGTATTTCTGCACTTTCTGCTTGCTCTGTTCGATTTCGGCGTAGCCTGCGGCGACGTTCTGCGCCTCGGCGGTCAGGGTTCCGGACCAGACGATCAGGTCCGAAGAAAATTCGGTTTCGCCCAATCCGGTCACGACGATGGTGTCCTGCGACCGATATTTATAGGTGTAGGCGCGTGCGAGTACGACGGCGCAGACGACGGCTGCGATGCCCAGAAGAATGTACTTCGAATTTTTCATGACGGTATGTTTTTTTAGGTTCTCTCCCGTGTGTCAGACGTTGAACAGGAAGTGCATGATGTCGCCGTCCTGCACGACGTACTCTTTGCCCTCGATGCCGATCTTGCCCGCATCGCGGCACGCTTTCTCCGACCCCAGCGTCACGTAGTCGTCGTACTTGATGACCTCGGCGCGGATGAATCCCTTTTCGAAGTCGGTGTGGATGATTCCGGCCGTCTGCGGGGCTTTCATGCCGCGCGAGTAGGTCCACGCACGGGTCTCGTCGGCCCCGGTGGTGAAGAACGTTTCGAGATTAAGCAATTTGTAGGCCGATTTGATCAGGCGCGCCACGCCCGACTCCTCCAGCCCGAGGTCCTCGAGGAACATCTGGCGTTCTTCGTAGCTCTCCAGCTCGGCGATGTCGGCCTCCGTGGCGGCGGCGATGACGAGCATTTCGGCCTTCTCCCCGGCGATGGCGGCCCGGACGGCCTCGGTGTAGACGTTGCCCGTCGCGGCGCTCTTCTCATCGACGTTGCAGACGTAGAGCACCGGTTTGTCGGTCAGCAGATTCAGGTCGGCGACCAGTTTGCGGTCCTCTTTTTCCAGTTCGACCGTGCGGGCCGAAAGACCCTGTTCCAGCGCCGCCTTGTATTGCAGCAGCAGTTCCACGGCGCGTTTGGCGTTCTTGTCGCCGCCCGAGGTGGCCTGCTTCTGGATCTTGCCCAGACGTCCTTCGACGGTTTCGAGGTCTTTCAGCTGCAATTCCGTGTCGATGATGCCCTTGTCGCGCACGGGGTCGATCGAGCCATCGACGTGGGTGATGTTGCCGTTGTCGAAACAGCGCAGGACATGGATGATCGCGTGGGTGTTGCGGATGTTGCCGAGGAATTTGTTGCCGAGTCCCTCGCCTTTCGACGCCCCTTTCACCAGTCCCGCGATATCGACGATTTCGATCGTCGTGGGGATCACGCGCTTGGGGTTGTCGATCTCGGCCAGCCGGATCAGCCGCTGGTCGGGGACCGTGATGACGCCCACGTTGGGCTCGATGGTGCAGAACGGGAAGTTGGCCGCCTGCGCCTTCGCGTTGGACAGGCAGTTGAAAAGGGTCGATTTACCTACGTTCGGCAAACCGACTATGCCGCATTGTAATGCCATTGGTTCGTTGTTCGTTTAATAAAAATCGTCTCACTTGAAAACAGTCCACAAAGATAGGAATTTCTTTTCATTTCGGAGCGTGCGGGCGCCAGAAAAGTCCGCTCCGCATCCGTTTCGGACAAAAGGTTTCCGCGGACGCTGGACATTCCTGAATTTTTTTCTATCTTTGGCTGCATCTTAGATACTTTCGCCCGGCAAAATGCAAGCGAACTTGCTTTTGCCCTCGCTTATTCGTATCTTTGGCTTCGCCGAAGATACTCCCGTTCGGCAATGTTCAAATAAATTTGACATTGCCCTCACTTATTCGTATCTTTGGAGGTCGAAATTGGATGGAACTATGGATTTGAAAACGATACAAGGCGAATTGCAGCAGCTTTCGGAACTCGTCGAAGGATGGGTGCAGGCCGACGACGTTCCGGCCCTCGAACGCGATCTGGCGCTCGAAAAGCTGCGTTCGGTCTACGATAAGGTGCGTTTCGGCGCTTCGGAACCCGCTGCGGAGACTCCCTCCGGGGAGGAGGACACGGCCGTCGCGGAGGTCATCGACCTGGGCGACGTGCTTTCGCTCGATCCTTTCGCCGGGGAGGAGGAACCGGAGTCGGTGCCGGAACCGGAACCCGCGGAACCGGCCGCCGAAGAGGCGATTCCGGAATCCGGGCCCGAGCCCGTTATGGACTCCGAACCCGTCGCCGAGCCCGAACCTGTTATGGAGCCGGAACCCGTCGTGGTGCCGGTTGCGGAATCCGAGGCAGAACCTGAACCCGAGTTTGTTGCCGGGCCTGCGTCTACTGAGGCTGAGCCTGCATCTGCCGAGACCGCACTTGCTGAACTTGCACCTGCCGAACCCGCGCTTGTCGAGCCGGAACCGGTCGCAGTGCCGGCCGGGGAGTTCGTTCCGGAGCCCGTCTCTACCGAGCCGAACCCGGAACCGAACCCGAAGCCGGAATTGGAACAGCAGCCGCAGTCTGACCCGCAGCCGGTCGCAGCCGCAGAGCCGGCGTCTGAACCGGAGGAGGAATCCGAAAAATCTCATTATGTGGCGCCTACGCTGTTCGGCTTGGAGGAGGAGACCATCCGCCACCGCAACAAACAGCGTGTCATTATGTCGCTTTACGATCCGGCTGTCGAGACGCCCGCCCGCCCGGAACCGGCTCCGAAGCCCGCTCCGGCGCCTGCGGAAGCCCCGGCTCCCGCTCCCGTCGTGGAGACTCCAGCCCCCGAAGTTGGGGCTCCCGTTCCCGCGGAGGTTTCTGTTCCGGAACCCGAAATCGCGGCCGGGAAGCCTGCCGCAGTTCCGGACGTTTCAGCCGCGGCGCCCGAATTCCGCAAGCCCGTCTTCGGGACGGTGCCCGAACCGGAAGAGGAGGACGAACCCGGCTTCGAAGAGATCACGTTGGAACCTGCCGCTCCTGCCGGAACCGTGTTGGGCGACATCATCAACCACGACGTGCAGACGCTGGCCGACACGCTTGCCGCGCCGCGAGACCGGGCTTCGGAACTGCGCCGCAGCGAACCCGTCACCGATCTGCGCAGGGCCATCGGCATCAACGATAAATTCCTGCTGATCCGCGACCTGTTCGGGGGCGACGGCGAGGCTTACGAAAAGGCGATCGGGGTGCTCAACGACTGCGCCGATTTCGATGACTGCATGATCTATATCGCCGAGAACTATGCGTGGAACCCCAATTCCGACGGGGTGAAACTGCTGATGGACCTGCTCGAACGCAAATTTGCCTGACAGCGATGGCCAAACTCTATATCGTGCCTACGCCGATCGGCAATCTGGACGACATCACGCTGCGTGCGGTGAATGTCCTGCGCAGCGTGGATTTTATTTTGGCGGAGGATACGCGCACAACGTCGTTCCTTCTGAAGCATCTCGGCATCGAGCAGAAACTCCGTTCGCACCACAAGTTCAACGAGCACGCGACGGTGCGGCTGGTTGCCGAGTCGATCGCCGCCGGACGCGATGCGGCCTTGGTGTCGGACGCCGGTACGCCAGGCATCTCGGACCCGGGATTCCTGCTCGTGCGCACGTGCGTCGAGGCGGGGATCGAAGTCGAGACGCTGCCCGGGGCCACGGCGCTGATCCCGGCGCTGGTGCAGAGCGGATTTCCCTGCGACCGCTTCTGCTTCGAAGGTTTCCTGCCCCAGAAGAAGGGCCGCAGCAAGCAGTTGCAGACGCTGGCCGACGAGGAGCGGACGATGGTTTTCTACGAGTCGCCCTACCGTGTGGTGAAGTGTCTGGAGCAGTTCGCCGAGGTTTTCGGTCCCGAACGCCGGGTTTCGGTGTCGCGGGAGCTGACCAAGAAATTCGAACAGACCGTGCGCGGCACCGTCGCCGAGGTGCTGGACCATTTCCGCACGACCGAGCCCAAGGGGGAGTTCGTGATCGTCGTGGCCGGAAAGCCCAAGGTACGCCGTGCGCAGGAGCCGCAGGAGGAGTAATTCAAACGGAAAAACCGGTTATGGAGAGTAATCGTACGGATAATACGCAACAGGTGCGCCGCTCGTTTTCGGCCTGGATCGGAGAGCTGCGCGAATTCATGAAGGGACGATTCAGTCTCGAAGAGGACCAGGCGCAGTGCGACGAGGTCGTGGCCGCCATTTCGAAGGGCGTCGAGTTCCGCGGCGTCAATCTCTGGGTGCTGATCTTCGCCACGATGATCGCATCGCTGGGGCTGAACGTCAATTCGGCCGCCGTCATCATCGGCGCGATGCTCATCTCGCCGATCATGGGACCGATCATGGGTGTCGGGCTGTCGCTGGGCATCAACGATTTCGACCTGCTGAAAAAGTCGCTGCGCAACCTGACGCTGATGTTCATCGTTGCGATCATCACCTCGACGGTCTATTTCTTCATCTCGCCCCTCTCGTCGAACAGCAGCGAGCTGCTGGCACGCACCGTTCCCACGACCTACGACGTGCTGATCGCCCTCTTCGGCGGTCTGGCGGGCATCGTGGCGCAGACGCGGCAGGACCGCACCTCGACGGTGATCCCCGGCGTGGCCATCGCCACGGCGCTGATTCCGCCCCTCTGTACGGCGGGTTTCGGACTGGCCACGGGGCAGTTCCGGTTCTTCTTCGGGGCGTTCTACCTCTTCTTCATCAACTCGGTCTTCATCGCCCTGGCGACCTACGCCATGGTGCGCTTCCTGAAATACGAGAAGAAAGTCTTCATCGACAAGGGCCGCGAACGCACGGTCAAGCGGTTGATGATGGTCATCACGCTGGTGACCTTTATCCCGAGCGTCGTCATCGGCTTCCACATGGTCCGGGTCTCGGTGTTCGAGGCCGTGGCCGACAAATATGTGTCGCAGGTCTTCAATTTCCCGCATACGCGCGTGATCGAGTGCAACAAACACTATGTGCAGGGCAAGAACCCGTCGCAGATCGAACTGTTGCTCGTGGGCGAGCCGCTGGGCGGGGAGGTGATCGAGAACGCCCGGACGCAGATGCGCAGCTTCGGGCTGGAGAATACCGAACTGGTCGTCCGGCAGGCCAACACCGAGGACAAGATCGACGTGGCGTCGTTGCAGCAGAGCTACAAGGAGCTGCTGGAGGAGAAAAACCGCCGCATCGGGGAGATGGCCTCGCAGCTGAAACGTTACCGGGTGACGAACGTCGAGGTGGACGATATTTCGCGCGAGGTGGGGGCCATGATGGAGAACATCGGGGCCATTTCGCTGACGAAGGGCATCACCTTCGACGTGAAGGGCACGCCCGGCGATACGACGCTCGTGTGCGTGGTGACGCCCAAGGACCCTGCGGTGCCGATCGACCGGGAGACGCTCTCCCGCTGGCTGAAGATCCGCACCAAGGTCGAGAACGTGAAACTTTTCGTGGAACCCTAACCGCACGGCAGGCATGAAAACGACGGAACTGACCCCCATGCAGCGAATCGGGCTGGAAGCTCTCTGGCTGGGGGCGCGCGTATTCGCCGCAATGCCGTATTGGTTCAAGTATTACGTGGTCGAGAACCTGATCTTTGTGTTGCTTCGCTACTGTCTGCGCTACCGCATGAAGGTCGTGAAGACCAATCTTCGGAACTCGTTCCCCGAGAAGGACGAGCGCGAACTGGCCGTCATCCGGAGGCGGTTCTACCGCACGCTGGCCGAGATTTTCGTCGATACGATCAACCTGGCCGGACTGACGCCCGAAAAGGGGCGTTCCCTGCTGACCGTAAAGGGGCTGGAGGAGCAGAAGGAGCGGGTCGGCGGCCGCGACTGGATCGCCATGACGGCCCATTTCGGCTGCTGGGAATATTGTTCGTTCTGGGGGTTGTACGACCCGACGCAGATCGTCGTCGCCGTTTACCATCCGCTGCGGAGCCGGATCGTGGAGGCGTTCTACCAGCGTCTCCGCAACGGGGATTACGCCACGACCGTTGCGATGAAAGAGAGCCTGCGCTTCTACTTGCGCAACCGGGCCGGGGGTATCGGGGGACGGAATCTCGTGATGGGGCTTATCGCCGACCAGAATCCCCCGCGGCGTCCCGACAGCCGTTGGTTCCGCTTCCTCAATCAGGATACTATCTTCTTCGACGGGGGCGAGAAACTGGCCCTGCGCTGTCAGCTTCCGGTCTATTTCGTGAAGATGGAGCGCCTGCGGCGGGGCCGTTACGAGATGTCCTTCGAACTGATCTACGACGGAAAAGAGGAGGTCGCCGAATACGAAATCACGCAGCGTTACGTTCGTATGCTGGAAGCGGAGATCCGCCGGCGTCCCGAACTCTGGATGTGGTCGCACCGTCGCTGGAAACACAAACGAAATGCCGGTCGCTAAAATCGTCATACTGAATTGGAACGGCGCCGAACACCTGCGCCGTTTTCTGCCGTCGGTCGTGGCTGCGGCGCCCGAAGGCGTCGGGGTCGTGGTGGCCGACAACGGTTCCACGGACGATTCCGTGGCGATTCTCGCCACCGAATTCCCTACGGTCTCGGTGCTGCGCATGGACCGCAATTACGGCTTTGCGGGCGGTTACAACCGGGCGCTGGAGCGGATCGAGGCCGATTACTACCTGCTGCTCAATTCCGATGTCGAGACTCCCGCGGGGTGGCTCGGGCCGATTCTCGACTGCCTGAACGCGAATCCCGACGTGGCGGTCGCTGCGCCGAAACTGATCTCCTGTACCGACCGGACGACGTTCGAGTACGCCGGGGCTTCGGGCGGATTCATCGACTTTCTGGGTTATCCTTTCTGCCGGGGCCGCATCCTGCGCTGCGTGGAGGAGGACCGGGGGCAGTACGACGACGCCCGCGATGTCTTTTGGGTGAGCGGCGCGGCTTTCTGCTGCCGGGCCGACGTGTTCCGGGCGCTGGGGGGCTTCGACGCCGATTTCTTCGCCCACATGGAGGAGATCGACCTCTGCTGGCGGATGCAGCTGGCGGGTTACCGCGTGCGGGTCGTTCCCCAAAGCACGGTCTACCACCTCGGCGGCGGCACGCTCCAGACGGATTCTCCGGCCAAGGTCTTTTACAATCACCGGAACAATCTGGCGATGCTCTACAAATGCACCTCTCCCGCGCAGCGGCTTTTCGTGGCCGTGGCACGTCCGGCGCTCGACCTGCTGGCGGCTTTCTCCTACCTGGCGCAGGGCCGCGGGGACAATTTTCGGGCGGTGTTCCGCGCCTACCGCGATTTTTTCCGCTGGCACAAGGACCTGTCCCGCAAGCGGCGCGCGATCCGCGGGAACCGTAAAGGCTCCGCCGCCGGGCATATCTACCGCGGTTCGGTGGTTCTGCGTTACCTTTTCGGGCGGCGCACGTTCGGCGGCATGATGCGCTGACGCGGAGCCGATGTCATTGTCGCAGCGGGACTTGCACGATTCGCGGTTTTTGCTTATCTTTCCGAAAACACTTCGCCTATGAAACGTGTGCTTGCTTTGTTCCTGGCGGCCGTGTCGTTCCTGCTGCCTGCCGGGGCATCGGCGACCGGGCAGACTGCCGAGCGGCTGATCGTCGGGTGCGATACGATGTCTCTGTATGCCTTGCCGCTGATGAAGGCGGATTCCACCGTGCTCGTCCGGCTCGAAAAACGGTTGAAGGAGATCGACGCGCCGTGGAGTACAGCGTGCTGGCGTGCCTATATCGGTGTCTGGCGGCTGGATAAGGGGCGGTTGTGGCTCGAACGGGTGGAGACCACGAAGGGCGATCCGGTTTTTACGGGTGCCGAGCTGTTCCCGAAATCGGCTGAAGGATCGCGGGCCCGGGCCGACTGGTTCAGCGGCGAAATCCGCTATGGCACGGGTGCTTTGGTGTATTACCAACACGACGGATTCAAGCGGAATCTTGAGCGGGAGTGGGTTGCTGAGATATTCGAGGGGCGTGTGGGCAGAGGTACGAAAGCCTATCGGAACCGTCTGTATAAGTGCGGTGTGGAGATGATGGACAATGTCGTGCGCGTCGCTGCGGCGTTCGACAGCCTGTATGTCGGAACGTTGCCCGATCAGTTGGCGTTGTCTGTCGTTTTTGCCCCCGATTCCACGGGGCGGGTCGCGCAGATCGACCGGGCGAGGTTGTTGATGCCGGGAGGAGAGAAGATCGAGGACGCTGCCGATCCGCGTTTGCAGGCGGCCGTGCAGGCTTTCCGTTCGGCGACGCGCTGGGACGCCTACTGGATCGAAGGGATGTGGAAGAAGCAGAGCTGCATCCTTACTCTGCGCCGGAACGGAAAGGTCTGTACCCTCCCCTTCCGGCGAAGACGGCCGTAGCCGCCGATGCGTCTCGCAAGCGGCTCTTCGTGCCGCCGGGACAGACCGGTTTGCGGTCCGGAAAAGTGCGGCGGAGATATAAGAAGAGACCCGGCAATGCCGGGTCTCTTCTCGTATGCCTGCGGGGCGTTATTTGTTGATCTTGGCCCACGAATCCTTGAGTGTCACCGTGCGGTTGAACACCAGCTTTTCGGGGGTCGAATCGGTGTCGGGGCAGAAGTAGCCCACACGTTCGAACTGCACGGCCTGACCGACGGGAACATCGCGCAGCGAGGGTTCCAGATAGCCCGTGACCTTGACCATCGACTCGGGGTTGAGGTTGTCCTCCCACGTCTGTCCCTCCTCCACGTCGTCGGGGTCCTCTTTCGTGAAGAGCGGATTGAACAGCCGGACTTCGGCCTCCACGGCGTCTTTCGCCGACACCCAGTGGATGACGCCCTTCACCCGGCGGCCGTCGCTCGACGAACCCCCGCCCGACATCGGGTCGTAGGTGCAGCGCAGTTCCGTGACGTTGCCCTCGGCGTCCTTCACGACCTCCTCGCACTTGATGAGGTAGGAGTAGCGCAGGCGCACTTCGCCGCCCGGCGAGAGGCGGTAGAACTTCTTGGGAGGCTCCTCCATGAAATCGTCGCGCTCGATGTAGATCACCTTCGAGAACGGAACTTGACGCGTTCCGGCGCTCTCGTCCTCGGGGTTGTTGATGGCCGTGAAGAGTTCGGTCTTATCGTCGTCGTAGTTGGTGATGACCACTTTCAGCGGATTCAGCACGGCCATGCGGCGCTGGGCGACCTTGTTCAAATCCTCGCGCACGCAGTATTCCAGCTTGCCGAGGTCGATCACGTTGTCGCGTTTGGCGACGCCCACCATCTCGGCGAAGTTGCGCACCGAAGCCGGGGTGTAGCCCTTGCGGCGCAGGGCGCAGATGGTCGGCATGCGGGGGTCGTCCCAGCCCATCACGGCGCCTTCCTGCACGAGTTTCAGCAGCTTGCGCTTCGACATCATCGTGTAGGTGAGGTTCAGACGCGCGAACTCGTACTGGTGCGAGGGGAAAATGTCGAGCGCCTGAATGAACCAGTCGTACAACGGGCGGTGCACGTCGAATTCCAGCGTGCAGATCGAGTGGGTGATCTTCTCGATCGAGTCGCTCTGGCCGTGGGCGTAGTCGTACATCGGGTAGATGCACCATTTGTTGCCCGTGCGGTGGTGTTCGGTGTGGATGATGCGGTACATCAGCGGGTCGCGGAACAGCATGTTCGGATGGGCCATGTCGATCTTGGCGCGCAGCACCTTGGCGCCGTCGGGGAATTCGCCGTTCTTCATCCGCTCGAACAGGTCGAGGTTCTCCTCGACCGTCCGGTCGCGCCACGGCGACGGGGTTCCCGGCACGGACACCGTGCCGCGGTTCTCGCGGATCTGCTCCTGCGTCTGGTCATCGACATAGGCCAGCCCCTTCTTGATGAGCACGATGGCCCACTCGTAGAGCTGGTCGAAATAGTCCGACGCATAACGCTCCAGCTCCCACTGGAAGCCGAGCCACTGAATGTCGCGCTTGATCGAATCGACGTACTCCACGTCCTCCTTCACGGGGTTCGTGTCGTCGAACCGCAGGTTGCATTTGCCGCCGTATTTCTTGGCCAGTCCGAAATTGATGCAGATGCTCTTGGCGTGGCCGATGTGGAGATAGCCGTTCGGCTCGGGCGGGAAACGGGTCTGTATGTGCTTTTCGCCTTTGGCGATCGACTCTTCGATGATCTCTTCGAGGAAGTTCAGCGACTTCTCACGGGGTTCGCTTGTTTCGCTTGCCATATGATTCGGTTATTTTTTGTGATTCTTGCTGTTGTAGACCGTTTTGAGCAGCTTCACGCCCACGACCAGCATCTGCTGCGTGCCCAGGGCCGTGCCGTCGTGATGGGCGGCGAACTCGGCGCGCACCGACACCGTGTCGTCGAAGAACGACCGGCGGTAGGAGAGCGCCGTGCGGCTGTACACCTTCTGGTCGGTGCGGAAGAAGCTCTCGGCGGGGTAGAGTTCGCGGCCGTAGGGCAGCGGCGTGCCGTCTTCGAGCTCGTGTCCCATAAAGAACGGATGGATGTTGTCGCCGACGTAGAGGCGTTCGTCGAGCGAAAGTCCCCAGCGGCTGATGCGGAACGCGAATTCGCCCATGCAGGGCGTTTCCCACGAATGGCCGAAACTGCGGTCGCGCTGGGCCGTGAGCAGCGCCCCCAGCTTGATGTCGAAATCGAAGAAGGCGTTGAACCGGACGCCTACGCAGGGGTTCAGCAGTTGCAGGTCCACGACGTTTTCGATCGGCGCGTCCTGCTGTCCCGCGAAGTGGAACATCGAGTAGTTGAATCCGTAGTAAAAGCGGTCGAGATAGTGGCGTCCGGCGAGCAGGATGCGGAACTTTTCGCGCGAGAGGGTCGAATACATGCCCTCCCAGTCGCAGACGAACTCCACGTAGGAGCCCCCCCCCTGGCCGTTATACTGTGCCAGCACACCGTTCATGCGGTTGTGGTAGAAACGGTACGATTCGGAGAAGAACGCCGTCGAGTAATCGTCGTCGTGCATCATGTCGCGCGTGAAAATACCGGCCACGGCTGTGACGCGGGGTGTCCGGAACTGGTAGTAGAAGACGGGTTTCACCTCCGACAGATAGGCCGATTCCGCCGACCCGAAGTTCTTGATCATGTCCGCGGCGATGACGAGGGTGTTCTTCTCGTCCCACCGGATGCCGACGCGGGGCAGCAGACGGGCGGCGAAATCCGTGCCCGACTCGATGTCCAGTCCGGGGACCGCGAACTCGTTGCTGCCGAACTCCTTGTTGTCGAAATACATCTTGAAGTCGGCGCCCACGAGGATTTCCTGAGCGTGTCCTGCGACGGCGAATCCGCCGAGTGCGAGCAGAAGCAGCAGTTTTTTCATCGGTTTCCTGATTGATAGAGTCACAAAAGTAGGGAAAAGATTTTAATTTTATTTACTTTTGACCCCGAAATCAACCATTCCGAAGCCATTATGCGCAAAATCACCAACGAAGAGCTCGGCAGGCCCTCGGCCGAAGAGTTCGCCGCGATGGAGAAAATGCCCGTCACGGTAGTGCTGGACAACGTACGTTCGGCCCAGAATGTCGGGGCTTTTTTCCGCACGGGCGACGCTTTCGCCGTGGAGCGGATCGCCCTGTGCGGCATTACCGCCGTGCCGCCCTCCCGTGACATTCACAAAACGGCCCTGGGAGCCGAACAGACCGTGCCCTGGTGCCATTATGCGACGACCCCGGAGTGCCTCGCGCAGCTGCGCGCCGAGGGGTATGAGATATACGCCGTGGAGCAGGTCGAAGGGGCCGTGATGCTCGACGCCTTCCGTGCCCGGCCGGGCGTGAAATATGCGCTGGTCTTCGGCAACGAGGTCGATGGCGTGGGGCAGGAGGCCGTCGATATGTGCGACGGGGCTGTCGAGATTCCGCAGGCCGGGACCAAACATTCGATCAACGTCTCGGTCGCCGGCGGCGTCGTTTTATGGGCCATTTTTTCCCAGCTGAGAGCTGGGTTTTAGAAGTTTTGGCGAGAGATGCCGGTTTCGGAGGTGATGGCAGATTGTGGCGCTGCCGCCCCGGATTTTGCACCTCTGTCCCCGGCAATGCCCAAATAAATTTGCCATTGCGCTCGCCTTGCGCACTTTACCGGGGATGAACCCCGGTTTAGATAGGCT
>NZ_JBBMFL010000024.1:0-35364 GCF_040095975.1 Alistipes intestinihominis
GAACAGAGAAGTTAAGCTCACTAACGCCGATGGTACTGCGGTTTTCCCGTGGGAGAGTAGGTAGCCGCCTCTTCAAGCCGGTCCCTGATAAAGGGGCCGGCTTTCTTCTTTCCTTATCGGGGGGGGGAGGCGCGAAGGTTCCGCTATGTCCGGAGAGGATTTACAAAAAGATGAATTTGGTTATGATGCGCAATCTGATTCTTTTTCTGCTGTTAGGCTGTATCGGCTGCGTCAGCGGAAAATCCTGCGAACTGCGGGTGTTTCAACTCAATATCTGGGGCGACGCTACGGTCGTGCCGGGGGCTTTCGATGCCCTGACCGATGAGATCGTCCGCCTCGATGCGCATATTGTCGCTTTGTGTGAAGTCAACAACCATCATGGGGTTACTTCCGAACGGTTGGTCGAAGCGTTGAAACGGCGGGGACAGACGTGGTACGGAGCTTCGGGACGTTGTACCGGGGTACAGGGAACCGATGTCTGTGTGTTGTCGAAATATCCGATCGAAGAGGTCGTAACGGGGCTATTCACGGTTCCGGGCGGTGTCGATATGAAGGTGCGCATAGATGTCGGGGGCCGCGACGTACTGCTCTATCCGGCCCATTTGGACTATACGCATTACGCCTGCTACCTGCCGCGCGGTTATGACGGCGTTACGTGGAAGAAATTGCCGGCTCCGGACGGCAATCCGGAGGCTGTTTTACGGATGAACCGTGCGTCTACACGCGACGAGGCCGTCGCGGCGTTTCTCGAAGAAGTTTCCCGTGAGCGGGCCGACCTGATCCTGCTGGCCGGGGATTTCAACGAGCCGTCGCACTTGGACTGGACCGACGCGACGTGCGGAATGTGGGATCACAACGGTTGCGTCGTTCCCTGGGACTGCTCCGTGCGGCTCTATGACGCCGGATTCCGCGACGTGTACCGGCTGCTTCATCCCGATCCGGCGACGCATCCGGGCTTCACCTATCCCGCCGACAATCCGGCGACGGCGGTCGAAAAACTGACATGGGCTCCCGATGCCGACGAGCGGGACCGCATCGACTTCATCTATTACCTGCCGGGCGGGGTTTTCGTGCCGAAGCGAGTCGAGGTCGTGGGGCCGTCGTCGTCAATCGTGCGGAGCGAGCGGGTCCGCGAGACGGGCGAAGATGCGTTCATCGAACCGTTAGGCGTCTGGCCTACGGATCATAAGGGCGTATTGGCGACTTTCGCACTTGGCGGGGAATAAATTTTCTTCGGGCTCATAGCGGTAATATCCCGCCGTGGCGATCATTGCAGCGTTGTCTGTTGTGAATTTGAACTTCGGAAGAGAGGTTTTCCGGCCCTGACAGCTTGGATGGACTGCTGATGGGGACAAGTCAGAATCTCCCCGCAGCGGTGCGTGTCGTCCGGCGTGAACGCGGATTGATGATCTCGGAACGCGACATGGAGTTATGCCCCGAGCCGATTTCGAGTGCCTTGCCCTCTCTTTTGATCGTTTCGGAGCTGGGACTTCCGTCGGCTTCGGCGCCGAAATGTTCCGGGGCTGTCATGGGCATGCCGCAGCTCTGGCAGAAAATCATCTTTTCGGGCGTCCTATTCTATGTTGTTTCCGGCTGCGTTGCGGACGTATAAATCGGCTTTCTCAAGACCGTTTTTCCGCCCGGACGAATCCGAGAATCGCCTGCGCTGTGGTCTCGGGCTCTTCGAGGAAGCCCATGTGTCCCGAATTTTCGAGCCATACGACTTGCGCTTCGGGATGTTCGGCAACCATTTTCTCGGCGGCTTCGACCGGGATGTAGCCGTCCTTGCGGCCGAGGATGAACAGCACGGGGACTTTCGTTTCGCGCAGCATTGCGTTGCGGTCTTTGCGGGCGATCATCCCGTTCAGCAGGGCGACGATCCCTTCGTCTTCGGTGACGAAAACCTGTTCGGTGAGATCTTCGATATAGTCTTTCATCCGGGGGCGGTTCTCTTCGGCAAAGCCCGCTTCGGGAGCTACACGGGCCAGCAGCTCCTTTTTGCCGGCCTTCACGAGCGCGATTTCGCGGCGGCGGTTTTCGGCCTTCTCCGGAGTGTCGGCATTGGGCGTCGAGCTGAGCAGCACCAGACCGTCGAGCATCTCGGGATGGCGTTCGCAGAAAGCCAGCGCGACGTAGCCGCCCATCGAGTGTCCCACGAGCGTGCAGCGTTCGATCCCCAGCTCCCGAAGCCCGTCGGCCACGGTGTCGGCCAGAAACTCCATCGGATGTTCCTCGCCCGCGACGACCGAGATGCCGTGGCCGGGCAGGTCCAACGTAACCACCCGCACCTCCTTGTAGAGGAATGGGATGAAATCTTCCCATACGAGCATGGATTCAAGATAGCCGTGCAGCAATACGACGCATCGGTCTCCCTGCTGGGAATCGCAGACGTGCAGGGCCGTGGGGCCTGCCATAATGAATTTGTCGATCATGGGATTCGCGTTTATTCCTCCTCTTCGTCGAAGTAGTCGAGCGCCGATTCGCGTTTGACGTAGGGTGTGTAGGCTTCGTCGTCGTCCTCGTCGAGCGTGCTGTAAAGCGAGTGGCGCTCCTTGCCGCTCTTGCGCATCGGTTCGAGGCGTTTGGCTTTCCGAAGTTCGTCCGCCTCGTGTTCGCGGATTCCCTTTACTGTTTTCATGGGGAAAAACTTGGTTTGTTTAGAAATTTTCGCTGTCGAACACCCCTCCGAAGACCCGGCGTGCCGGTCCGGTCAGTCGGATGTCCGTGTAGGTCTGTGTTCCCGGTTCATGCGAAAACCGTACCGCAAGTTCTCCTCCGGGGACCGAAACCGCATAGCGGACGGTCCGGGGCTGGAGGGCGAAATTGGCGACGATGGCGGCTGCCGTGGCTCCCGTTCCGCAGGCGAGCGTCTCGTTTTCCACGCCGCGTTCGTAGGTGCGCACGCGGATCGTGCCGTCGCCCGTGACCTGCACGAAATTGACGTTCGTGCCCTGCGGGAAGCGGGCCGTGTCGCGGCGGATGATGCGGCCGCGGCCGATGACATCTGTCGCGGCGAGGTCATCGACGAACTCTACGTAGTGGGGCACTCCCGTGTTGAGAAACCACCAGCCGTCGCCCGTGCGGATCTCCCGGACGGCGGTCATTCCCAGCTCGATTTCGCCTGCGGGGCCTTTCGAGCGGCGGATTCGGGCGGTATGGAGTCCGTCCGCGGCGTCGAAGTATTTGGTTTCGCCGCCGATGCCGAGGTGCTCGGCGAACAGCGCGAAGCAGCGGGCGCCGTTGCCGCACATCTCGCCTTCCGACCCGTCGGCGTTGTAGTAACGCATCGAGCAGTCGATCTCGGCGCTGCGCGCGAGGGTCATCACTCCGTCGGCGCCGATGCCGAAATGGCGGTCGCACAGGCGGGCGATCGCCTCCGCCTCGGGCGTGAAGACGCCGTCGCGGTTGTCGATCAGGATGAAGTCGTTGCCCGCACCCTCGTATTTCGTGAATTCCGTCCTCATTTCGGGGAGTTATGTATTCGCAAAAATAGTAAAACTTCTAAAAGTTTTGCTAATTTTGTGAAAAATATCCGCGGAGCTGCCCGCCGGCACGCGGGTTATGTCATTTTCACACCGGTTCAAATTATTTTCGTTATGAAAAGTGTGCTTTTCAAGCATCGTTCGATACGCAAGTTCCTGCCGACGCCCATTCCCGAGGAGCTTTTGCAAGAGTGTCTCGAAGCTGCCTCGCGTGCCTCGACCTGCGGCAACATGCAGCTCTATTCGCTGGTGGTGACCCGCGACCGGGCGCTGCGTGAGCGGCTCGCTCCGTGTCATTTCAATCAGCCGATGGTCTGCGAGGCTCCGTGCGTGGTGACCGTCTGCGCCGACGTGCACCGCTTCACGATGTGGTGCGAGCAGCGCGACGCCGATCCCGCCTACGACAATTTCGCCTGGTTCCTGAACGCTTCGACCGACGCCCTGCTGGCGGCGCAGAACCTCTGCGTCGAGGCCGAGATGCACGGACTGGGCATCTGCTACCTCGGCACGACGATCTACACCGCGGGCGACATTTCGCGGATTCTGGAGCTTCCGAAGGGGGTTATTCCCGTCACGACCGTCGTCATGGGCTATCCCGACGAATCGCCCGCACTGACCGACCGCCTGCCGCTGGAAGCCGTGGTTCACTACGAAAAGTACACCGACTATACCGCTGCCGAGATCGACGAGCTGTGGGCCGAACGCGAGGAGTCGGATCTCACGAAGCGCCTGCTGGAGGAGAACGGATTGCCGAATCTGGCGAAGATCTTCACCGAGCGCCGCTACGTGCGCAAGGACAACCTCGCCATTTCGAAATCCTATTTCGCCCTGCTGAAAGAGAAGGGATTCTTCAACAACTGACGTTGTGCGCAGGGTGTGCCGCATATTCGCCGCCGCGGCGCTGGGCCTTCTCGGCCCGGCTTGCAGCGTCACGCGGCACATTCCCGAAGGGCAGTACCTCGTGCAGCGGGTGAAGATCGAGGACGACGAATCGACGCCCCGCAGGGACCGTATCACGGCCTCCGATTTGGAGAAATACGTGCGTCAGACTCCCAACAAGCGCTTCCTCGGGACCAATTTCTATGTCTGGCTGTACGAACAGGCCGATCCGGCGAAAGACAACCGCTGGAATAACTGGAAGCGCAAGATCGGGCAGGCGCCCGTGCTGCTGGAAACGGGACTGACGGAGAAGAGCGCCGAGAATCTGAAAGTCTACATGGATTCGAAAGGGTTTTTCGACTCGCGGGCTTCGTTCGAGGTTGATACCACGTCGCGCCGCAAGCGCGCCCGGATCACCTACCGCACGCATCAGGGCGAACCCTACCGCATCGACTCGATCTCCTACGAATTCCAGGACGAGTTCCTCGAACAGATCGTGCTGCCCGATACGGCGCGCACGCTGCTCCGCCGGGGGGACATCTACGATGTCACGGTGCTCGACGCCGAGCGGGAGCGCATCACCTCCTACCTCAAGGAACGGGGGTACTACAATTTTTCGGTCAATAACATCATGTTCTGGGCCGACACGCTGGGCGGCAACCGCGAGGTCGATCTGCGCGTGGTCGTCAAGCAGTATCTCACCGGTTACAACGCACGCGGGCAGGCCGTCATGGACAACAACATGGTCTACCGCATCGACCGGATCAACATCTTTCCGGACTACGATCCGACCGTCGCGCGGACCGACACCACGCTGGTCTCGCGCCTCGATACGCTCTATTACCGGGGTCTGAACATCATCTACGAGAAGCGTCCCAATCTGCGCCCGTCGGTGCTCCGGCAGGCCGTGCCGCTCTATCCCAACTATGTCTACAACTCGGCGCAGGTCAACCGCGCCTACTCCGACCTGATGGCCCTCGGGTATTTCAAAAGCGCCCGGATCGCCTTCGAGGAGCAGGCCCGGCCGGCGGACGACGCCGACAACTATGTCTCCTTCATCGGTGCGACGGCCGATTCGACCCGGACACTCTACACCCGCGAGGGGTACCTCACGTGCAACATCCTCTGCACGCCGACGCTCAAACAGAGCGTCAAGGTCGATCTCGAGGGGAGCACCACGTCGAGTTTCTACGGGCTGAAAGCCACCCTCGGCTACCAGAACCGCAACATCTTCCGCGGGGCGGAGTCGTTCGACATCTCCTTCACGGCGGGCTACGAGTTTATGAAGGCCCCCGATGCCAAGAAGAAGCGGGCCACGGAGTTCGGCGTCACCACGGGCCTCACGTTCCCGCGCTTTCTGCTGCCGGGGCGTTTCCGCTCGGTGAACCAGCCCCGGACCAAGATCGAACTGTCGGTCAATTTCCAGGACCGTCCCTACTATCGCCGCACGCTTTCCAGCGCCGGCATCACCTACATGTGGACCAACGACCGTTATTCGTCGTTCTCGCTTCGGCCGATCGACATTAACGTGGTCGATGTGAACGACCTCGACGCCTCGTTCCTGATGGTCAACAACTCCGGTCCCGACGGCGAGCCGCAGCTCACCCAGAACCGCTACCTGCTCGAAAGTTTCACGACGCAGTTCATCGGCGGCCTTTCGTTCGGTTACAGTTACAACAACCAGCGCAAGAATCTCGGAGGCAACGCCACGAATATCCGTTTCAACGCCGAGACCGCCGGCAACCTGATCGACGCCGTCGAACACATGTTCTTCTCCCCGGCCCGGGACAAGGACTACTATTCGATCTTCGGCATCCGTTATTCGCAGTATTTCCGTTCGGACCTGAGCGTCAGCCGGAAAATCATGCTGGGCGACGTGACGGCGCTCGTCGGGCGCCTCTACGGAGGCGTGGCGATGGCCTACGGCAACTCCTCCTCCGTGCCGTTCGACCGCCAGTTCTACTGCGGCGGCAGCAACGGCATGCGCGGCTGGACGCCCCGGACCCTCGGACAGGGGTCGGTACCCGATCCCCGCAACGACTATCCGGTGCAGACCGGCGACGTGAAGCTGGAGGCCAACCTCGAACTGCGCTTCCCGGTCTGGGGGATCATCCACGGGGCGACCTTCTTCGATCTGGGCAATATCTGGTATATCCGGGAGAATCCGAAGGAGTATTCGGACGATGCGGTCTTCCGCTTCGATCGGTTCTACAAACAGTTGGGATTCAACACGGGACTGGGCCTGCGCTTCGACATCAAATTCGCCGTGCTGCGCCTCGACTGGGGCATCCAGCTCCATAATCCCAACAATCCCGCCGGCGAGCGGTGGATTCACAATTTCCGCTGGAAGAATACGGCGCTGAATTTCGGCGTCGGCTATCCGTTCTGATGTTTTCGATGATTGCGGCGCACCTGCCGCACATCGCTCGAATCCCCGGAAGGCAGTCCCGAAGTACGTCCCGTCCGGGGATCTTTCTCGATGCACGACAGCCGCACCGCACTGATCGAAAGCCCGGTTTCGGCCTCTTCTGAAACCGGGCCTTTCGCTATTGCTTGGCCTTGTACTGCGACGGCGACATGCCTGTATTGCGCTTGAAGTAGCTGCCGAAGAACGACTGGTTGGGGAAATTGAGGTAATAGGCGATCTCTTGGACGCTCATGTTCGAGTATTTGAGCAGCGTTTTGGCTTCGAGGATGACGTAGCTGTCGATCCATTCCGACACCGATTTGCCGCTGATGCGTTTGATGAGCGTCGTGAGGTATTTGGGCGTGATGCAGAGCTGCCGGGCGTAGTAACCCACGCTGCGTTCGCGCGTGTAGTGTTCGCCGAGCAGCTCGGTGAACTGCTTGAAATACTCCTCGGCCCGGTTGTGCACGGGATTGTCCATCTCGGGATGCTTCTCCATGTAGTGAGTCAGGATGTCGCCGACCTTATAAATCGTCGCCGCGATCAGTTCGCTGACGATCTCGATCGCAAAGTCGGTTTCGGGACCTTCGAGTTCCTGTTCGACCATCGAGATGAAGCTGCGCAGCGACTGGCATTCGGCGTGGGTGAGCTCCATGCAGTGCCGCGATCCGAATTGCAGGAAGAGCGGCATCAGGTGTTTGGTGTCGATGTTGATGCGGCGCAGGAAGTCCGGCGAGATGACGAGGACATGCGCCTTGAAGCTGTTGTTGGACTGTATTTGCAGGATATGCTTCGGTCCGACGATGAAGAGCGAGTCCTTTTTCAGCCGGTATTCTTTCAGGTTGGAGGTGAAGGTCGTTTCGCCTTCGGTTCCCACGCCGATGACGAAAGCGTCGAGGCGTCCCGGAAACCGGAATACCTCCATTTGCGCGGCGCTGCTGGTGGCGATGCATTCCCCCAGCGGGTCGGGGCGTTTCTCGCCGCCGGACATGGCGATCAGCTTGCTGAGGGTGAAGCTGGTGATCGGAGTTTCTGCGTCTTTGCTGTTCATAGTTTCACTCGATTTCCGACAAATATAGTAATAAAATCATTCCGCATGGTTCATATGGTTCGATTATCCGTCTTTTCGATCACCTCGGGCGTGTTTTTGAACTATGGCGCATGAAAAAGGAGCGCCGGTCGCTGTCGGCCGGCACTCCTGAGGCAGGTAAAATTGTTCGGATTCTGCGGAATCGCTCCGCAGAGCGTTTTTATTTGGCTGCGGGGGCTGCTGCCGGAGCGTCGGTGATACCGAGCTCTTTCTTCACCTGGGGGGCGATGTCGGTCAGCGTCGCCTCGTCGAAATAGGCCAGCGAGCCGGTCGAGGTGTCGAATACGACCGTATAGGCATTTGCGGCCGAAACCTTGTCGATAGCCGCCTTGGCCTTCTCGATGATCGGGCCGAGCAGTTCGTTCTGTTTTTTCTGATAGTCCTGCTGTGCGCGCTCCTGGAATTCGCGGGTGCGGTTCTGCATGTCCTGCAACTCCTTCTCCTTCATCTCCTTGATGGCATCGCTGAAGGTGTTGTAGTTCTTTTGGAAATCCTGCAATTTGGTGTTGAACTCGACGTTCATCGTTTCGATGTTGTCTTGCAGCTCCTTGGCGTAGGTCTCCATGTTTTCCTGCATGGTCTTGGTTTCGGGCATCGCCATGATGATCTCCTGGGTGTTGATGCGGCCGAATTTCTGAGCGAAAAGCGACGTGGAGCCCATAACCAGCGCAACAGCGAGGGTCAGTTTGATTGCTTTTTTCATACGAATTTATCAGTTAATGTTTTGATGTCATTTCTTTTTCAGGGCGTCGATCACCTGCTGCGTCCGCTCGACCGCGGGGTTGTTGTAGAGCAGCGTGGGATTGTTCGCCGAATCGAACACCAGGTCGGCCCCGACCTGCTTGGCGTAGGCTTCGATGGCCGCGAAGACCTGCTTCTGGATCGGAGAGATCATCTCGACCCGTTTTTTCATCAGTGTGCCTTCCTGTCCGAACAGGCTCTCCTGATACTCCTGGGCCTCCTTTTCTTTTTGGAGGATGGCGTTTTCACGCACCTGACGCGCTGCGGCCGAAAGCGACGTTTTCTGAACCTGATAGTTGTTGTAGAGCGTCTCGACCTCGTTGAACTTGGTATCCACCTGCGTCTGGTACTGTTTGGCGAGTTTGTCCAGATCGGATATGGCCGTGTTGTAGGCGTCGATCGACTTGAAGACTTTTTCGCTGTTGACGATTATGTAGTTCTGGGCCGCGAGGGTTCCTGCCGTCAGAATGAATGCCGCGATTAAAATCAGCCGTTTCATAATCCTGTTATTTTAAGTTAATATTCAGCCGGTTTCCCGGGTTCGTGCTGTAAATATAACTCTTTTCTTTCAAATTTATTGCCACAAGGCCTTTTTTAGAACTGCTGACCGAGGACGAAGTGGA
Source organism: Alistipes intestinihominis (assembly GCF_040095975.1). Classification (NCBI taxonomy): domain Bacteria; kingdom Pseudomonadati; phylum Bacteroidota; class Bacteroidia; order Bacteroidales; family Rikenellaceae; genus Alistipes; species Alistipes intestinihominis. The sequence continues at coordinate 9,223 of NZ_JBBMFL010000024.1, forward strand.
ACTGGCTGCCGCTCTTGGTCGTGGAGTTCGCGGGGGGATCGAATCCGTAGCCCCAGTCGATGCCGAGCATACCCACCACGGGCAGATAGAGGCGGACGCCGAAGCCGGCCGAACGCTTGATCCGGAAGGGCGAGAACTTCTTCCACGAGTCGAATGCGTTACCGCCCTCGAGGAATCCGAGCACGTAGATCTGCGACGAAGGTTTCAGGATGATCGGGTAGCGCAGCTCGGCGGTGTATTTGTTGTAGCCGCGGGAGTAGTAGCTCGACGGGTCGAGCGCACCGTCCTCGTAACCGCGCATGGCGATGATGTCGATACCGTATATGTTGTATCCCGACATGCCGTCGCCGCCGACCTCGAAGCGCTGGAAAGGCGAAACCTTGTTCTTGTTGTAGCTTCCGAGGTATCCCATCTCGGCTTTGAGCATCAGCACGAGGTTCGAGTTGCGCAGGAATCCCTGGAACCACTGCGCCTTGAACTGCCATTTGTGGAACTCGATCCAGCGGTAGCGGTCCTGATCGGACATCGACTGGTCGCTGTAATCCTTACCGTCCCAGAGCGAGTAGGGGAGCGTGGCTTGCACCGAGGCGCTGAACTCCGAGCCGCGGCGCGGGTAGATCGGCTGGTCCACCGAGTTGCGGGCCAGCACCAGTTTGAGCGACAGCAGGTTCGAGTTGCCGTTCTCCACGACGAATCCCGTCCAGTTTTTCAGGTTGTAGCGCTCGTAGTTGGCCTCGGCGTAGAACGTGAAGTAGGGGTCGGGCCAGTTCAGCCGCTTGCCCAGACCGGCGGCCACGCCGTAGGTGCGGAAATACTGCGTCGCCGACTGCCATACGTAGTAGGCGTTGTTCTGCTCGGAGAAGTGTGCCGAGAGGGTGAACGAGTTGGGTTTCTTGCCGCCCATCCAGGGGTCGGTGAAACTGAACGCGAAAGCCTTGTAATAGGTGCCGTTGGTCTGCGCCGAGAGCGACAGCCGCTGGTTCTGGCCCATCGGGTAGGGGCGCCATGCACCTTTCTTGAAGGTGTTCTTGATCGAAAGGTTGTTCAGCGTGATGCCCACCGAGCCCACGAACGTGCCCGAGCCCCAGCCGCCGGCGATGTTGAACTGGTCGGAAGCCTGCTCTTCGAGGGGCCAGTTGACGTTCACCAGGTCGTTCGTGACGGGTTTGATGTCGGGCATGACCGCCTCGGGGTTGAAGTGGCCCATCGAACCCAGCGTGCGGATGGTCTGCATCAGCAGCGAGCGGTTGTAAAGTTCGCCCGGACGGGTGTACAGCTCGCGGCGGATCACCTCGTCATCGACGCGCTGGTTGCCCGTGATGCCGACTTCGTTGATGGTGAACTGCTTGCCTTCGAACACCTTGACTTCGATGTCGATCGAGTCGGGGGCGATGATGACCTCGGCGGGTTCGATCTGCGACATCAGGTAGCCTTCGTTCTGATAGAGTGACTTGACCGACATGTCTTCGGGGTTCTCCTCCTTGCCGATTCCCAGCCGCTTGTGCATCGACTTTTTGTCGTAGGTGTCGCCCTTCTTGACGCCGAACATGCGTTGCAGGTCGTCGGTCTCGTAGACCGAGTTGCCGACCCACGACACGTTGCGGATGTAGTATTTGTTGCCCTCCGAAACGTCGATGTCGATGCCCAGACGTTTTTCGTTGATCGGGTAGATCGAGTCGCTCACGATCGTCGCGTTGCGGTAGCCTTTCGAGTTGTAGAAGTCGATCAGCAGCTCCTTGTCGTTCTCGTAGTCGCTTTCGTTGAGCTTGGCGCCCTTGAAAAAGTTGATCGATTTCTGGTGGGTTTTCTTGAACGTGCGGCGCAGACGCTTGTCCGGGAACTGTTCGTTGCCCGTGAAGTTGATCTTGCCGATCTTGACCTTCGACTTGCGGTCGATGAGGAACGTGACGGTTACGGCCTGTCCGGGACGCAGCGTGTCGTTGTCGATGCGCACGCCGACCTCCGTGTTGCGGAAACCCTTTTCGGCCCAGTACTGTTTGATGAGCTTCTGGTTCTTGTCGATGACGTAATCCGATAGTTCGCTGCCTCGTTTGAGTTTGAGCTTCTCCAGAAGGTCTTTCTTCTTGCCCTTCGAGATGCCTTCGAACTCCCAGTTGTAGACGCGGGGGCGCTCTTTGAGGAACACCTCCAGGTCGAGGCTGTCGCCCTCGATCTCGGCGCCGATCTTCACGTCCGAGAAAAACCGCTGGCTCCAGAGCCGCGAGATGGCGTTGGAGATGAAGTTGCTCGGCAGGTAGATCGAATCGCCCTCGATCAGTCCGGCGGACGATTTGAGAATGTCGGGATTGAGGTACTGCACGCCGTGGACATTGACGTTGCGAATGTGGTAGAGCCTGGGTGCGCCGTCGTTCCTGTACATCGGGGCATTTTCGGAGACCGCAGGCTTCGGAGCCGCCGTCGTGTCCTGCGGATTCTGCTCCTGGGCGAATATATTCGAGCAGCAAAGCACGAGGGCCGCTGCTGCCGTGAATATCTTACCGGAATAGTTCATCTATTGCAAATATAGTCTAAATTTCAATCATTTAACCAGCCCGAAGCGGCGGTCGCGCCGTGCGTACTCCTCCACGGCCGCATCGAAATCCCGCTCCGTGAAATCGGGCCACAGCACCTCGGGGAACCAGAATTCGGCGTAGGACGCCTGCCACAGCAGGAAATTGCTCAGCCGCTGTTCGCCGCTGGTGCGGACGATCAGGTCGGGGTCCGGATAGGGGGCCGTGTCGAGCGCGGCGCCGATCGTGGCTTCGGAGATCTCCCCCGGGGCGATCTCCCCGGCCTCCGCACGGCGGGCGATCTGCCGCACGGCGCGCGTTATTTCGTCGCGCGACGAGTAGTTGAGCGCCAGGATCAGCGTCAGCGTCTTTCCTCCGGCGGTCCGTTCCTCGGCCTGGGCCAGATACTTCTGCACCTTCTCCGAGAAGCGGCTCCGGTCGCCGATCATGCGCACCTCGACCCCCTGGCGGATCAGTTCGGGCGTCTCGTTCACGACGCTCTGGCAGAAAAGCTCCATCAGCGCATCGACCTCTGCGGAGGGGCGTCCCCAGTTTTCGGTCGAGAACGCATAGAGCGTCAGGTATTTCACGCCCCAGCGGGCGGCAGCGCGCAGCGACGCCCGCACGGGCTCCACGCCTGCGGCATGACCCTCGTAACGCTCCTTGCCGTGCAACCCGGCCCAGCGGCCGTTGCCGTCCATGATGATGGCGACGTGTTGCGGTATGCGTTTCTGCTCGCTCATAATAGGGCACAAATATAGGGAAAATTCTATTAATTAAGGAAAAAACGAGTAAAGATTAACTGCGGATGTCGATTCCCCACATCATCTTATTCCGTAACGTGTCGTAAAATGATATATTGTGCGGCACGGCCAAAAAAATCTTCTGTTCGGCCCGCCTGACGGTGAAGGCCGCGCCGTGCGAAATCCGGTAGGTGCGGTCGTCCAGCGTGACGAACGCGGCCGAGCGGCGGGCGTTGACGCGCAGCGAGATGACACCCGAATCGGGGATCACCACCGGGCGCATCGTGAGGTTGTGGGGGGCGAGGGGCGAGATGACGAGACACCGGCACGTCGGGGCCACGACGGGTCCTCCGGCGCTGAGCGAATAGGCGGTCGATCCCGTGGGGGTCGAGACGATCACCCCGTCGCCGTGATAGGTGGCCACCATCTGCCCGTCAACGTAGGTTTCGACCGAAATCATTCCTGCGCCGTGGCGCTGCACGGTGAATTCGTTGAGCGCCAGCGTCGAGTCGGGCTGTTCGCCGAAATCGCCCTCGATGGAGAGCAGCGAGCGGGGTTCGGTGGTGATCTTTCCGGCCGCGATGTCGTTGAATATCAGGTCAAGCCCGGCGCTCGGGGCGCTGGTCAGGAATCCCAGGTGCCCGGCGTTGATCCCCATCACGGGGATCGGGGCTCCGCAGAGGCGGTGCACCCCTTCGAGCAGCGTTCCGTCGCCTCCGTAGCAGACCATGATGGTTCCGGCAGGCTGTTCGCCGATGTGACGGCCGTAGACCTTCTCGGGCGGGAGCGCTATTCCGGCGGTTTGCCGCACGACGGGGGCAAACTCCTCGTTGACTGCGTAATCGAATCCGGATGCGTCGATCGCCTCGAACAACTGGCGGATCTCCTCGGGGGTGTGGGCGATCTGCGCGCGGGAAAAAAGTATGATTTTCATCGGCGGAGTTTCGAAAAAATAAGTAACTTTACCACGCCGATCCGAATCCGGGACGCAGGCGTCTGCGGGCCGGCGCGGAGGCGCGGCATATCGCTACAAATATAGTGAAAGGTGAGCGACGAGCCAAATTTATTTGAACTTGTCCGGACCGGAGCCTGTATTTCTTTAATGGAGTGGATTTTATGACAAAGCTGAGTGTTAACATCAATAAGATCGCCGTGGTGCGCAATTCGCGCGGCGGCAACCTGCCCGACGTGGTTCGCGCGGCCCTGGACATCGAGCGTTTCGGAGCCGACGGCATCACGGTGCATCCGCGTCCCGATGCGCGCCATATCCGTTACGACGACGTGCGCGACCTGAAACGTGTGCTCACGACGGAGCTCAATATCGAGGGCAATCCCATTCCGAGCTTCATCGACCTGGTGTCGGAGGTGGTTCCGGCGCAGGTGACCCTCGTGCCCGACGCCCACGACGCCATCACGTCGAACGCCGGATGGGACACCGTGGCCAACCGCGAGTTCCTGACCGGCGTGACGCAGCGTTTCCACGAAAAGGGCATCCGGGTCTCGATCTTCGTGGACCCCTCTCCGGAGATGGTGGCGGGGGCGAAGGCGTGCGGTGCCGACCGCGTGGAGCTCTACACCGAGGCTTATGCGCGGGAGTATCCCGACGGGCCGGAGCGGGCCGCGGCTCCCTATGTGGCCGCCGCCGAGGAGGCCCGCCGGCAGGGGCTGGGGCTGAATGCCGGACACGACCTGTCGCTGGAGAACCTGCACGGTTTCGTCAGCCGCATTCCCTGGACCGACGAGGTGTCGATCGGCCATGCGCTGATCTGCGACGCACTCTACTACGGACTGGAAAACACCGTGCAGCTCTACCGGCGCGAACTTAAATTATGATGACCATGAAACGTATCCTGATCCTTTTCACCGCCCTCTTCGCCGCGGGCTCGGTGTTCGCCCAGAGCGAGTACAACCTCCGCAGACGGACGCTGTTCGAGGTGCTTCCGGTGCTTTCGAGCGACATCGTCTTTCTGGGCAATTCGATCACCGACGGCTGCGAGTGGGCCGAGCTGTTCAATAACCGCCACATCAAAAACCGCGGCATCAGCGGCGACCGCTCGGGGTGGCTGCTCGAACGTCTCGACCCGATCATCGAGGGGCATCCCAAAAAGCTCTTCCTGATGATCGGCATCAACGACCTGATCTCCGGCGCCTCGCCCGACGAGGTGCTGGCCAACATCGGGCGGCTGATCGACCGCTTTCAGGCCGAATCGCGCTGGACCAAGATTTACGTGCAGAGCATCCTGCCCGTCAACGGCGATCTCCCGGGGTACGAGCGCCGCAAAGCCTGTGCGCCGCTGATCGTGCCGACGAACAAGCGGCTCGAAGCGCTGTGCGACGAGAAGGGCGTCACCTACCTCGATGTCTGGGGAGCTCTGGCCGACGAAAACGGCAATCTGGACAAGCGTTACACGCTCGACGGACTGCATCTCAAAGGCGAAGGCTATCTGGTGTGGCGCGATGTCATCAAACCTCATGTGAAATAGCCGGGTGAAGCTGACGAATCCGATATTCCGGCGGATTTCGCGTCTTGCCGACGAGCAGGGCGTGAGGGCTTTCGTCGTCGGGGGCTACGTGCGCGACCACTATCTGCGGCGTCCCTCGACCGACATCGACGTGGTGGTCGTGGGCAGCGGTATCGCGCTGGCCGAGGCGCTGGGGCGCGAGCTGAAAGCCAAAGTTTCGGTCTTCAAGACCTTCGGCACGGCGATGGTCCGCGCCGGGGGCGTCGAAGTGGAGTTTGTGGGGGCCCGCAAGGAGTCCTATACCCGCGATTCGCGCAAACCCGAGGTCGAGCCCGGGACGCTCGAAGACGACCAGCGGCGGCGCGACTTCACGATCAACGCCATGGCGTGGTCGCTGAACGAGGCCACGTTCGGCGAACTGGTCGATCCCTTCGAGGGGATGTCCGACCTCGAAGACTGCATCATCCGCACGCCGTGCGATCCCGACATCACCTTTTCGGACGACCCGCTGCGCATGATGCGCGCCGTGCGGTTCGCCGCGCAGCTGGGCTTCACGATCGAGGAGGAGACCTTCGAGGCCATCCGCCGCAACGCGGAGCGCATCCGGATCGTTTCGCGCGAACGCATCGTCACCGAACTCAACAAGATCGTCCTTTCGCCCGTTCCCTCGATGGGCTTCGAACTGCTGGAACTCACGGGGCTGCTGGAGCTGATCTTCCCCGAACTCCACAACCTCAAGGGGGTGGAGAAGCGGGGCAAGCACGCCCATAAGGACAACTTCATCCATACGCTCAAGGTGCTGGACAATGTCTCGCGCCGTTCGGACAACCTGTGGCTGCGCTGGGCCGCCATTCTGCACGACATCGGCAAGCCGCAGACCAAAGCCTACGACCCGAAGGCGGGCTGGACGTTCCACGGCCACGAGGTCGTGGGCTCGAAGATGGTGCCTGGGATTTTCCGGCAGCTGAAACTGCCTTTGAACGAGCACATGAAGTTCGTGCAGAAGCTCGTCTTCCTCCACCTGCGGCCCATTATCCTCTCCGAAGACATGGTGACGGACTCCGCCGTGCGGCGTCTGCTGTTCGAGGCGGGGGACGACGTGGAGTCGCTGATGATCCTGTGCGAGGCGGACATCACTTCGGGCATCGACGCCAAGGTGAAACGCTTTCTGGCGAATTTCGAGCTGGTGCGCCGCAAGATGAAGGACCTCGAAGAGCGGGACCGCATCCGCAATTTCCAGCCTCCGGTCACGGGCGAGCTGATCATGGAGACCTACGGCATCGGCCCGTGCCGCGTGATCGGCGACATCAAGGAGGTCATCAAGAACGCCATTCTCGACGGCGAGATTCCCAACGAATACGACGCGGCTTACGCCCTGATGGAGCGGCTGGCGGCGGAACGCGGGCTGACAAAGGTGAAACCGTGACGGACGCGCAAAACCGCTCTTGAATAGGTCTGCGTTGCTAACAATTCAAAAAAACACCTTTTAGGCGGGCGCCCCTAAACCCCGTCTTTCAGACGGGCGGCATCCAGTTGTGCCCGGGATTTCGATTTGGTCACCAGCCACACCCCGACGAAGACGCACAGCGCGGCCCCGGCTTTGGTGAAGCCGAAGGTGTCGAGCCCGAGGGCCACGGTGAAGAGCACAGCCACGATGGGCTGCACGTAGTTGTACATCGACACGACCGTCGGCCGCAGGTGGTGCTGCGCCACGGGAACCATCAGATAGGAGAAGAACGTCGCGCCGACGACCACGTAGGCCACGCCGCCCCAGATGCGCGGCGACACGGCGGCGTAGTCCACCTCCGTCAGCGGGCGCCAGTAGATTGCCAGAGCCGCGACGGCTGCGAAGAGGAACATCCATTTCATCGTCGTCACGGGTGAGTAGCGGACGATCACGTTGCGGAAGGCCGTGAGGTAGGTGGCGTAGCTGACGGCGCTGACGATGCAGAGCACGTCGCCTTTGACGCTCGACGTGTGGCCCGTTCCGTGCTGGCTCACGAGAATGAGGATCAGCGCCCCGGCGCATCCGAGGAACACGCCTCCGGCCTTGAGCCACGTGATCGGCTCGCGCAGGAAGAGCGTCGCCAGTATCATGGTCAGCACGGGGACGATGGTGGCGATGATCGAGGTGTCGATGGGCGACGTGAGCGACAGCCCCCAGAGGAAGAGCATCTGGTTGAGCTGGATGCCGAACACCGAGGCGAAGAGCAGCAGCACGATGTCGCGCGGGGCGACCCGTTCGCGGGGAAAGAAGAGCGACACGGCCCAGAACAGCAGCGCGGCGCCCACCATGCGGTAGACGCTCAGCGCGAAGGGGCTGATTCCCCCGGGATTCGCCTCGGACTGAAGCACGCTTTTGCCGATCGGGGCGTTGAGGCCCCAGACGATGTTCGCGGCCCACAAGGCCGCATGACCTTTCAGTTTTCCTTTGTCCATCTTTTTCTTGCCCGTCCGGCTAAGAGCCGTTTTTTAATTAGGTCGAAGCGCGTGTCAGGCTCCGACCCGTAATTCCTGCTGCCGCCCCTTAAACCCGCCTTTTAGCCGGGCCCACCTAAAAGGTGGATTTTATAATGGGTTGTAGCGCAGATTGTGTTCCGACCCGTAATTCCTGCCGCCCCTAAACCCCGCCTCTTAGCCGGGCCCACCTAAGAGGTGGGGCTTATAATGGGTTGAAGCGCATATCAGGCTCCGAACCCTAATTCCTACCGTCGCCTCTAAAGCCGGCGTCTTACGCCGGGTGGTGCGATAATTGCTGTATCGTCTTTTCGTGAGTAAAACGCGCTATAATCTCGATTTGGTCTTCGCTAACGTCTTTTTCGGGGCGAATTTCTCGTTTTACGTTTCGCTCACGCGCAATTACCTCGACTTCCAGCAGATCTTCATGCTTCAGGTGCTCTCGGCGGCGATCTTCTTCATCCCCTTCGCACTCTTCTCGAAGCAGTCGTTCCGCATCATGTGGCGCGATGCCGGCAACATCCTGATCGTCACGCTGCTGATCGTCTACGGGTGGATGTATATGCTGCTCTGGGGCTCGTCCTACACCACGCCTATCGACGCCTCGATCATCGCCACGCTGGGCCCGGCCTTCACGCTCATCATGGACCACCTGATGCACCCGCACAAATACATCCGGGCCCGCGTCGTGGGTGTCGTCTGCGCGTTGGTCGGGGCCGCCATCCTGCTTTTCAGCGACGGATTCACGCTCACCCACGGCAGCCGGGCGCAGGGCAACCTGTTCGTGCTCGTCGCCGTGGTGGCCATCGCCATCAATACGGTGATCATCAAGCCGCAGCTCGAAAAACTGGGCACGCTGGTCGTGATGGGATGGTATTACATCATCGGGCTGGCCGTCACGGCGCCCTTCTTCTGGAAATACATCGCCCATGTGCCGTTCCTGCGCCTGCCCCTCTATGCGCAGGCCGAACTGGCCTATATCCTGATCCTGGGCACCGTCCTGCCGATGTACCTGCTCTACCGCGGTACGGAAAAACTGACCTCCGTGCATACGGCCCTTTACCGTTATATCCAGCCTCTCATCGCCGGCATCCTGGCCGTCACGCGCGGTCAGGCGCGTTTCAACGCGGCAAACATGACGGCGCTGGCCTTCATCTTCGCGGGGGTCGTGCTGGTCGTCGTCGGCTATAAATACTACGTCCGCCACGGAGAAGTGCAGCTGCGGTCCGACGGGCTGCTGCCGCACTAATCCGCAAGAAGCCGCCGGCGCCACTCTTCGGGCACGGGCTCGCTTCGCTGGCGGGCGAAGTCGAAGACCACCATCACCGAACGGCTTTCGCTGCGAACCTCTTCGCCTACCAGCAGTTGCTGGAAGAGCGTCAGGCTTTTCGTGCCGATCCGTTCGCAGGTGGTCGTCACGCGCACCGGGTCGTGCATCCGCACCTGCCCTGCGTAGGAGGTCGCGGTCGAGACGGTGAGGATGCGCAGGTCGCCCGACAGCACCTCCGCGCCCAGTATCTTTTCGTAATACTCCGTCTTGCCGACATCGAAATACATCTGCTGCGAGACGTTGTTCACGTGCTGGAACGGGTCGATGTCCGAGAACCGTTTCTGAATGGGGGTTTCGAGTACGCGGGCCATCTTATTCGCGGATGATCTTCACCTCGCCGCCTTCGCCGAAGGCAATGATCGACGAAGCCTTGCGGGTGGGTTTGCCTTCGAAACGGGGGTTGACGACGAAGTCCACGCCGTCGATGATCTCCTGCGCCACCTCCTGCAATCCCGCGGGCGTCGCTTCGCCCGAGATGTTGGCCGAGGTCGAGACGACCGGCCGTCCGAGGGCGCGGAGCATCCGGCGGCAGAATTCGTGGTCGGGGATGCGCACGCCGAGCGTCCCCTCCTCGGGGATGAGGTTCTCGGCGACTCCCGCGGCACCCGGCAGAATGGCCGTCAGGGGGCTCGTCGCCAGCTCCATCACCTCGAAGGCGATGCCGGGAGCCTTGTTGACGTAGCGCACGACCATGTCGGCCGAGGCGCACAGCACGAGCATCGACTTCTTGTTCTCGCTGCGCTTGAGTTTGTAGATACGTTCCACGGCGGCCGCGTTCGTAGCGTCGCAGCCCAGTCCCCAGACCGTGTCGGTGGGGTAGAGGATGATTCCGCCCGCGCGCATCACGCGCACGGCTTCGTCAACCTCCTTTTGCATGTCGGTCTCCTTCTGCATGGTTATTTGACGGGCAGGATTTCGATCCAGTAGTCGTCCGGGTCGTTGATGAAATAGAGCCCCATATCGAGGTTTTCATAGCAGACGCACCCCATTCCGCGGTGATATTCGCGGATGGCGTCGTAGTCGCCCGTGACGCGCATGCAGAGGTGGCTTTCGTTCTCGCCCAGTTCGTAGGGCGTTGCGGCGTGGTCGCGGAGCCACGTCAGTTCGAGGCGGAACGGGGTCTGCCCGTCGCCGAGATACACCAGCACGAACGATCCGTCGGATGCCTCCTTGCGGCCGACCTCTTTCAGCCCGAGCGCCTTGTCGTAGAAGTCGATGCTGCGTGCGAGGTCCGTGACATTGATATTGAAATGGTCGAAACGGCTTTTGATTTCCATATTCATATATGTATTGTACGGCGCAAAATTACATAAATATGGTGAAATATCTCTCCTCCCGCCGATATTTCTTTTGCCTGCCGGTTTGGATGATGCGTTTTTTTACTTACTTTTGTCTTAACCAATACTTAAACGATTAAGCTATATGAAAAAACTCTTTTTTGCGTTTGTCGCCGTGTTTGCGCTCCTCGCGGGCTGCTCCTCCGGGGAGGATGACCCGCGTGAAGACGGGGTCGAGGGGACTTTCGAACTGCACAGTTTTTTGCAGGACGGCATGGTGATCCAGCAGAACCGGCCGTTCCGCCTGTGGGGCAAGGCTTCCGCTGCCAACGTGAAGATCACCGCGAAAGCGAGCTGGGCCCGGCAGGAATACACCTGCAAGGCTGATGCGAACGGGACGTGGGTGCTGGAAATTCCGGTGCCTGCGGCGCCTTCCGACAACGCTCCGCAGTCGATCGTGGTTTCGACGCCGCTCCGGAAAGCGGTTCTGCGCGACCTGCTGATCGGCGAGGTGTGGGTGCTGGGCGGGCAGTCGAACATGGCTTTCGCCTTGGGACAGGTACTCGACGCCCCGGCCGAGATCAACGCCGCGAACTATCCGAACATCCGCTTTTTCACCGTGCAGCCCTCGAATACGGCCGCCCCGATCTTCGACTGGCGCGAGGAGATGCCCGCGCCCTATGGCAGATGGTATTCCACGAGCCCTGCGACGGCCGGCTCCCAGAGCGCTGTGGGCTACTACTTCGGGCGGATGCTCCACAAGGAGCTGGGCGTGCCCGTCGGACTGGTCAATACTTCCTACGGCGGCGCCACGGCGCAGGCTTATACGCCGATCGAGGCTCTCGAAGGCGACAGCCGGCTGAAAGCGACTTTCGTCGATCCTTACAAGGCCAACCCTGATATGAACGTGCTGGTGCGGCCCGCTGAACTCTACAACAGCATGGTTCACCCGTTGCTGCCGCTGTCGGCCCGCGGTGTGGTGTGGTATCAGGGCGAAGGCAACTGGGGCGACTATCCGATCTATCCCCTGCTGATGAAGACGCTCATCAACGGTTGGCGGCGCAACTTCGCCCACAGCGAGATGCCGTTCTATTACGTGCAGATCGCCCCGTGGGGTTTCGGTCAGGACACCTCCTCGAAAGAGTGGTTCTACACTCAGGGCGAGGCTATCGGTTATGCCTACATGCGTGAGGCGCAGGCGCTGACCCGCGAGCAGGTTTCTCACTCAGGAATGGCTGTAACGATGGACGTGGGCGATCCCGACGACATCCATCCCACGAACAAGCGCCCCGTGGGCGAACGCCTGGCGCGTCTGGCGCTCAACGGGACCTACGGCCGCAGCGAGGTGGCGTGCCTCGGGCCGCGCTACAACAGTCTGAAAGTCGAAAACGGCGTGGTGAAGCTCCTCTTCGACAATGCCGAAGGGCTGAAAACCAACGACGGGCAGGCTCCGAAGCATTTCTACGTGGCCTCGACGGCCGGTTCGGAGCATAAGTTCTGGCCGGCGTCGGCCGAGATCCACGGTTCGGAGGTGTGGCTCACCTGCCCCGACGTGGTAACAACTTCTACCGCAGCTTCCGGCGTGGCCGTACGCTATGCTTTCCTGCTCTATCCGATGACCAACCTCGAAAACGGTGCGGGACTCCCGGCCGAGCCTTTCCGCACCGACTCCTGGTCTGCGGAGATCAGTTACGTCTATTAGCGGTTTCGGGGCGAATATTTTTGAACGAGATTACCGTTTTTTTCTGCGAATTTTATACCTTTGCACCACGAAAGAAAATAACTGAAAAAACGATAATCGTATGGGAAGAGCCTTTGAGTATCGCAAAGCGCGAAAATTGAAACGCTGGGGCCATATGGCCCGCACCTTCACCAAACTGGGCAAGGAGATCGAGATTGCCGTCAAGGCCGGAGGCTCCGATCCGTCGGGCAATACCCGCCTGCGCATTCTGATTCAGAACGCCAAGGCCGAGAACATGCCCAAGGAGAATATCGAGCGCGCCATCAAGCGTGCCACCGAGAAGGACGCCGCCGATTACAAGGAGGTGATCTACGAAGGATACGGCCCCCACGGCATCGCGTTCCTGGTCGAGACCGCCACGGACAACACCAACCGTACGGTGGCCAATGTGCGCATGTATTTCAACAAGTGCGGCGGCACGCTGGGCAACAGCGGTTCGGTCGGATTCCTGTTCGACCACAAGTGCGTCTTCAAGTTCCGCGCCGCCGAGGGCGTCGATCCCGAAGAACTGGAGCTGGAGATGATCGACCTGGGTGTCGATGAGTTTTATCCCGAGGAGGACGGCATCACGGTCTACGCTCCCTATGAATCTTTCGGCGCCATTCAGAAGTGGCTCGACGACAAGGGTTTCGAGATCGTTTCCGGAGAGTCGGTTCGGATTCCGGCCGACGTGAAGGAGCTCGACGCCGAGGGCCGCGAATCGGTCGAGAAGCTGGTCGAGAAGCTCGAAGAGGACGACGACGTGGTGAACGTTTACCACACCATGAAGGAGGCCGACGAAGAGTAGTTTTCAAAGATTGCGGCGCATCCGCCGCACCGTCGCCCGAATCTCCGGACGGACCGTGCCGAAAATTCCGTCCGTCCGTTTTCCGAGAGGGCAGGCGGGTGCAAATGTTAAATTTTCAGCGAATTGATATTTGCATCGGGTTTCTTTTTTGGGAAATTCCAAACATGATAAGATAATTTCAGACGAGGTTACGGTTTTCGGATCGTTACCTCGTCTGTTTTGCTATGTCTTGCATAAGAGATTCTTTTGCAATTCCTTGACCGGTTATTCCTGGCATGGGCAACGGTACGATCGCCCGGTTCGGCGCCAAATTCAGCCCTCCTCCCCTCTGTGGGAAGTGAAGGGCGGAAGAGCCAAAGGCAAAAGCCTCGAAGCCGATCGTATCAACCGCCATCCGGACAATATCCGTATCCGGATAGGAAAGCATTGCCGGTTTATCTGCGACCCTGATTTCACTTCGGAGGCGGATTCTTCCTGTTACATGGTGAAGATAATCGAAAAGAAGTCTTTCAACGCGCGACGCAACTTGATAACTGCCTGTTGGAGTTGTTTATCGACCTTTTTCTGCGGAATGCCGAACTGCTCGGCAATCTCCTTGTAACTCTTTCCCTCCAGCCGCCGGGCCTTGAATATCTGTTGTGTAAGTTCCGGCATTTGCTCGAGTTGTGCCCGGCATATTTCGAGAATTTCGTCTTGGAGCAGGGTGTCCGGGTCGCAGCTCTCGATGGCCCGGGTATAGTAATCCATCGTGCTGCGCTCTTTGAGTTTGATTTGTTCGTAGACGGCCTGCCCGATTTGCCGGTTTCGGCGATACATCAGGCAGTTGTTCCGGATGACTTTATACAGATAGGCTTCGATGTTCGTTCCGGTGATGTCGTTGCGGTGTTCCCATACGGCCATGAAACTGTCGTGCACGATGTCTTCGGCCGTTTTGGAATCACGCACATAGCTGTTGGCTATGAGCAGGTATTTCCGCTTGTATTGGCGGAATAACTGCTCGAAAAGTTGTTGTGAGAACGACGAAGCTGTGTCCATAGAGAAGATTCTATACACAAAGATATAATATTTTCCCGGAAGAAATTATGAAAATAAAATTACGCTTGTACAGGCAGCATGCAAAGTGGTTCCGGAAAGCGCAGGGCAGGGAAGTTGGGGGTATGTGTCTAATTGATGCCGTTTCAACGGATTAAATATATTAAAAAAAAATATTTACACGATTCGCTTCTTTTTGTGGGGGAAACGGGGCCGGTCGTGCATCTTTATTATCAGATAGAGCCCATGAAAATGAAAGAAGAGATTACAAACGCCCGGTTGTTCCGGTTCTGTGCCGGAGAGACTACGGCCGATGAGAACGACCGAATTGCCGCATGGCTGGATGAGAACCCCGAGGAGCATCAGCGACGACTGAACGACGTGCATTCGATGTATCTCGTGAGCATTTTGTGCGAATCTGAAGCGACGCAGCCGGCCCGACGTTCTGCAAGGTTCACCTCTTTCCGTCGGTATGCGGCAGGCATTGCAGCCGCTCTGCTGGTCGGATTTGCGGGTAACTATGCATTCTTTGCCCACCGGCTGAACGGTTGGGCCGAACAGCAGACCGTCATCGAAGCTCCGGCGGGCCAGCACGTTCGGATTTCACTCAACGACGGTTCGGAGGTCGATCTGAATTCCGGAAGCCGGCTTATCTACCCTGCGATTTTCAGTAGCAAAGAGCGTCGGGTCAAACTTGTCGGAGAGGCCCGGTTCGATGTCAGCCACAACGAAAAACAGCCTTTCGTCGTGGAAACATTCGCATACGATGTCCAAGTGTTGGGAACCGATTTCAATGTAATTGCCGACGAGGCGAAAGGTCAGTTCTCGACAGCATTGTTCGAAGGTCGGGTATCTATTCACAACCACCGGAACAGCGAACGGATCGTCATGGAGCCCAATACAGTCGTTCGGCTCGAAAACGGATATCTGTATGTGGACAAACTCGAAAGCCGCGATGAGTATTTGTGGACGGAGGGTATTCTGTCGTTCCGAAACGACTCGTTCGACGAGATTGTCGAAAAATTGCGGAAATATTACAATGTCGAGATCGAAATCCGGTGCGCTGCACTTCCGAAGGTAACCTACGGACGCCTCAAAATCCGTATCTCGGAGGGAATCGAACATGCCTTACGAATATTGCAACTCGCCTCTGACTTCACTTACGAATACGATCACGATCGAAACAGAATCATCATTCAGTGATGGTTTCATAAAGTTTAATGCCAACCCAAAACAAATACTGCTTATGAAGAAATGACCGAACGATCCACCATTGCTCTTCCGGTCGGACGTGAAAAAAACCTGCAGGCGGGCAAACACCTGCAGGCCGGAGTCCAATCGGAAAAATGATCAACCTTTTCTCAAAATTGAACTTTAATTCAACAAATGTATGAATAAAAAGATTATTCAGCGAATTAGTTTGTTAATTCTTTTATTCGTTCTGCCTGTCGCATATCCCGTAAATGACGTTCATGCGCAAGATGTTCGTGTGACCATCCGTATGGATAAGGTCCGTATGGAGCAGGTTATGAATGAGATTGAGCGTCAGACGAAATATCTTTTCGGAAGCGCTGATAACGTGGATGTGAATCGCATCGTTACGGTCCAGGTCGTGGACCGTCCGCTGCGGGAGGCGCTTGACGCCATGCTCCGGGGAACGAATATATCCTATATGGTTCAGGGCTCAAATATCGTATTGAAGAACAGACGCTCGGAAGCCGACGCGAACAGACCTGTCACGGTTTCGGGCATCGTCCGCGATGTAGCCGGCAACCCGGTTGTCGGAGCTGCTGTGGTCGTGAAAGGTACGACGATCGGCGTCAGCACCGATATAGAGGGCCGATTTGCACTTCAGGTACCCCCCCCCGCTTCGCAGGCCGTTCTGGAAATCAACTACCTGGGTTATGAACCGACGGACGTTCGGGTCGGCAGCGTCACGCACTTCGACATCACGCTCAAGGAGGACAGCCAGCAGATTTCAGATGTGCTTGTCGTCGGCTATACACCGATGCGCAAGAGCGACTTCACGGGTTCGGTGGCCAGCGTCAAGTCCAGCGAACTCACGACGACGACGCCCACTATGGCGCAGGCGCTTGCAGGTAA
This sequence comes from Alistipes intestinihominis, assembly GCF_040095975.1. Taxonomy (NCBI): domain Bacteria; kingdom Pseudomonadati; phylum Bacteroidota; class Bacteroidia; order Bacteroidales; family Rikenellaceae; genus Alistipes; species Alistipes intestinihominis. The sequence goes on from NZ_JBBMFL010000024.1 coordinate 25,665, forward strand.
GGTTGCCGGCGTCGAAGTCCGTCAGGCCAGCGGAGCTCCGGGCGAAGGCGTACAGATTCGTGTGCGGGGTGTGAACTCGCTTTCGGCCGGCAGCGATCCGCTGTATGTTGTCGATGGTTATCCGGCCTCGGAGGATGTTTACATCAATCCCGGCGACATCGAGAGCATCGACATCCTGAAAGATGCTGCCTCGGCCGCGATCTACGGTTCGCGCGGCGCTTCGGGCGTCGTGCTGATTACGACCAAACGCGGTAAGGAGGGCGAGCGTGCCAAGATCAGCTACGATTTCTCTTATGGCATTCAACAGCTCGAACGTAAGGTCGATCTGCTGGATGCGAACCAGTTCCGCGACCTGTACATCGCTTCGCGCAACGATTCCTACCGTCGGAAAGCGACGGCCGCCGGCATTGCATGGAGTCCCAACGATGACAATTCGATCCGTTCGGCCAAGGGATTTTCGCTCGCCGATGTCGGTATCCACCCCATGTTCTACGACTTTACGACCCGGACGCCCGTCGAACAGCAATATAATACCGATTGGCAGGATGAGGTGTTCGGCAATGCCGGGATGATGCGGCACAACATCTCGGTGACCGGCGGCTCCAAAGCGATTCGCTACATGGCCAGCATCGGCTACATGGATCAGGACGGCATCATTGCTCCCTCGAATCACAACCGCATCAATGCCCGCCTGAACCTCGATGCGCAGATCACCAAACACTTTTCGGCCAGTTTGAGTTATTCGATGTTCGATGTCAAGAACAAAGTGGTTCAGGCTGAGGGCCGCATGATCAATGACGGTGTCATCCAGAGCACGCTGATGTACCTGCCCAACCTGCCGGCTTACGAGGAGAACGGCGATTACGCACGCAGTGCCATGATTCGCATGAAGACCGACTGGGGCATCAATTTCCCGGAAAATCCGCTCGTCATCGCCAACGAACTGGATATTTCGGAGAAGGCTTCGCGTCACAACCTGAATTTCAATCTGGTCTATGAGCCGCTGCCCGATCTGAAGATCTCGGCACGGCTGGGACAGCAGTGGTACAACTACCGCTATTTCTACTATCGTCCGATGAGCATCGGCCGCAACTCCTCGCCGGCATACAGTTCCGAACTGGCCGCCTATAACATCGCCCGTTCGAGTTCGACCTACGACATTGACCGGCTCGGGGAGTTTACGGCAAGCTACAAAAAACAGCTCGGACGCCACCGTTTCGACGCCCTCGTCGGCTATACGCTCCAGCGCAAGACCTACGACCGGCTCGGAGTCGAGGCTACGGGATTCGCCGACGACCGCATCCACGAAGTGACGGCTCATGGACCGAAGGATTCGGACATATCGCTTTACGAAACCCGCAAGGCGGCTTGGTCGATGATGTCTTATTTGGCGCGTCTGAACTATTCGTTCGACGACCGTTACACCGTGACCGGAACGTTCCGCGCCGACGGTTCGTCACGTTTCGGTGTCAATAACCGCTGGGGATATTTCCCGTCGGTATCGGCAGGCTGGACGATCTCGAACGAACCGTTTCTGAAAGATGCGCTCGAAAACATTGCTACGGTCCGTATCCGTGCCAGTTGGGGTAAGAGCGGCAACAACGACATCGGCAACTACTCCAGCATCGCAGGCATCTCCACCGGGAGCTATGCTTTCGGCACGACGGCCGTATCCACTTCCCGTCTCGGCGGGTTTGCCGATTCGGAACTCGGATGGGAAACGACGACGCAGACCAACATCGGTCTGGATCTGGGCTTCTTCAACAGTCGCCTGAACGTGATTGCCAACTATTACAACTCCATCTCGACCGACATTCTCTATAACGCACCGATCTCCGCGATTTCCGGATTCACTTCCTCGACGACCAATATGACCGACGCGAAGATCCGTAACCGGGGTTTCGACTTGCAGATCGACGCCCGGCTGTTGACTGGCAAGGTGAAATGGAATGTGAGTACGAATATTTCGATCAACCGAAACAAGGTGGTCAATCTGGGCGGACTCGACGACATCCTTTCTACATCAGAGCGTTCCGTCCAGTCCCACATTACCAAGGAGGGCTATCCTATCGGGTCGTTTTACGGCTACAAGGCTGTCGGTGTCATGTCGGAACTCGATTACAAAAACGCGCTGAAAGACCGGGAAGTTTATCTGGCCAATGGCAGCAAATTCCCCTCCGGCTACACATTGCGAGGCCCTGCCGTACCCAGCTATGCACTCGATGATCTCTCCTACGGCAATACGGTCTGGAAGGACGTGAACGGAGATGGGATCATCGACACGAATGACAAAACGATTTTGGGCAATGCTTATCCTGATTTCACAGGCGGTTTCTCGACCAGCCTCTCATGGAACGGGTTCGATCTGGGTGCGAGCTTCACCTACTCATATGGCGGCGAAGTGATAAATTTCCAGGATTATTACTTGTTCAATATGGAAGGTTCTTCGAATCAGTATGCGATCGCGGCCGACCGTTATGTGTCGGATATGAATCCGGGCCGTAACAATGTCCCCGTTGCCACGCGGATTTCGGTAACCAACCAGTCGCTCAAACTTTCTTCGTACTATGTGGAGGATGCCTCTTATTTTCGCTGTTCAAACATTACATTGGGCTACACGCTCCCTAAACGTTTGCTCCGGAAAATCGGTATTGAATCGTGCCGGGTATATGTCAGCGGCGACAATCTTTTCACTATAACTGACTACCGCGGTTATAATCCCGAGGTTTCGTACAAAAGCAGCAATCTGATGCCCGGATTCGACTGGGGCTGCTATCCGCTTTCACGCATCTATTCCGTAGGCTTAAATTTAACGTTTTAATCCGTTCTGCCATGAAAATCAGTTCTATATTTGCCATTCTCACTGCGTCGGCGATACTGGCGGCGTGTGACTTTCTCGACGAATATAATCCCAACTCGGTGACGGTTGGCAACTATTACACTTCCGAAGAGGATATCGTCGCGTCGCTTAATGGCGTCTATACTTCACTGACACAAAGTTATGTCGCCAACAACAACCACTATTTCACCGATGTGCGCGCCAATACGACCGTCGTGACGAGCAGCGGCGCCAACAGCGGCATTCCCTACCAGTTTTACAATTATACGCTTACCGAGGAGAATGTCTATGTTTACAACCGTTATTCGCAGTTGTACAAGATCATCTCGCGGGCCAATACGCTCTTCGCCCATTTGGGTGATGTCAGTTATGCTGCTCCTTCGGCCCGCGATACGTATGAGGCCGAAGCGCGGTTCCTGCGGGCGTTGGCTTATTACTGGTTGGTGACCGAGTGGGGCGATGTGCCATTGGTGCTTAAGGCTTTGGAGAGTGCCGAGGAGGTTAGGGCCAACAACTACCGCCGGCCAAAGGCCGAGGTTTACCAGGCAATCTTCGACGACCTGAAATATGTGACCGAAAGTCCTCTGGCCGATGTGCAGCCCGCTTCGGCATGCGGCAAGGTCAGTAAATCGGCTGCATGGGCCCTTTGGGGCAAAGCCTTGTTGCAGCAGGCTTGCGATGAAGATTTCGTCGGTTCGAAATCCGAATTGCTCGGACAGGCGATTGAAAAGCTGACGGCAGCCTGGAATTTGCGCAAGTTCGGCGAACTTGCCTCGATTCCCTATTCTGCAATCTGGGACCTTTCGACGCAGAAGTCGTGTGCCGAGAACATTTTCCAGATCAACTACATTCAGGGAAACGCCGATCTGGGATCGGTGTGGAATTACCTGTACGGACCCGAAGGAACGGGTGTCACTTCGCAGAAGAAGGGTGAGATGCAGAACGTCACGACACAGGCTGTCTACGATTCGTTCGAGACGGGGGATGTCCGCCGCTCTTTCCTGCGGGCGACGAATATGGCGGGACAAACTTACTATCACACCATGAAGTACGCCGATCTGGAGTGTGGGGCCAATGGTTATGGCGGCAATAACTGGATCGTGCTGCGTTATGCCGATGTGGCGCTGATGCTGGCCGAAGCCTACTATTGGTCGGAGGAGGAGACGTTGGCGAAGACCTGGCTGAACAAGGTGCGCGAGCGTGCCGGGCTGGGCGACTGGTCTGGAAGCGACCTGCGTCAGGGAATCTACGACGAACGCCTGCACGAATTCATGCAGGAGGGACTTCGCTGGCAGGATTTGCTGCGGATGTACGACCGTACGGAGATGCTGGAACACTTCAGCGCGATCAACTCCAATTTTTCATTGAAGGACCTGCTGCTGCCGATCCCCTACAACGAGCGGATTCTCAATCCCGAAGGACTTTACCAGAATCCGGGATACGGAGACAACTAACCGGGGCGGAATATGAAAAGCTTCTCATTGCTTCTTCATGTGCTCCCGCTCGGTTGCACGGGTGTCCGTCGTAGAGAGGCAAACCGTTAGATATTCGAAAAATCTCAACAGACTGAATTTATGAAAAAAATCATATCATTGTTATGTGTCGCATGCCTGGCTTTCGCCGTCGCATGTTCCGACGACAAAGAGGTGGATCAGGCTTTCGATTCGGTGCTCACGCCGGATTTCACGTTCGATGACAGCGAAGAGATCATTGCCGGCGTCGATGCCGTGCAGTTCATTGACAATTCCAAGGCCGAAGGCACGGAGATCAGCGGTTATTTCTGGCATTTCGGATTCGCCGGATTGGGCAACTGGTCGGAAGACGCCGTTCCGAATCCCGTTATGTATAAAGATGCTGGCGAATACACCGTTACACTGACGGTGTATGGCGCCGATGGCAACAGCCGCTCGACAAAACGAACGATTGTCGTCAAAGCCGCCAACCTTGCACCTTCGGCCTCTTTCTCTTACACTCCGGAAACGGTGGTTGTGGATACCGAAGTGACCTTTACCGATACCTCGGTCGATTCCGATGGCGAGATCGTCGCCCGCCGATGGACCCTTCCCGATAATACGACCTCTACCGATGCTTCGGTCAAATATACTTTCACGAAGGGCGGCACGTTCAGTGTGACACTTCGGGTGACCGATGACCGGGGCGCAAGCAGCGAGGTCTCGAAGACGGTCTATGTCGCCGGCGGCGAAAGCTCGGGCTCCGGAACGGCAGACGATCCGTGGGTGATCGCTACGGCCGACCGTTGGAACGAGATCGCGGCGTCGATCAACGGCTCCGGCGAGTTTGCGCCCGATGCTTATTATATGCTGGCAAGCGACATCGATTTTTCCGGCAAAGAGTTTGTCGCATGGCGCAATTTCTCGGGCCGGCTCGACGGCAACGGCCGTCGGCTGATGGGTATTACGGCGACCAATACGGTGGCTTCCGCAGACATCGATAAAGAGGCAGGTGCATTCGGAATAATCTGTGTCAATGACGGTACGGTGAAAAATATCTCTGTCGAAGCGAATTTCACCTCGACCGGTCACCGGCTCGGCGGTATTGTCGGCAAGAATAACGGAACCATCGACGGCGCTTGTTTCAAGGGTAATCTTTCGGGAGACAAACGGGTCGGAGGTATTGCTGGCGAGAACAACAAGATTATCGTAAACTGCGCCACTTTGGGAGGCACTATCCGGGGTTCCGATCTGAACGGGGATGGAAGCGTAGAGAACTGCGGCGGTCTGGTCGGAGGCAATACCAATAAAAACGCATTCGTCATCAACTGTTATGGCTGGGCCGATTCGGTTATACTGGAAGGCGGCGGCAATAGCGGCGGCCTTATCGGCTACGGCGGTAGCGATTCGTTCGCCATCAACTGCTATTCGACGACAGCTGTCGTTTCCGGAGGTAATTCCAGTATCGGAACCGTCGGATATATCAAGAAGAGCAATTTGCAGAATATCTATGGCAACGCGGCCCTCGCACAGGTCATAGGAAGTTCGAAGAATACCGGAGCCAATGCACCTTCCGTTTGGCCGACTCCGACCACGGGATCGCTGACACTCGATCAGATGATGTCGGGTGCAGTGACCGTTCCCTCATCCGGTTTGCAGAAAGAAAGTTTTGTCGAGGCGTTGAATGCTGGTGTGGACATTTTCAACAGTGCAACGTTCGACCAGAAACCCGAGGGCGTGATACTCCGTCGTTGGAAGAGTTCGGGCACTTATCCGGTTCTGGCAGACTGACATTTTACCCATGTTTATGAAACGGCCCTGAAGGGCGATCTTTCAGGGCTGTTTTTCATCCACTTAAAAATTGAAAGCAATGAACAAGCATATTTTCGTTTTTCTATTCATTATCGGAGCGTTTTGCCTGTGCAGTTGTGCGGATGACTTCGCTACCAGGATCAATTTGGACGGAAATTCGTCCGGGGAAGATTTTAACAGCGAAGCCGCACTCTATGGCACGGTTCAGGACAACTATGGCAAACCGGTGGCAGGCGTACTTGTCAGCGACGGCATTCAGACCACTGAAACTGACGCGGAAGGTAATTGGCAGCTATTCAGCGACCTGACACTTCGCCGATTCGTATTCATTACGATTCCGGCCGGTTATGAAGTCCCGTCGAAGAACGGAATTCCCCAGTTCTGGCAGCGGATTTCCGCAGACGAAAAGCAATTCAAGGCTGATTTCATGCTGATGAAACGCACCGGTTCAGACGACCGGTATACGATTCTGATGACGGCCGATCCGCAGATCCGCGCCCGGAATGCCGGAACGGACCAGTATCTGTTCCATTCGATCGACATTTACGAAGACATGTGTGCCGATATGAAGGAACTCGCCGCGACGATCACCGACCGTCCGGTGTACAGTATCTGCCTGGGCGATATGGTGCACAACAACATGAGTCTGTGGGAAGACTATTGCAACGGTATCAAGGATTTTTCGTTTCCGGTGTTTCATGTGATCGGCAACCACGACCACATCCAGAATGCCGCGAGCGATGACCTGGCCGTAGCGGAATATGAAAAATACCTTGGGCCGACAAACTATGCCGTTGACCTGGGGCAGCTGCACTACATCTTCCTCGACGACATCAACATGAAGGATAATTCGGCGCTTTCCAGCAGCGCGACGGGAGCTTATCAGAATGGGCTTTCTGACGAAACGCTCGAATGGCTCCGCGGTCATCTGGCGCATATCGACAAGAGCAAAACGCTGATGGTCTGCGCCCATTCGTCGCTCTACAAGAAGATCGACTACAATCCCTCATCGACGGACCTCAATGCCACGGCCTATACGAACCTGTTTTCCGGCTACAAATATGTCCACTCCTGGGCGGGACATCAGCACTACCACTTCAATTACGCTTATGCTGCCGAAGAGACAGGATCGAGGTTCGCCAACGTCGAGTCGCATATTCTGGGCCGTTCGACCGGCATGCTGGGGTTGAACGCAAGTGTCAACAGTTGCGGCACGCCGCGCGGCTACATGGTGATCGAAGTCGAAGGTGAAAACATTTCGTGGTATTACAAACCTTGCAACTATGAAGAGGGCAAAACGCTGAATCTGACCAAAGAGTATCAGATCCGGGCCTATTATCCCGGGGAACTCGATCCCGGCAGCGGGGTCTATTACAGCGATCGGAAAGTATATGCCAATGTATGGAACCATGACGCTCACTGGGGCCCCGTCTATTATACGGACAACGGCAAGACGAAGGTTGCAATGACGAAGGGAACGACCTACGACGGCTATGCCAATTACCTCTACTTCCTGTACAAGGATCAGTATACGGTTTTGGAGAAATCGTCCACGCCGCATATGTTCAGCATCGAACCGTCGGAGGGAGCGACTTCGGCGACGATCGAAACGACCGACCGGTTCGGCAACCATTATACGACCGATATAAGCTGGTAATGGACGTGTCATTTCTTTCGGTTTCCGAGATGCCGAAGGGTTCGCAAGGGACAACATGTGATCTATGAAACGAGATTTCTTATTTTTGGGAACTGCCGTATTGGGCGGATTGGTCCCTGTTCATGGTCAGGATAAGACCATGCAACGTCCGAATATTCTGTTCTGCATCGCCGACGATGCAGCATGGCTTCATTTCGGGGCCTACGGCTGTGGATGGGTTTCGACTCCGGTTTTCGACAGCGTTGCCGCCCGGGGCATATTGTTCGAGAACTGTTATACTCCGAATGCCAAGTCGGCCCCTTCGCGTGCGTCGCTGCTTACGGGGCGTTACTCGTGGCAGTTGGGCGAGGCGGGCAACCACATCTGTCATTTTCCCGAGGATATCAAGGTCTTTACCGAAGCGCTCGAAGAGGCAGGTTACGACATAGCCTTTACGGGTAAAGGGTGGGCTCCGGGTAATCCCGGAATGAAAGACGGCCGGAAGCGGCAGTTGACGGGCGAAGCGTGGCAGAGCCGGAAACTGACGCCTCCGACCCCCGAGATACTCGCTACGGATTATGCGGCGAACTTCTCCGATTTCCTCTCCTCGCGGGAGGATGCGTCGCGGCCGTGGTTCTTCTGGTTTGGCTGCCGCGAGCCGCACCGTCGTTATGAATACGGAAGCGGAGCGGCCAGGGGCGGCCGGACAACTGCGGAAATAGATCGCGTTCCGGCCTTCTGGCCCGACAACGAGGCGGTGCGCAACGACATGCTGGACTATGGGTTTGAGCTCGAACACTACGACCGGCAGTTGGGGCTGATGCTGGCCCGGCTGGAAGAACTCGGGGAGTTGGACAACACGCTTGTCATCGTCACGTCGGATAACGGAATGCCGTTCCCGCGTGCCAAAGGGACGCAGTACGAGTATGCTCATCACATGCCTTTGGCCATGATGTGGAGGCAGGGAGTGAATAGTCCCGGACGCCGGGAGGCGGTTTACGTCTCGTTCGTGGACATCGCACCGACCATTCTGGAGATTGCCGGAACGGACCCTTCGGCTGCCGGGATGGCGCCGCTTCCGGGCGGGAGCCTCGTGCCGCTGTTGCGGAATGAACCGGACCCTTGTGCAGCGTTGCGCGAACGGGCGTTGCTGGGCCGCGAGCGGCACGACAATGGACGCCCCGGTGACCAAGGCTATCCGATCCGGGGGATTGTACGGGGCGGTTGGCTCTATCTGTGCAACCTCAAACCGTGGCTGCTGCCCGGCGGCAATCCGGAAACGGGCTACCGCGACATCGACAGTTCCCCGACTAAAACCGCGATTCTGCAACTGAAACGCAGCGGGCAGGACAATCGTTACTATGAATTGTCGATGGGTCAGCGCCCGGCAGAAGAGCTGTATCATGTCGAAACGGACCGGGAGTGCCTCACAAACCGCATCGGGGAGATTTCGTGCCGGATTCTGGCAGACTCCCTGCGGGCCGAACTTTTCCGGACCCTGCGCGAGCAGGGGGACCCGCGGATGACGGGCGACGGCGACCTGTTCGACCGCTATCCTTATGACAAGCCGGGAAAGGACAGGATTTACGAACGGACCGTCAGTGGGGAGATCGTTCCGTGGGAACAGTCGAACTGGGTGCTTCCGACCGATTACGAACAATACGAAACAGTAAAAAACAAATAACCCGAATATGATGATAAGATTATTGATTTTCCTTGCGTCCCTTTTCCTGTTTGGTGCTTGTGCGAGTTCTGATTCCGCCCCCGCCAGCCGGGCTGAGGGCATCGTGGCCGAAATCCACAACCCCTCCTCGCGGAAAGTCCTCGTCGCCTGCCACCGGGGCGACTGGCGCAACTATCCCGAAAACTCCCTGGCGGCCATCGAGTCGGTGATCGGCATGGGCGCCGACATCGTGGAGATCGACCTTGCGCTGACCTCCGACAGCGTGCTGGTGGTCTGCC
>NZ_JBBMFL010000025.1:0-29004 GCF_040095975.1 Alistipes intestinihominis
TAAATACTATGACGAAATACATTGCATGCGCATTGGCCTGCCTAATACTGCCATACTACATAAAGGCAATGCCGAACAGTGTGCTGACCGCAGGCTGCCACACGATCTCCCTGAAAACGCCCGGAAACCCGGCTGTCGATCATCCCCTCACACCACGCCCCGGAAACGGCCGCTTTCTGCTGGAAGCGGAACGCAGGCTCCCGGTCTCCATCGTCGCCACCGAAACGCCGCACGACGAAGGCAGCACGGTCGAAATATGCATCACCGCCCTGAAAGAGGTCTGGTTCCAATACAGCCAGACATTCGACACCGGATTCGCCCACGACGAATGCCAGTTCCTGATGCCGGGGTTCTGGTACCGTCAGAATCTTCGGTCGCCGAAGGAGGCGCCCTCATTCCACACGTCCGACAGCTGGACTGTCCGCGAAGACCGTCTCAGCACCCCGCTGACGGGCATTTTCGATCCCGCCAGCGGAAAATACCACACGGTGCTGCGTGTATGCGGCGCCGGCTGCGATGCTCTGACGACCCACAAAAGCGGAGAGGTGATGCTCTCGGGCAATACGTCGATCGGATTCACGGGCTTCGAGAACATCGCAGGCCGGGCTGCGCTCCGCTTCGGATTCCCCTATCAGGAGACCCCCTATTGCTATATCAGTAAACTCACGCTGGCTCCGCCGGTCCGGGCCTACCAACACCTGCCCGAAGGCACGACGATCATCCTCCGCTGGGAACTCTGCCACGGAACGGCCGCGGATTTTTCCGAGTTCGTGCGGAATACCTGGGAATACAGCTACGACAGTCTGCTGCCGGAGGCCCCCGAACCGGCCTATTCGGACGAACGGATGAAGGAGGCGCTGACAGGCTATTTCACAGCGGCTTATGTGGACAGTTATCCGCTGAAATACATGTCCGGAGAACAACTCCGCACAGCCGACTGCGAGCCCAACGGCCGTGCGGAAGTCGGCTTCGTAGGACGGGTGCTGCTCAATGCGTTCAATGCCCTCGAATACGGATACGAACACGGCCGCACCGATCTCATCGACATAGCAAAGCAGACGTTCGACAGTTACGAACGCAACGGATTCTCCGCTGGAGGTTTCATCCGGGAGTTCGTCGATTTCAAACGCGGCACCGAAACCGATGTTTTCAGCATCCGCCGTCAGAGCGAAGGCATTTATGCACTGCTCCACTACCTGCATTACGAAAAAAAGCATGGCCGCAAACATCCCGGACTGGAACGGAAAATAACCTCCATTCTGAACGCATTCCTGCAATTGCAGGCCGATGACGGCAGTTTCCCCCGGAAATTCCATGACGACCGAACGACCGTCGATGCCAGCGGAGGAAGCACGCCTTCGGCCACCCTCCCGCTGGTCATGGCCTACCGCTACTTCGGCGACAAGCGCTACCTCACGGCCGCCGAAAAAACAGCCCATTACCTCGAATCGGAGATCATCGACAAAGCCGACTATTTTTCATCGACGCTCGATGCCAACTGCGAAGACAAGGAGGCTTCGCTCTATGCGGCAACAGCCATGTACTACCTGGCGTTGGCCGGCGACCGGGAATCCCGCAGCCATTACGCCGCCTTGGCCCGCAAGGCCGCCTATTTCGCGCTTTCGTGGTACTACCTCTGGGACGTACCATTCGCTCCGGGGCAGATGCTCGGAGACCTGGGACTGAAAACACGAGGCTGGGGAAACGTTTCGGTCGAAAACAACCACATAGACGTATTCGTCTTCGAATTCTGCTCGGTGCTCGACTGGCTGGGACGAGAGTTCGGCGAGAGACGTTTCTCCGATTTCGCCCAAGTGATCGAAAACTCTATGCGACAACTACTTCCAACGAAAGAACGGCTGTGCGGCATCGCAAAACCGGGTTACTATCCCGAAGTCGTACAACACACCAACTGGGATTACGGGAAAAACGGCAAGGGATTCTACAACGACATTTTCGCACCGGGCTGGACCGTAGCTTCGCTCTGGGAAATGCTTACCCCCGGACGTGCCGAACGGTTCCTGAACAGGAAATAACGACATCCCTGAAAACAGACATCCCGGGACTTTTCGTCCCGGGATGTTCATTGTCACAAAGTGCTCTACCGCACCGGCCAGTAGATCGTATAACGCTCGAAATGAACCCGATAAAACGGTTCGATCTCAATATCCCGGAATTCCTCCCCGTCGAATCCGAACGTAAGGGGATCGTCTCCGATCTTCACCACGTGCGATGCGATGGTTTCAGCCGTCCAAGGCACGAAAGTCCGCGCCGGCATCGGGATCACGTTGTTGGCTCCATTGTCGATTCCCCGCCAGAACGAAGCGGGCAGAGAATCCGTACCCATACGTCCGGCCAATACATAGGGGCCGTAAAGCAACGCCGAATAACGCTCTGAGCCGGGCAGCTTCTCCGCCGTGACACGCGGATGAAAACCGATCGTCAGCGTATCCGCCCCGCTCCACGGTTCCCGAACGACCCAATAACCGGCCGAATCCGTTTCGGGCACGATCACCCGGCCGTTGAGCGTCAGCACAGCCTCCGGCGACCACGAAGGTTTGCGCACCAACAGACCCAAATCCCGCTCCCGCCCGGTTTGCAGGATCAAGGTCACCTCCGGCGACTCCGGCATCGAAGCCTGCTGGATCAGGGAGATGTTCCGCTCCTTCCACGTTACGGCCGCCGGCACGAACAGATTGACCATCAGATCACGTCCCTGTTTCGTGAAAACCATTCGGTTCAGTTTGGCGGGAGTTTCCAAACCGGACTGGTTGCAGCACCAGAACGAATGGTCCTCCGAACCGTAGACCCGATAGTGCGCCGGGCGCATCGGTGTAAAATAGACACACATCCCTTTGCAAGGATCGTATGCCGAAAGAATATGATTCAGCAACACCCGCTCGTAATACTCCGCCATCCGGGCTTCCGGGCGCTGTGCGAACAGCGCTTCGGTCAGGCGCATCATATTCACCGAATTGCAGGTCTCGGGCCCGCCCTGCTGCAATACCTTCTCTTCGAAGCCGGACTCGGGAAAGAAATGTTCTCCGGTACTGTTACCGCCGATCACCCAACTGTGGCGCGTCGTGACGATCTCCCAGAAATTACGCGCGGCCCGGTCGAAACGCACATCCCCGGTATGGGTGTAGTACTTTTCAAATCCGGTGAATTTGGGTATCTGCGTATTGGCATGCCAGCCGTTCAGAATATCCTTCCCCTCGGAAAGGGGAACCCACATGCTCCGGTCGTTAAGGCGTCCGGCCCATTCCAGGTAACGCAACTCCCCGGTCAGTTCATACACGTCGAGATACGACTCGTTGATCGAACCGTGTTCGCATACCAACAGCCGCTGAACCTGTTCGTCCGTGAGCTTGTCCAGCACACCGTACCCGAACCAGTCCGCCAGCGAAGTCATCAGCGTCAGCGCCTGCCGCTGCCCAGCTTCCACATAGGCGGCCCGGAGACCGTGAAGCATCTTGTTGATCAGGTAAAGCGGAGCCCACGCCCCGTTGACGGTCGGATTGTCGGTCCGAATCTCCCCGGCCGCCACTCTCCGGAACAACTCCCGCCCGTCGGCAATGGCCATGATATACCCGTCGCCGCCCGCCTTCCGGCAGGCTTCGAGTTCCGAGAGGGTGTATTCCAACCGCCGGAGCAGGCGTTCGTCACCCGTCGCCCGGTACATCAGCGACAACCCCGACAGATAGTATCCCATGAATCCGCCGCGCAGGGGCCCGACACCCCAGACATCCTCGGATTCCCATCCGGCATAGGGCTGAGCTTTCGGAGTCAGCCCGGCTTCAATCCGGAAAAAGTGAAGCAGCGAATCGGGCTGCAACCAGAGCAGATAATCCCGCCCCTGCTCCTGCAATTCCAAGAGCGGTCCCGGGAGTAAGTTCACTTCGTCCGGGGCAAACCAGGCCACCCGGTCAGCGATGCGGGGAGCGACCTTCGGTCCACGGGACGCATCGCACCCGGCGAATGCGGATAAACAAAGGACGGCAAGGCCCAACCGATAATAATGTCTCTTCATCATTCTATGGTTCTAAATACACGTTTGACTGCTTCCAGATATCCGTAACCGTTCAGGCTGTCGGGCTCGAGGCAGCTGCCCTCGGCCCATTCGTTCCAGGCGTTGATCGTGATCAGGGGCGGTTGGTCGGGATGTGCATCGACATAGGCTTTCGCACGCCGCAGAAATGCTTCGAACCGGGCCGGCGTCGATCCCGTCACACAGGGCTGCAACCCCTCGGGATAGCGAGGGTTCGGGTCCCAACCGATCGACACATGCGGGAAATAGGGAACATCGAATTCCCGGTCGAACTTTTCATAATAGGCGGAGGCCATATCTCCCCACTCCTGATAATCCCGGTCCGCCGGCACCAGGTGGCACCATTGGTAATTGGTCAGGCTCTCGAATCCGAAACGGCGCACCGTGTTCTGCTGGGAGACGGAGGTATCCCCCGCCATACCCGTCGAAGTCGCAGGCAGCAGAAACCAAAGAATCGGCTGAATGTGCACTCCCGGCAATCCGGCTTCGACACATTTCTTCCGGAACCGGTCAAGCGCGGCAACCGCCTGCTCCTCGCCGCCCATTTCACGGATGAAAGTCGAAGTTTCGTAGATGGAGAAAACCGGTTTGTCGTCGATCTTGTAGTAGTTCGGCAGTTTGAAATAATCTTCGATCAGGTGGTCGGCGATCCGGTCGAATATTTCCGGCGTAACCGGCTCCGGCCAGTAGACTTTGCTCTTGTCGGGATCGGCCGCATCGAGATAGGAAGTCATCACATGGTTGGCCCACATCAGATAAAACTTCATTTTCCGATTATTCCCGGCTTGCAGAAAGCCCTTGTTCAGCACATCTTCCAGGAACGGACGGTCATCGTACCAATACCAGTCGAAAATGAAAGTATTGACCCCGTATTCGAGGGCCGTGCGAATTTTTTTCTCCTGCACCTGCGGATCGGCCTCGTCCAGATACCCCCACAGCGGGATACGGGGCTGCCGGTGTCCTTCGAATTTAGGGCGAGCCTTGTAAACGGCCTCCCATTCGCCGACCCCGTCGGGGAAAATCTCGATCTCCGCGAAACGGGGATCATTGTGATAGGCCGGCCAGACGAATGCGGCGACATCGTATTCGGCGGCAGGAGGTCTGTCCTCCCCGCAGGACGAAGCGGCGAGACATAGTGCTCCGGCGAGGAATAAAACAAAGGTCTTCTTTTTCATACAATTCGGATTTATGGATTCATAAACTTCGTTCGATACCCATTTCGAGACCGCAGATCTCGGCGAAACCCTTCATGCGCCCTACCAGCGGATAACCCGGATTGGAGGAGCGTCCGAAATCGTCGAGCATCCGCAGCCCGTGATCGGGACGGAACGGCATGGCCGTATCCCGCCTCCCTTCGGCAATGCGGCGGCGCTGTTCTTCGAGCAAGGCTTTCAGTACGGCGTACATATCCACCGACCCTGTGAGATGTCCCGATTCGAAGAAACTCTTCGGCCCCAGCTGCTGCGTATTGCGCAGGTGTACGAAATGAATCCGCGGCCCCAGTTCGCGCGCCATAGCCGGCAAATCGTTATCGGGTCTCGCCGACAGCGACCCGGCACAGAACGTCACACCGTTGACGGGATCGTCGTACTGACGCAGAATCCAGCGGAAATCCTCGATGGTGCTGGCGATACGCGGCAGTCCGAGCAGCGGGAAAGGCGGATCGTCGGGATGGATGCAAAGATTGACGCCCGCCTCCCGGGCTGTCGGGCAGACCTCTTTCAAGAATGCCGCCAGATGTTCCCGCAGCCGGTCGGGGCCGATGCCGTCGTAACGCGCCAAATAACGCAGGAATACCTGCTTGTAATCCTCGCTGTCGCCGACCGTACCGTTGATGAAACCCTGTGTGACCACGATGATGTTATGGGCCAGTTCCTCCCGCTCCGCGGCACTCATTCCGGCTGCCAGCGCTGCGGCCCGTTCACACACCTCAGACGGATAGTCCCCTGCTGCCCCGGGACGCCGGAGAATATGGATGTCGAATGCGGCGAAACGGTCGTAATCAAAGTGCATCGACTCGGTACCGCGTACATTCGCATAGTGCAGGTCGGTACGCGCCCAGTCCAATACGGGCATAAAATTATAACATACGGTCCGGATTCCGCAAGCCGCCAGATTCCGCAGCGACTGCCGGTAATTCTCGATATGCCGTGCGCAATCCGCCGTACGGAGTTTGATCGCCTCCGATACCGGAAGGCTCTCGACCACACTCCAGCGCATACCCGCCGCAGCAATGCGGTCACGGACTTTTTCGATCTCCTCTACGGGCCATATCTCGCCCGTAGGTATGTGGTGCAGGGCCGTCACGATGCCTTCGACGCCGATCTGCCGGATCTCCGGCAGCGTCACCGTGTCGTTCTCTCCGAACCACCTCCAAGTCTTTTCCAATGCCATAAAATCAAATATTATAATAAATATTCAAAGATTGAAAATAAAAGCCCCCGAAGCAAGTGATTTTTTTGCATCTTCTGTTGATATATTTGCATAAATCCATCAATCCCGACACCATGAAAGACGAAATCAAAATCATGTACGAGCAGGTGGGGCTTACCAACGGCTCCCCGCTCAAAGTCAAGAAGTGCGACTACGATTATTTCAAGTACCCCTGGCACTTCCACGACGAGTACGAAATCGTCTACATCATCAAGAGCACGGGAACCCGGTTCGCAGGGAACAGCATCGAACCGTTCTCCGACGGAGACCTGGTCTTTTTCGGCAGCCTGCTCCCACACATGTACCGCAATGAAGACATTTATTACCGCGGCAATCCCTCTCTGCGAGTCCACGCCATCACGATCCAATTTTCCAAGGACTTTTTCAACCATGCGATTCTCAACTACCCTGAATTTTTGAAAATCAAGGAATTGCTCGAAATGTCCCGCTACGGAATCAGCTTCGATACGACTCCGAATGCCCCGATCCGGCGCCATATCGAAATGCTGCCCAACAAGACAGGACTCGACCGCCTGATGGCGTGCATCCATATCCTTTCGATGATGAGCCGCACGACCCACAAACGGAAACTCAACGACGACAGCATCGACCTCCGCCTGCCTGCCTACGGAGAATCCCGTATATATAAGGTATTGGGACGACTCAACCGGGACTATATCCACAACATCAACCTGGACGACATCGCCCGAACGGCCGGCATGAACACCAGCGCTTTCTGCCGCTATTTCAAGGAGAAAACCGGCAAATCGACACTCCAATATATCAGCGAATTACGCATCGGATACGCCTGCAAGCTGCTGTTGATGGGCGAACTGACCGTCACGCAGATCTGCTACGAATGCGGATACAACAACATCTCCAACTTCAACCGTCAGTTCAAAAAGATCACCCGGTTCACCCCCTCGGAATATATCGAGGAGTTCAAGCGCAATCCCGGGATGGCCGCACTCTCCCTGTAATCCGCCGGACAGGAGTATCACAAATTTTCACATTTGCAAATTAAATACAAACGATTGCAAATTTCATATTTGTAATCGGATGGCAATACCGCCATATTTGCATCAGTGATCACCAAACATAAGTTTAACACACCCCACGCCGGGAACAACCACCTAAAACTGACCCGTATGAAGAAAATTCTGCGTTTATTCCTTGTTGGGTCCCTTCTCCTCGTTTCCTGTCAGGACGACGAAGAGATGAAGTATGCGTCCGTCTATTTCCCGCTGGCCACCTGGGCCGACGGAAACGGAATTTTCCAGACGAAATTCGACTTTTCAAGGGACACCACCTACATCGTCGGGGCCTACTGCTCCGGCAGTATCATGCCCGAACACGACATCCGTGTAACGATGGAACTGGCCACGGACTCGCTGGCTTCCGCCAAGCAGGCTTCGGCAGCCATCCGTGCCTACGATCTGTTGCCCGAATCGGCCTACACCGTGGAACCTGCCAGCCTCGAATGCACCATCCGCAGGGGTACCGAAAGAGGCGATTTGCTGGTAACGTTCCACACCTCTCAACTCGATGCGGACAAAAAATACATCTTGCCGCTGCGTATTCGATCCGTATCGGAATATGAAATCGCACCCCGGTACAATACGCTCTTTTTCGGGATTACAAAACGCTAAAATTACAAACGAATGAGCAACGCTATAATGCCCAAAGCGTTATGGACGCTTTTATTGTGCCTGTGCCTCGGCACCGGCTACTCCGCCGCACAAAATAAAAAGGATGTCGCCGTGCACGGGCAGGTTACGGACCCGGCCGGAATGCCGCTCGAAGGCGTACTGGTCGAGCACAAAGAATCGCGCATGTTCACGCTGACCGACCGGGACGGCAATTTCACGATCCGGATACCCGGCGACAAATCGTCCCTGATCTTCACGTTGGAGGGATACGCCCCCAATCAGGTATATATAGGAGATACGCACCGACTGAAAGTTACGTTGTTGGAGGGGGGGGGAGATTCCGACCCTGAAATAGCTCTCCTGTACGGCCGCCAGAACCGGTCGCTGATGACTTCGGCCGTTTCGACGATCGAAGGCTCGAAGCTGACAGATCTTCCGACCAACTATGCGAACACGGCATTGTCGGGCATGATTCCCGGAATAGCCACCTCGCAGAACAGCGGAGCTCCCGGCAGCGACTATTCGTGGCTCTACGTGCGCGGCCTCCGGTCGTGGCGCAACAGCACGCCGCTCATCATGCTCGACGGACACGTCCGCGATTTCTCGATCCTCGACCCCAACGAGATCGATCAAATTTCCGTTTACAAAGACGCCGGAGCACTGGCCGTGCTCGGACTCCGGGGCTCGAACGGAGCCATCATGGCTACCACCCGCCGCGGCAAGGAAGGACGCCCCGTACTGAAATTCAACACGCAGATCACGTTCCAACAACCCATCAAACTGCCCAAATTCCTCGACTCGCACGATTTCGCCCTGCTGCACAATGAAGCCATGCGCAACGACGGCCGTGCAAACGAACAACGTTACAACGAGGAAGACCTGGCCCTCTACCGTTCGGGGCAAGACCCCTGGGGGCATCCCAATGTCGATTGGATCGGCCAGTCGCTCAAAAACGTAACCGTCGGACAAAAATACAACCTCAGCATCGAAGGCGGCAGTTCGGTTGCCAAATACTTCGTCAACCTCTCCTATCGCTCGGATGAAGGAATCTACAAAACCGACAAAGACATCAACACCTACAAAACGAATGCGAGCGCCAAAATCTACTCCCTGCGTTCGAACGTTGACATTGCCCTGACCAAGAGCATGGACCTTTCGATCAATCTTTTCGGATTGCAGCGCCAACTCTCGAACCCGGGAGCCGGCAGTCCGTTCAGCGCGATCTACTCCCTGCCATCGAACGCCTTCCCCATGAACTACGGCAAGGACAAGGTCGCCGGCACCAATGACCTGCGAAACAATCCCTACGGCATCCTCAACCACAGCGGTTACACCCGCTACACCCACAGCACGATGGAGGCGCAGGCCGAGCTGGGCCAAAAACTGGACTTCATCACCAAAGGACTCCGCGTGCGGGGATCGCTGGCATTCGATTTCTTTTTCGAGAACAACATCAACCGCAGCAAAAGCTACGTCGTCTACGAATACACGGGCGACGGGGAGGACGGCAAACCGCTCTTCAACACCTGGGGCGAGGAGAAAAAACAGGCGAACTCCAACTCCTACGGAGCTGCCAAGACCCGCATTTTCGACGTAGAAGCCGGTCTGGACTACGACCGCACTTTCGGGAAACACCTCATCGCCGCAACTCTGTTCTTCAATTACAGTCAAAAATCGGACGACACGCAGAACCTGCCCAACACGCACCAGGGCCTGTTAGGACGTGCCACCTATGCCTATGACTCTCGGTATATCGTCGAATTCTTGTTCGGCTACCAGGGTACCGAGCAGATGCCGCCCCAGAAGCGCTACGGCTTCTTCCCCGCAGTTTCTGCCGGATGGGTGCTCTCGGAAGAGTCCTTCATCAAGAACCATATCGGAAACATCCTGAGCTACTTCAAGGTGCGAGGTTCGTGGGGCATCACCGGCAACGATGCCGGCATTCCCTACTACTTCTACCTGCCCGCATTCATCCAGGCCAACGGCCGTTACACGCTGGGAGCAGAACCGCAGAACGTCAACAGCTGGGTAGAGGATGTCCACCACCAATATCTCCCCAACGTCACCTGGGAGAAATCCGAGAAAACCAATGTCGGCGTTGACATGCGGCTGTTCAAAAACCACCTGAGCATCAGCGCAGATTATTTCCGCGAATTTACCAGCCAGATTCTGACGCCCCGCAACACCGTTTCGACCCTGATCGGCTACGGAACTTCGGGCGGCCCGCTGGGCAACGTCGGAAAGACCTACAACAGCGGATTCGAAGTGGAGGCCGCCTACTCGGGCCGGATCAAGGATTTCCACTGGACACTGGGCGGATACGCCTCCTATGCGCACAATGAGATCCGCTACAACGACGAACAGCCTTTCGCCTACGACTACCGCAGCGCCGTCGGCTATCCCATCAACAGCCAGTACGGATTCCAGGCCAACGGACTCTACACCAGCGAACAGGACCGCTACAACAGCCCCAAGACGACCTTCGGAACATCCTATGCCGGCGATATCAAGTACCGCGACCTGAACGGCGACGGCGTAGTGGACAATCAGGACCAGCACCGGATCGGATACAGCAATCTCGGAGAGATCAACTACGCCTTCTTTGCGAATGCGCAGTACAAAGGCTTCGACTTCCAGATCATCTTCTCGGGAGCCGGCAACCGCGACGCCTATCTTTCGGGCGTAGCGATCCAGGCTTTCACGAACATCTCCGGTTCGGGCAGCGAAATGGCCGGCAATGTCCGCCGGTACCACTGGGACAACCGCTACATTCCCGAAGACCCTGCGACCTGGACCACGGCGAAATATCCCCGCCTGTCACTGACCGACCGCGACCACAACTACAAGCAGACTTCGAGTTTCTGGGTTGACGACGCCTCGTTCCTGCGTCTGAAAAATCTGGTGATCGGCTATACCCTTCCCCTGCGCATTTCGAAGAAGCTGCGCATGTCCAAACTGCGCATCTATTACAGCGGATACAACCTCTTCACCTGGTCCGACATGCGGACCATCGACCCCGAGGATGCAGGCTCCGGAAACGGCTACCCCATCCAGAAATCGTCGAGCATCGGTATAAACATTCACTTCTAAGACCATGAAAAAACTCATCATAACCGCCATAGCATCGCTTACGACACTCTGGTCCTGCGATCTGAATTACGTTCCGCTGGAACAGATGTCGGCCGAAGAGGCTTTCAAGGACAGTCTGCGTCTGGAAATGTTCGTCAACGACCTGTACGTCTATCTCAACACCGGTGTCCAGTTCAACCGCGTCGGCGGCGCCCTGCTCGACTGTGCCACGGACCTGGCCGTATACAGCCCGCTCGGGACCAGTTCGGGCATCAACTCCTACACCCGTGCCACGATGAACGCCGCATCGGGCGGCAACCCCGACTCCCGCTGGGCGGAGACCTACACCGGCATCCGCAAAGCCAACGTCATCCTGCGCAACATCGACCTCACCGTGGGCCTGTCCCAAAGCAAAAAGAACCAGTATCTGGGAGAAACGCTGCTCAATAAAGCGCTGATGCACTATGAGCTCGTCAAGCGTTACGGCGGCATCCCGATCATGGACGACATTCTCGACCTGTCGGGCGACATCAACATCCCCCGTTCGAAGTTCGGCGATTGCGTGGAATACATCGTCCGCCTGTGCGACGAGGCCGCACCGCTGCTGCCGACGAAATATCCGGACAACGACTACGGACGCCTCACCCGCGGAGCCGCCTACGGCCTGAAAGCGAAAATCCTGCTCATGGCCGCCAGCCCGCTCTTCAACGCAAACCCGATCGAGGGATCGAACGAGATACACCGCTACGCCTCACCGGACCTGGAGCGCTGGAAACGGGCCGCCGATGCCGCACGTCAGGTCATCGAGCTGAAAAATCCCGACGGCACGAAGGCCCACGAGCTCTTCCCGTCGTATCAACGGCTGTTCTTCACCAATTTCGGGAACACCGAGTCGATCATCGTCAAATGCCGCAACCTCACCAACGACGTGGAGGCCGCCAACGGACCTTCGGGTTACCAGAGCTGCCGGGCCTGCACCAGCGTCACGGCGGAACTGATCGACATGTACGAGCTCAAAAGCGGCCGGCTGCCTTCCGAAGACCCGGATTACGATCCCCAAAAACCTTATGAAAACCGCGACGACCGGTTTTACGCCAGCGTACTCTACTCCGGTGTACCGCTCTGGGGCCGCGAGGTGGAACTCTACACCGGAGGCAAGGACTATCCCGCAGCCATCGGACAACGCGGCTGCGAAACCGGATTCAGCCTCTACAAGCACATCGACCCCCTGGCCAGCGTCGTACCGGCCAAATACACCCTCCACAATCACCAGATACTGCGCTACGCCGAAGTATTGCTGATCTACGCCGAGGCCATGAACGAATACCTGGGAACGGGCGACGACGACATGTGCACGGACGAGATGATCTACGACTGCGTCAACGAAGTGCGCCAGCGTGCGGGACTGCCGCCGGTAAGCGGTCTGACCAAAGGCCAGATGCGTGAACTGATCCACCGGGAACGCACCGTAGAGCTGGCTTTCGAGGAGGTGCGCCTCTACGATCTGAAGCGCTGGCGCGAGGCGGAAACCGTGCTGAACCGTCCGGTCCACGGAATCAAAGTGACCCAGGAGGGCGGAACCATCGTCTACGGCGAGAAGTTCGCCGTCGAAGAACGCTCCTTCCCTATGCGGATGTACTACTACCCCATTCCCCAGTCCGAACTGGACAAGAACAGTGCGCTGGTGGTAAATCCGGGATGGTAATCCGAAATTCATTGTCAAATCTGTAAATCAGCACCGATGAAAAAATATATATTGATATTCATCTTCGCACTAATCCACGGATTCACCGCAGGATTACAGGCCCAGGGAATTGCCGTTTCCGGCAAAGTCAGCGACAAGAACGGGCAGGAACTGGTCGGAGTGGCGGTCATAGAGACCGGCACCAACCATGCGACGGTAAGTGCCGCGGACGGCAGCTACAAACTCACCGTTTCGGGTAAAAACGCCCGGCTGGAGTTCCGTATGCTGGGCTATATTCCCCAGGAGATCACCGTAGGCAGCAGGACCGCCATCGACATCATCCTCGAAGAGGAAGCCCTCAACATCAACGAGGTGGTCGTAGTGGGATACGGCACCCAGAAACGTGCCACCGTCGTCGGGTCCATCTCGACGGCAGACGCCTCGGCCATCCAGAAAACGGGAACGACGAACCTCACGCAGGCCATCGGCGGCCGCGTCTCGGGCGTCTTCACCCGCAACCCGGGCGGACGTCCGGGCGAGGACAATGCCAATGTCTACATCCGCGGTACGGCCAGTTACAACAGCGGTGCCAACAGCCCGCTCGTGCTGGTCGACGGCGTAGAGCGCGAATACGCCCAGATCGACCCCGAGGACATCGAGAATTTCTCAGTTCTGAAAGATGCCTCGGCTACGGCCGTATACGGCGTGCGCGGAGCCAACGGCGTCATCCTGATCACCACCAAACGCGGTCTTACGTCGAAACCCGAAGTATCGTTCCGCGCGTCGTTCACCGCGAGCACCCCGACACGGCTGCCCGACAAACTCGGATCGTACGACTACGCACGCCTGCGCAACGAAGCGCTGATGAACGTCGGACTCGACCCCGAGTACAGCGCCTACGACCTCGAAATGTTCCGCACGAAAGCCAGTCCTTACACGCATCCCGACAACGACTACATCCACGACATGCTCAAAAACGCAGCCTTCAAGCAGCAGTATTCGCTGGTCGTGCGCGGCGGCTCTTCGTTCATGCGTTATTACGTGTCGGCCGGATATGCCAATGACGACGGTATCTACAAGAACTTCAACAACGGCAAATACGACACAAACGTCTATTTCCGGCGCTACGCCCTGCGTGCGAATCTCGACTTCAACGTAACCAAAACCACCACGGTCGGCGTAGACCTCGCAGGACGCCTCGAAGAACGCCATAACAACGGCGCCGGCGATGAACTGTTCCAGCATCTGGTACGTACCCCGCCCGATTATTTCAACTACGTGAACCCCGACGGATCGATCGGCGGCCACCTGAATCTGACCAACCCCTACATGGCTCTTTCGCGTTGCGGCTACTTCCACTCCAAGACCAACAAGTTCGAGAGCGTGATCCGTCTCAACCAGCAGTTGGAATTCATCACCAAAGGACTTTCCGCACGCGGTATGTTCAGCTACATTTCGTCGATGCGCTCCCGCCGGGACCTCTACGAACGCCCCGCGACCTACTATTACACCAAGGAAGGGACCTACGAACTGGTCCGCGAGGAAGAGCCCATCACCATTCGGACGGGCTCCGGGAACGGCCCCTTCCGCCGGGATTTCGTAGTCGAAGCGGCTCTGAACTACAACCGCACTTTCGGCGACCATGCCGTCACGGCCCTGTTGGCTTTCAACCGCCAGGAGATCCAGAGCGACGCCACGCTGCCGATCGGTTACATCAACTACGTCGGTCGTGTGACCTATGCCTACAAGAACAAGTACCTGGCCGAGTTCAACGCCGGATACAACGGTTCGATGCAGTTCTCGAAGGACAAGCGCTACGGTTTCTTCCCGGCGGTATCCGCCGGCTGGGTTCTCTCCGAGGAGGGATTCTGGGGCAAATCGGCCAAGGCGTTCAGCTACATGAAGCTCCGCGCTTCGTTCGGACAGGTCGGCAACGACCGCATCGGGTCCGACAAGTATTACTACCTCCAAACCTATCCCCAGCTGGGATCGAACCGCCCCTCGTTCGGCGAGACGAACAATCCCGAAAACCGCATCTACGAAGGCAAGGAGGGCAACACCGAAGTGGGATGGGAGCGTGCCAACAAATTCAATGTCGGCGTGGACCTCAAATTCTTCGACAACAAGCTGTCGTTCACGGGAGACTATTTCCACGAACGCCGCCACGGCATTCTCGACTACGACGGCACTATTTCGTACATTTACGGCATGATGGCCCCGAACGACGGCAGCAAAGGCTTCCCGCCGGCAAACATCGGCGAGGTCGTCAACCGCGGTTTCGAAATCGACCTGGGATACAACGGTCTCGTCAACAAATTCCGGTATTATATCCGAGGCAACCTCTCCTTCGCCCGCAACAAGGTGGTCGAATGCGGTGAAAGCCCCGTCACCTACCCGTGGCTCTCCAAGGTGGGACGCCCCATCGGCCAGCGCTTCGGACTGATCGCCGACGGTTTCTACAACACCGAGGAGGAGATCGACGCCCTGCCGTCGGGATTCACCGACAGGCCCAAACTGGGAGACATCAAATACCGCGACATCAACGGCGACGGCAAGACCGACAACTACGATGTCGTACCCATCGGACGCACCCAGGTACCCGAAATCATCTATGGATTCACCGTAGGCGGCAACTGGCGCAACCTCGACTTCGAGCTCTTCTTCCAGGGGGCTACCAATTCGGATATCTACGTGAACGGCTACGGCTACTGGGAATTCCAGGGTATCAGCGGCGCCATGCACCACCACCTCGGCCGCTGGACTCCCGAAAACAAGGAGCACGCCACCTATCCGAGCCTTTCGCCCTCCACCTCGGAACAGAATCACCGTTTCTCGACATTCTGGCTGAAAGACGGCTCCTACCTGCGTCTGAAAAACATTCAGATCGGGTACACGCTGCCCCAGCGAATCTCCAAAAAGGTCGGCATGTCGAACCTGCGCTTCTATGTGACGGCGACCAACCTGTTCACGTTCTCCGAATTCAAAGAATACGACCCTGAATCCAACGACGGCGACGGCAGCGCCTATCCGGTCATGAAATATTTCGGCGGCGGCGTCAGCCTCAAGTTCTAACCTTCAAATTGCGAAGCTACATGAAAAAGATCGTTTATATACTGTTGTTGTGCCTGCCTATGCTTTCGTGTCAGGACGCCTCGTCGCTGATGGACAAGGAGGATGTGGGCGACCTGTATGAAAAGGATGTCTTCCGGAGCGGCACCTACGCCCGCTATTTCGTCAACGACATCTACTACAATATCATCAGCACCGGATACGGCGTATCGGGCTGGGGAGGTGCATACATGGACTGCGCCACCGACAACGGCGAGGCCCGCCCGCTCAACTCCGCGGCACACCGCTACAACACCGGCAACTGGAACGCCGCAGACAACCCGCTGGGATTCATCTGGACCAACAGCTATGCCCAGATCCGCGCCTGCAACAAATTCCTGGAAAATTACCATCTGATCGAAGAGGAATCCGGCATCACCTCCCGGCTGGACATCGAATATCTGCATGCCCAGGTCATCTTCCTGCGCGCCTATTTTTACTCAGAACTGCTGAGAGCCTTCGGCGGCGTGCCGCTCATCACCAAGGTTCTGTCGATGAACGATCCCGAGATCAACTCGGAGCGGGACTCGTTCGAAACCGTCCTCGATTTCATCGTCAGCGAATGCGAAAACGCTGCCGAACTGCTCAAATCGCTGCGAGGCGAAGACGCCACCCGCTACGGACTGTTCGGAGGTAATTTCGGCCGCGCGAACGAAGGTACCGCTCTGGCGTTGAAAGCCAAAGTGCTGCTGATGGCCGCCAGTCCGCTGTTCAACCGTCCGACCGACTTTCCGCAATACGACTCTGCCGACCCCAACGTCTCGTTGTGGCGCTATCCCGACTACGATCCCGAGCGCTGGAACATCGCGGCCAAAGCGCTCAAAGACGTTATCGACCTGGGATTCTACGATCTTTACCGGGCCAAAAACGGGACCAAGACCGAATACGAAACGCTGTTCTGCGTCCGGGCCCCGATCGAGGAAGCCATCTTCCCATACCTGCGCGGTCCCAGCATCGACATCTATTTCAACAACCTGCCGTTCGACTTCATGCTCGTACGCGGCAAGGGAACTCCGGTATGCTATACGCTGCCCACCCACGATCTGGTCATGGCGTATGAGATGAAAAACGGCATGCTGCCCGAACAGGAAGGCTCCGGCTACCGTCCGCTCAACCCCTTCGCCGACCGCGATCCGCGCCTGAACGCTACGATCTGGCACGACGAATCGGTCTTCTGCAACATCCGCTTCGACACGTGGCATCGGGAGGTCACCTCGGAAAAGAGCGACGGCAAGCATTACATCACCGGATATTCGCGCACGGGTTACTTCCTGCGCAAATACATGGACCCCGACCTGAACCCCTCGGCCTCGACGGCTCCGACTCTGCCGAATTCCTACCACCTGATTCGCTATGCCGACATCCTGCTGATGTACGCCGAAGCGTTGAACGAGTACCATGCCGATCCCGCATCGGCTCCGGAGGACGGCATCCGCTGGGCCATCGACCAAGTCCGCTCGCGCGCCGGCATGCCGGGTGTGGACGAAACGTTCCGGAACCGGGGCTGGGACCTCACCCAGGAGAACGTACGCAAATTCATCCAGAACGAACGCCGCGTGGAGTTCGCCTTCGAAGAGCAACGTTTCTGGGACATCCGCCGCTGGATGATCGGTACGCAGACCCAGCGGGAAGCGCACGAACTGGACATCACGCTCAAAGACGACGATCTCACGAAGGTTTACAAGTCCCGCAAATTCGAAAACCGCATTTACGAAGACCACATGAACCTGATGCCCATTCCGCAGTCGGAGATAAACAAGAATCCCAACCTCGTACAGAACTGGGGCTGGTCTCCGAAACAAGTCAACTAAAAAACAGTCGTTATGAAATTCATCGTGAAATTACTGGCACTGACTTTTGTGACCATACCGTTCCTGTTTTCCTGCAAGGACGAAGAGATTACCGAACCCGGCGTACAGGTAACCACCCTCGATTTCTCGTCGGTCGGAACCAATACGGCCGTCGGCAGCGGCTACCTCACCAAAGGCAACGCAGAAGCGCTGACGGAACGGGGTATCTGTTGGAGCACCTTCGCCGATCCCACCGTCGCCGACAGCAAGGCCGTCTCGACGGACGATGCAGCGGAGCACAGTTTCTCCGCGCAGCTCACCGGCCTCACGCCCAATACCTGCTACCATGCCCGGGCCTATGTCTCGGACGGCAGCGTCGTACACTATGGCAATCCGATCACTTTCACGACCAAAGACCGGCCCGAAGAGGGATGGTGCCTGATCGAAAGCGTTACCGGAATCACCCCCTCCTCCGCCACCGTCAATATGACCATGGCATCCGACGGCGGCAATGACATCGCCCAAATCGGCGTCTGCTTCTCACAGACGGCAGAACCGACGATCGACGACGAAGTGCTGTTCACCGAGGGCGGCCGCGATTTCTCGGCGGAACTTACCGACCTGAAACAGAACATGCAGTACTACGTACGCCCCTACATCAAAACTGCGGACGGGCAGATCACCTACGGCGAACAAGTCGCATTCCGCACCATCAACTTCATCGTCACCAAAGCCCCGTATCCGGGCTATAAGACAGCCTATCTCTTCGGAGAGACGATGAAGAACGAATCGGACCCCTCGATCGAGCGCGGATTCTGCTGGAGCGAAAATGAAAACCCGACCATAGAAACCGACCAGTTCAAGATGATCAGCGGAACCGTGGGTAACTTCAACCTGCTGGCCACGGGCTTCGAAAAGGGCAAGACCTATCATGTCCGGGCCTACGCCAAAAACTCCAGCGGCACGCATTACGGCGAACAGATGACCTTCACCACCAAGACAGGCAGCATCCTGCCGGGCCTGACGCTCGAAGACATGGTCCTCGTAGAAAAAGGCTCCTTCCAGATGGGTTATCCCCAATCGGCTACCGTACCCAACCTTTTCAGCGGCAAAACGCTGAACACGGAAACCGTACACTCGGTAACGCTGACCAAGGATTTCTATATCTGCCGTTACCAGGTGACCTGCGAGCAGATATGCGCATTCCTCAACAGCCACCCGATCAACCGGTCTACGAGTCTCGTCTACAACACCTATCTCTTCGGAGCCACCAATACGCGCCCCTTCTCGTTCAAGGCGCCGATGGACGGCGGCACCTCGATATTCGAACCCAACACGAACTGTGCACGCCGCCCTGCGGCCAGCATCACGTGGCTGTGCGCCTACGAATATTGCCGCTGGCTCTCGGCCGAACTCGGCGTAGAGGTGCGCCTGCCGACCGAGGCGGAATGGGAATACGCAGCCCGCGGCGGCAACAAGAGCCAGGGCTATCTGTTCAGCGGCAGCAACACGGCCGGCGAAGTCGGAGTCCGCACCAACAGCAGCACCGGCACTCAGAACGTCGGGTCGTTGAAAGCAAACGAGTTGGGCATCTACGACATGAGCGGGAACACGTTCGAATATTGCGAAGATGTCTATGCCGATTTCTACTACAAGGACGGAGCCGTAGATCCGTGCAATAAAAACACCAACGATCTCACGGGCCAGCCGAGATGTATCCGGGGCGGCAGTTTCAGACATTACAACGCAGATCAGACCAAAGACTATCAGGTAGTGACACGCCGGGGCCGTGCCGGCAACGGCAATACCGACTGCGGCAACCACTCGGGAATGCGTATCGTCATGACGAAACTCCCCGCAACCCTCGATTAACCCGGCTACGATGAAAAGCAATTATCTGAAATTCGGAATCGGAATACTGATGATCCTCCTTTGCGCATGCGAAGGGGGATCATCGGAATCCGATGGCGATCCCGAAGGTCCCGCCCCCGAAACCAAGCCATTCCTAAGCATACTGCCTACGACGAAAACGGTAGGCACCGCAGCCGGGGAGTTCAATGTTTCGGTCAGCAGCAACACCTCCTGGACCGTCGAACCGCTTGCCGAATGGATCAGCATACCCGTGCGCGAGGGCGAGAAAAGCAGCTCCGTAAAGATCCGCTATGAATCCAGCACGGTGACTTCCCGTTCGGGCGAAGTGATGTTCAGCGCCGAAGGCGTCGAGCCGGTGAAGCTGCGGGTGACGCAGGGCGACAAGACCTTCACCAATCCGCTCGGCGGAGTCCCCGACCCGTGGATCATCCAACACGACGGCTGGTATTATCTGTGCAAAGCTCATGGAAACGGCATCAATTTATCCCGCTCGAAAAAACTCACCGAACTGACAAGTACGCAACAGGTTTTCGCCGCTCCCAGGGATACGGAAGGAAACAAGCCGTGGAATGTCGCCAACTACTGGGCTCCCGAACTGCACTACATCGACGGCCGCTGGTATATCTACTACACCGCAGGCCGGCCCACCTCGGAATTCGGCGGGCACTATTATTCGCAGCGCAGCGGCGTTCTGCGCGCCAAGAGCTCCGACCCGTTCGGCGAATGGGAGGATATGGGCATGCTCTACACGGGCGACCACTACACCGAAGGCATCGTCCCCACGCTGGAAAACACGGAGTATTTCGCCATCGACCTGAATGTCATGGAGATCAACGGGACGCTCTATGCCGTCTGGTCAGGCAACCCGGTCGGGTCCACCACGCAGAGCCTCTTCATCGCCGAGATGAAAGATCCCTGCACCATCGGTTCCAACCGAGTGAAGCTCTCCGACCCCGACCAGCCCTGGGAACTGCTGACCTCGACCATCCAAGAGGGCCCCGCCATGATCAAGCATGGCAACAAAGCCTTCATCGTCTACTCCTGCAACGGCTCCTGGACCAAACAATACCGGCTGGCCTACCTGGAACTGGACGATATCCGGAAAGACCCGATGAAGCCCGAGAACTGGAAGAAATCGGCATCCTACGTCTTTTTCCGCAACGACGACATCCGGGCCAAGGACAACACCTATCAGGAAGGCATCAACGGCGAGCCGGGTGGAGTCCACGGCGTAGGCCACTGCTCGTTCACCAAATCTCCCGACGGAACCGAAGACTGGATCGTCTATCACACGAAACGATTCCGCGAAGACGGATACGAAACCTATCGTTACACGTTCGTACAACGGTTCGGATGGAATGCCGACGACACGCCGAATTTCGGCACGCCGGTCGGCTGGGAAGAGCCCGTGGTCGTCCCTTCGGGCGAAGAATAAATACGAGACCCTAATAAATTCAACAAAAAAATGAGTGATTTAAGAGGCAAAGTTGCCATTGTAACAGGCGGAGGCGGAGTGCTGGGAGGAAATATCTCGGACAGCCTGGTCAAAGCCGGAGTAAAAGTAGTCATCCTCGACATCCGTCAGGAAAACATCGACAAGCGGGTGGCGGCACTCTCCCCCTACGGAGAAATCGCCGGATTCACCTGCAATGTTCTCGACACCGAAAGTCTGGAAGAAGTGAAGAAACAGATACTCGAACGCTGGGACCACATCGACATTCTGGTCAACGCCGCCGGCGGCAATCTCCCCGGTGCCACGCTGCGCGAAGACCAGACGATCTTCGACATGAAGATCTCGGACCTGAACCGGGTGATTGACCTCAACATGTACGGTTCGGTCTATCCCTGCCTGGTGTTCGGCAAAACGATGGCCGAACAGAAATACGGCGTGATGATCAACGTCTCCTCGATGGCCACCTATTCGGCGATCACGCGCGTACTGGGTTATTCGATGGCCAAAAGTTCGATCAATATATTCACCCAGTGGATGGCTATGGAGATGGCGCTCAAATTCAGCGACAAGATTCGTGTCAACGCCATCGCCCCGGGCTTTTTCATCGGCGACCAGAACCGGGCCGTACTGATCAACCCGGACGGCTCCTACACCGAACGCAGCAAAAAGGTGATGGCCCACACACCGATGGGACGTTTCGGCGACAT
The DNA here is from genome assembly GCF_040095975.1 of Alistipes intestinihominis. NCBI lineage: Bacteria > Pseudomonadati > Bacteroidota > Bacteroidia > Bacteroidales > Rikenellaceae > Alistipes > Alistipes intestinihominis. The sequence continues at coordinate 21,814 of NZ_JBBMFL010000025.1, forward strand.
CTCCGAACTGAACGGAATCGTGAAATTCCTCTGTTCGGACGAAGCGAGCTTCATCACAGGCGCCGTCATTCCGGTCGATGGCGGATTCAGCTCTTTCAGTGCAGTATAACCGGAAAAACGAACCGAGATGAAAAAAACGCTGATCCTGATTGCCTTCATGCTCGGACTGTCCGGTCCGAGCATGAAGGCTCAGGTGCGGCTGACCGAAAAGACCTCCGGCAAGGAGGTTTTCCGGCTCTCCGCACCGAACCGGCAAACGGTTATCCGTTACGACGCCAATGACGCAACGGTCGTCGGCAAGACGGCGGAGCTCCTGGCCGCAGACCTCGGTCTCGTCACAGGACGGCAGGGGCTGACGACGACCGGCGACACACTTCCCCGCAACGCCGACGTGATCATCGCCGGAACGATCGGCCAAAGCGCCCTGATCGACCGACTGATCGCACAGCGCAAAATCGCCGCCGACACGATCGCAGGCAGCTGGGAGCGCTACCTGATTCAAATGGTCGCCAAGCCCTTGCCGGGCGTCTCCGAGGCGCTGGTCATCGCCGGAAGCGACCGCCGGGGAACCGCCTATGGCCTTCTTGCCGTTTCGGACGCTATCGGCGTAAGCCCGTGGTACTGGTGGGCCGACGTTCCCGTCAAGCCGCGCACGTCGCTCTACCTGCACGTTCATCCCGAAGTTTCCAAAACGCCGTCGGTCAGATACCGGGGGCTGTTCATCAACGACGAAGATTGGGGGCTGCTGCCCTGGGCGCGGCATACGTTCGACCCCGAACGGGGCAACATCGGCCCCAAGACCTACGCCAAAGTCTGCGAACTGCTGCTTCGGCTGAAAGCCAATTACCTCTGCCCGGCCATGCACGAAGCCTCCACGGCTTTCAACAAGATTCCCGAAAACAAAATGGTGGCCGATTCGTTCGCCATCGTCATGGGATCGGTGCATTGCGAACCCCTGTTGTTCAACAATGCCAGCGAATGGGACCGCAAGACGATGGGCGAATGGGACTACGTAAAGAATAAGGAGGGCATCAACAGCGTACTGCGCCGGCGTGTCCGGGAGAATGCCGCTTACGAAAACGTCTATACGCTGGCTCTGCGCGGCCTCCACGACCGGGCCATGACCGGCAGCAGCGACATGAAAGAACGCGTCCGCCAGTTGGAAGGCGCCCTGCACGACCAGCGGCAGCTGCTCGTCGATGAACTGGGCAAACCCGGAGAGGAGATCCCGCAGGCTTTCACCCCGTACAAGGAGGTGCTGGAAGTCTATTCAAACGGTCTCGAACTGCCGGACGACGTGACGATCATTTGGCCGGACGACAACTACGGCTACATGAAACGGTTGAGCGGCGAGCGCGAACGAAAGCGTTCGGGACGTTCCGGTGTCTACTACCACGCCTCCTATCTGGGCAAACCGCACGACTATCTTTGGATTTCTTCGACCTCGCCGGCACTGATGTACGAAGAGCTCCGCAAAGCCTATGACGCCACAGCCGACCGCATCTGGCTGCTGAATGCCGGCGACATCAAGGCCTGCGAACCGGCCGTAGACCTCTTTTTGGCCATGGCATACGACATCGACCGGTTCGACTACGCGAATGCGGCCGATTATCAGGCCCGGACGCTCAGCCGGATTTTCGGCAGCCAATATTACGACACTTTCCGCGAAATCACCGCGACGTTCTACGACCTGGCCTTTCAGCGCAAACCCGAACTGATGGGATGGGGATACCAATGGGCGACCGACAAACACGGGCGGGAACGAAACACCGACACGGATTTCTCCTGCGCCAACTACGGGGAAGCCAGCCGACGCATAGCCGAATACGACCGTATCGGCAAACTCGCCGAAAAAGTGATGACCAATCTTCCGGAGATTGAAAAACCCGCTTTCTACCAGTTGTTGTACTACCCCGTCCGAGCCTCGGAACAGCTCAACAAAATGATTCTCGACGGGCAGCGGAACCGTTGGTATGCCCGGCAGGGCCGTGCCGCCGCCAACCCGCTGCGCGATGAAGTCCGGGCGCATTACGATTCATTGCAAAACCTTACAGCGGGCTACAACGAACTGCTCGGCGGCAAGTGGACCCGAATCATGACGACACGCCAGGGCTTCGCCTGCTCCTATTACCAGTTGCCGGAGTTGGACAGCGTCACCTTGCAGTCCGGAGCATCGTTGGGCGTCTGGGTCGAGTCGGAGGACGTACTTAAAGGTCAGCGCAGTTTCCACGCGCTGCCTGCTTTCAGCGTCTACACCCGCCGCACGGGACGGATCGACGTATTCAACAAAGGCGACAGGCCGCTCGTCTGGACCGCCTCTCCTTCCGACGAATGGATTCGCCTCGACCGCACGTCGGGAACGACCTCCACGCAACAGGAACTGACCGTAGAGATCGACTGGGAAAAGGTTCCCGTCGGAGAACGCATCCTGGGATCGGTCCGCATCGACGCCGGCAGCGAACGGGAGACCGTACTCGTCTCGGTCTTCAACCCCGCCACTCCCGCACCGGCAACGATCAAGGGCCTGTATGTGGAGGACAACGGATGTGTCTCGATCCCGGCCGCCGGCTTCCATCGCAAATTTGAGAACGAGCAGGTGAAAATGACGCTCATCGAAAACCTCGGATACGAAAAGGAAGCCGTCATGATGGGACATCCCCTGAGCAGCGTGCAGCGTACCGGAGGCCGCAATACGCCTCGTCTGGAATACGATTTTTACAGTTTCAGCAGCGGATCGGTAGACGTATACACCTACATGCTGCCCACCTTTCCGCTGAGTGCCGACCGTCCGTTCGCCCATGAAACCTCATCGACGGAGACCAAATACGGCGTGGCGATCGACGAAGGCCCGGTGATGAACCCCACGACCTCCTCGTTCGAATATGCACAGGCTTGGTATGAAAACGTACTGAAAAACTGCGCCGTGAAGAAAACCACGCTGCACATCGACCGCCCCGGCAGGCACACCGTCAAGATCATCTGCGGAGATCCGGGCGTCGTAGTCCAGAAGATCGTCCTCGACTTCGGCGGCATGAAACGCTCCTACGCCGGACCTCCCCCGACCGAAGTCATCCGATAAACAACAAAACAAATAAAACCCGATGAAGAAACTCCTCAAAACACTGGTTCTCTGCGGCATTCTTTTCCCTGCGTCCGGCATCCGGGCCCAGAACACCTACACCAATCCGGTCATGGATTTCGACATGCCCGACCCGACGGTAATCTGTGCCGACGACGGCTGCTTCTATCTCTACGCCACGGAAGGCCACGGTTACAGCATCCCTATCGTCCGTTCCTCCGACCTGGTGAACTGGGAGCGCGTCGGCACGGCTTTCAGCAAGGAAACACGCCCCACATTCGAACCCAAAGGCGGACTCTGGGCCCCCGATATCAACCGGCTGAAAAAACAATACCTGCTCTACTACTCGATGTCCTACTGGGGCGGAAGCGAGACATGCGGTATCGGCGTGGCGACGGCAGACAGCCCGCAGGGTCCTTTCAAAGACCACGGGCCTCTGTTCCGCAGCAACACGATCGGCGTATTCAACTCCATCGACCCGGAGTTCGTCCGCGAGAAAGGCCGCAACTACCTCTTCTGGGGCAGCTTCTGGGGCATTTATGCCGTGGAGCTCACCAAAGACGGACTGGCCGTGAAGGCGGGCTGCGAGCCGAAGCAAATCGCCGGAAGGGCTTTCGAAGCGACCTACATCCACAAACGGAACGGCTACTATTACCTTTTCGCCTCGATCGGTTCCTGCTGCGAAGGTCTCAACAGCACCTACACCACCGTCGTCGGACGCTCCCGCAACCTGATGGGTCCCTACACCGACAAATCCGGAAAAGGGATGCTCGACAACGGCTACGAGGTGGTCATCCGGCGCAGCGACCGTTTCGCAGGGCCCGGACACAACTCCGACATCATCACCGACAAGGCGGGCGACGACTGGCTGCTCTATCACGCCGTGGATTCCCGCGACCCGCGGGGCCGCAAACTGCTGCTCGACAAGATCGAGTGGATCGACGGATGGCCGACGGTGCGCGACGGGCACCCTTCGGACACCCCACAACCGACTCCTCTTTTTTAACCATAAAACCTGAAAACGACATGACAAGAATGTGTGTTAGAACGATGGTCCTGACAGCGCTGCTCTCTGTATGCGGAGTTGCCGGAGCGATTGCGCAAATTTCCCTGGCGACGGGGAAACCCGCCGGCAGTCAGTTTCTGCTGGCCGGCAAGAACTCCGGGGCGACCCTCTATTACGACAGCCGGGACTTCGAAGTAGTGAAACGTGCCGCCGGGTTTCTTTCGCAGGACATCGGCCTGGTGACAGGCCGCAACGCCACCGTCCGAACGCTGCCCGCAGCCAACGAAGCGACGATCGTAGTGATCGGCACGCTGGGACATAACAGCCTGATCGACAAACTGGTGTCCGAAGGTCGGCTGAACGTGGACAAGATCAGGGGCGGCTGGGAGCAATACGCCGTCGAGGTCGTGGAGCGCCCCGCTGCCGGCATCCGCAAAGCATTGGTCATCGCCGGATCAGACCGCCGGGGCACCGCCTACGGCGTATTCTCCGTATCGGAGGCTATCGGCGTAAGCCCGTGGTACTGGTGGGCCGACGTTCCCGTCGCAAAAAAGGACCGCCTTACGCTGGACGTAAAATCCTACCGTTCGAAAGAGCCGTCGGTCAAATACCGCGGTCTGTTCATCAACGACGAGGATTTCGGACTCAAGCCCTGGGCCGCCAAAACCTTCGAGCCCGAAGTGGGCGACATCGGCCCCAAAACCTACTCGAAAATCTGCGAACTGCTCCTGCGCATGAAGGGCAACTACCTTTGTCCGGCCATGCACTCCTGCACCAAGGCGTTCAACTACTATCCCGACAACAAACTGGTCGCCGACAGTCTGGCGATCGTCATGGGATCGGTGCATTGCGAGCCCCTGCTGTTCAATAACGCCAGCGAATGGGACCGCAAGACGATGGGCGAATGGAACTACGTCACCAACAAGGAGGGCATCAACAAGGTGCTGCGCAAACGGGTCGAAGAGAACGGCGCCTATGAGAATGTCTACACGCTGGCGATGCGCGGCATCCACGACGCCGTAATGGCCGGCAATCTGACCCTCGAAGAGCAGGCCCGAGTGCTCGAAAAGGTGTTCGACGACCAGCGGCAGATCCTGAGCGACGTGCTCGGCAAACCCGCCGATCAGATCCCGCAGGCTTTCACCCCATACAAGGAGGTGCTGCACACCTACGAACACGGCATGAAACTCCCCGACGACGTGACTATCGTCTGGGGCGACGACGATTTCGGTTACATGAAGCGGCTGAGCAATGCCGAAGAGCAGAAACGCAGCGGACGTTCGGGCGTCTACTACCACCTCTCGTACTGGGGTCCCCCGATGAATTTCCTGTGGATCAACACCAATCCTCCGGTACAGATGTACACCGAACTGAAAAGGGCTTACGACACCACGGCCGACCGCATCTGGCTCGCCAACGTAGGCGACATCAAACCCGCCGAAAACGCCCTTTCGCTCTTCCTCGACATGGCGTGGGACATCGACGCCTTCACGGTGGAAAACGTCGGGTTCTACTACGCGAACACGCTGTCGAAATATTTCGGCGAACAGCACCGCGACGCGCTCCAGCACATTTTCGACGAATATTTCAGTCTGGCCTTCGCCCGCAAGCCCGAGCACATGCAACACCACCTGGAACAGCATTTCGCCGAAGACAACTACCACGAAGCCGAACGGCGCACGGCCCGTTACGCAGCCATCTCAGCAGAGGCCGATGCGATCTATGCACAGCTGGACGAAGACTCCAAACCGGGTTTCTTCCAATTGGTCTACTATCCGGTCAAAGGCGCCGCACTGCTCAATATCGCGTTCCTCGAAGCCCAGCGCAACCGCTGGTACGCGGCACAGGGGCGCGTGTCGGCCAATCAGGTCCGGGAACGCGTGAATGCCGCCATCGACGAGTTGCGGAAAATCACGAAGGATTACAACGAGCTCAAAGACGGCAAATGGCGTTACATGATGACACTGGCACAGGGCGGCTGGAGAGACATCTACGTCCCGCCTACGAAAAAGGTCGAACCCGCAGCCGTACCGGGACTGGGCGTTCACGCCGAGAGCGAAACGCTCCACACCGGAATGGGCAACTTCCACACGCTGCCCACCTTCAACCCCTTCACCGACAAATCCTATTACGTTGACGTGTTCAACACGGGCAACGGTGAGCTGGAATGGAGTGCGCAGCCGTCCGAACCGTGGATCAAACTCGACAAGACGGCCGGCAGCACCCCCTACGAACAGCGGGTGAACGTCTCGGTAGACTGGGACAAGGCGCCCAAAGGCCGCAATCTCAGCGCCCGGATCGCATTCAAGGGCGCCGGAGCGGAGAAAACCGTATACGTCTCGGCGTTCAATCCCGCAGAGATTGTCCGCGACAGCCTGGCCGGCCTCTACGTGGAGGATAACGGCGTAGTGTCGATCGACGCCGCGGGTTTCCACCGCAAATTCGAACGCCACGGCATCACATTCGACAAGATTGCACGTTACGGATTCGAAGACACCGTCGTGCAGTTGGGCGATCCCTTCGCCAAGGCCGACTTCTACCCCGGTCTGGAACTGACCTCGAATTACGTGGCGCCGGCTCCGCTGGACCGCTATCCGATGATCGAGTACGATTTCTACTCTTTCACCACGGGTCCTATTGATGTCTATACCTACATGGTGCCGCTCTTCCCGCTCGACGATGAACACGGTACGCGCTACGGCGTGATGGTTGACAGAAGCCCCGTCTACCTGCCCGAAGCCGGAGCGCCCTATTACAGCACGCTTTGGATACAGAGCATCATGCGCAACTGCCGCATCAACAAAACCTCGCATATGATCTCCGAACCGGGCAAACACACCGTCCGCATCTTCGCCGCCCATCCGGGCATGATGATTCAGAAAATCGTGATCGACTTCGGCGGTATGAAGTATTCCTATATGGGTCCCCAACCGACCAAAGTCGAAGCTAAAACCAAATCTGAAAAATAAATGCGCACACACATGAAAAAAGCACTGTTCAAATTCAGTTACGTGATGTTTCTGACACTGTTCATCGGCATCACCGGAGCCGAAGCAAAAAAAGATCAGAAACAGTCCCCGGTCTACCGTCTTCCCGACGACTTGCA
>NZ_JBBMFL010000026.1:0-23356 GCF_040095975.1 Alistipes intestinihominis
ATCGTCCGCCGGCCCTCGCACGCCGCCTCGATGCGGGCGATGTTGCGGGCGTTGACACCCGTCGGCCCGTCGATGCGCGTATCGTAGGGATGATACTCGACCTGACAACCCGCGAACACGGCTGCCAAAAACAGAAACAGCACCGAACGTTTCATAGGCCAACGGGATTGCGGACACCGGAACGCTCCTCCTCAACTCCGGAAGCGGATTCGGCCGTGCCCGGCCTGCGGCGGAGCAGGCTCTTGACTTTTCCTTTCGTGTGCTGCCGTTTTTCGAACAACAGACGGCGGACAGCCCCTTCGAGCTGAACGGTCGGAGCATCGGCCTGCAGGATTCCGGCATACTGCTTCAGGATGTAGAGATAGGCCGGGGTTCCGCACGACAGGCGGCGCAGATTTCTCAGACGCCGGCGCATGGACATATATTTGTGGAATGACATACGGTTGGTATCGATGACCTGAAAACAATACCGATCCTTCTCTTTCCGATACAGGATATTCCCGACATTCAAATCCTTATGCTCCACGCCCGCCCAGTGCATCCTGACCAGCAGTTCGGCCACGCCGTCGAGGACGCGTTTCGCCTCTTCCCGCTGCATGAACAACTCGGTTGTGGGGCGGATCGATTCGTAGTCCGTATACAGCGACACGAAATAGCAGTGCCGCATCGCCCCACCCTTTCGTATCTCCACGACGGCCACCTCCTCGGGCGTGTCGATGCCCAGCCGGCGCAGCTGCCCGGCATGCCGGTAGGCGCGCATGGCTTTGCTTTTGCGCAGCAGTCCGTAGGCGAAACGATTGAATAGCGAGAGGCGCTCGTAGCTCTTGACGACGAGCCGCATGCCGTCCGTCTCGAAGAGTTTGACCGTATTGCGGCCGCTGTGCAGCGTCTCTCCGTGCCGGGTGAAAAAGATCGGACGGGTCAGCCGTTCGACGAACGGCCGCAGGTGTTCGTAGCGGGGATTGATGAGTATCTTCATAATCAATAACGCCTTGCATTGTCCAAGCGGTAGGAGCTCGGAGAGGTTCCTGTTTTATTCTTGAAATAAACCCCGAAAAACGATTGGTTCGGGAAGTTGAGCTCGTAGGCGATCTGTTGGATACTGTGTTCGCTCGATGACAAGCGATGACAGGCTTCCTGAACGATTACGTCATCGATCCATTGCGAAGCTGTTTTGCCGCTGACCTCACGGATGACGGTTGACAGGTATTTCGGAGTCAAATTCATCTTCTCGGCATAGAACGCGACGGATCTGTCCTGCATGAAATATCGGGTCAGCAGTTGAATAAAGCGGCAGAAATATTCGCCTCTGCGGGTGCGGGCCGAATGCTCCGGCATAGCGACATGGTCTTTGCGTTGCAACAAATCGCTTACGGCGTATAACAACACGGCGATCATATGTTGCAAGACGATGCGACCGAGTGCGGAAGCGGAATTGTTTTCCGTGATCGCCAAGAACGCGAATAACAACCGATGGAATCGCAGGCGTTTCCCTGCCGTGAGATGCGACACGGGATTCTGCATGACCTTCAGCCGCAGATCGGTCATATCGCAGGCCGGAATCGGAACATATTGAAGGAGCGCAGGGTCGAACACCATGCAGCGTACCGCACAATTCCTACATGCGTACACGGTCACTGTCGAGCCGGGACGGAGCAACAACAAGGAGTTTCTCCGCAAGTCGTAGCGAGTATGGTCCACAGAGAGAGACATTGCTCCTCTGGTACACAACAGTATGCAGAATACTCCGGAGCGGAAGTGCCGATTGCGGAATGCCGTAGATTCCGCAAAGTCGGATTTCAACACGAGAAATCGTTCCGTAGTCTTCGTTTTCGATGTCAGGGCAACGTAACGGACTAACTCGTGAAACGAGAGCGTTTCGGTAATCTTCGTACAATTCGGCTTGTTCATGGTTCGGAATCGATATTCAAGTCCATCTCTTTTCGGACATTCTCTATTGTCTGTCGTCCTTTTTCAGTCGCCGCACCCCTCAAGACGGTAAAAAGTACGCGCATCGCTTCCTCGCGCTCCTCGTTCCGCGCCATATAGTTCTGCCAGAAAAACCTTTCGAGCAGTTTATAGTAAAGATCGCCGATCATATAACCCTCTTCTACGGCCTGATGGAAAATAGCGGGCTGCTGGCGTTGGATGCGTTGCGCTTCATGCAGAATGGTGTCGATTGCTTCCGGATATTCATCGACATCATCGAGGAATACCTGTTTCATCTTATCGAACGTATCGAATGCCACTACCGCCGAACGAATCAGCATTTCGAGCGGATTGACCTGTTTGCGACAGATCTCTTCCAATTCGTCGTCGAGTTGTTGAATCCCGTATTCGATGCTTTTCGATACGAGCGTGCGCTTGTCGTCGAAAAAATCGTATAAATCCCATTTGTCCATGCCGAGCCTTTCGGCGATTTTACGCATATTGAACGAGCGGATTCCCTCGGACTCGAAAAGGGCGAATACCGCTTTCAGAATTTCTTCACGTGTCATAATCTTATATGTTTTGAATTTTATGAATCATTACTGCCGGCATTTAGGCTTGCTTTTTATAGGTTGCTGCCGCCAGCGTATTGAATATCAGTGCGAATAATGCCAGAACCCCGTAATTGGGCAGCAGCTCGCCGACGGTCGTTCCTTTCAGATAGACGGCCCGCATGATTTCGACGAAATAGCGCGGCGGCAGGAAACGGGTAATGACCTGCGCCGGAGCAGGCATCGAGTCGATCGGGGTAATCAGTCCGCTCATCAGCACGAATATCATCACGAAGAAGAACATGACGAACATCGCCTGTTGCATAGTTTCCGATTTGTTGGCGATCGTTACGCCGATTCCCGACATGGTCAGAATGAACAGCGCCGCCGCCAGATAAATCGCTCCGGGAGAACCGTCCGGCCATAATCCGTAAACCAGTCCTGCAATCAGCATGACGAACGACAGTACGACGAATCCGATAATCCAGTAAGGAATCAGTTTGGCCAGTGTGAACGACAATCGCCCGACGGGCGTTACGTTGATCTGTTCAATCGTTCCCTTCTCCTTTTCTCCCACGAGATTGAGCGACGGCAGGAATCCGCAAATCATAATCAGGAGCATAATCATCAGTGCGGGAATCATGTAATTGCGGTATTCGAGCGTCGGATTGTAGCGATTCTCCACAACGACCAGATCCGTCGCAGCCGGCAATCCCTGCTCGCCCCGCAGTTCATTCATGGTCTGCATGACGGCCTGCACGGTATATTGCGATCCGAGGTTTCCTTTCAGCGCATTCACGCCATTGGCCGAGATACTGACTTTTTTCGGCGTCCCCGCAGCGAGCGCCCGCTCGAAATCGTCGGGGATTTCGACGACGACATCCACCTCTCCTTTTTCGAGCGCGGCGAGCGACGCTTCATAGCGCGACGAAACATCGTGCAGGGTAAAGTAATCCGAAGCGTCGATTTTCCGAATCAACCGCCGCGAGGCTGCCGTGTGGTCGTTATCGACTACCGAAACGCTGATATGCCGAACGTCCATCGTCGTAACCCACGGAATGACGAACATGATCATCATGGGAAAAATCACGACCATCTTCGGCAGAAAGGCATTCCGGAAGAATTGCCGGAACTCCTTATCGAGTAATACAAGTAGTGTACGCATGGTTATTCGAGTTTATCGTTGAACTTTTTGAGCGCCACGCCGACCAGTGCCGCCGTCATTATCGACAGGATGCAAAACTCCTTGATTACGGCAGCAAAGGGCAAGCCCTCGATCATCAGTTTCCGCACGGCTTCGATATACCATCGCGCAGGGATGATACTCGATACGCCGCGCAGGATGCCGGGCATATTCTCGATCGGGAACACCATACCCGAAAGCATGATAATCGGCAGCATCAGCATCATGGCGGAAATCAGCAACGCCGTGGACTGTCGGTCGGAAAGCGTCGATATGAACAGCCCGAGCGCGAGTGCCAGCATCAGATAGAGCAGCGATATTCCTACCAGTCCGATCATGGAACCCGACATCGGCATATCGAGGACGAACGTTGCCAACAGCAGAATAGAGGCGAGATTGACGCACGAGAGCAGGAAATAGGGAATCATCTTGGCGAAAATGATCCACATCGGCCTCACGGGCGACACCAGAAGAATCTCCATCGTTCCCATCTCTTTCTCGCGCACGATGGACACCGAGGTCATCAGGGCGCAAATCAGAATGAAGATGAGCCCCATAATGCCCGGCACGAAGTTATAGGCGCTTTTCATCTGCGGGTTATACAGCAGATGGGTGTCCGGCATGGCGGCTCCGGCACGCTGGTTCGCCAGTAGGACGCTCTGCATATATCCGGCTCCGGCGACCGCCGTATTGGGATTCGAGGCGTCGAAAATAATCTGTACGGCTTTTTCGGACGCTCCGCCATTCGCTGCCGCCATGATCTGACGGTCGTAATCGTCCGCAAAGACGGCCACGGCATCGACATCGCTGCGGCGCAGGACGTCGTTTATCTCTCCTCCGTCAATGTATCCCTTGAACGTAAAGTAAGGGTTGGACGAAAGCCGTTCCACCTGACCGCGTATCGCTTCCGTCCGATTCGGAGCGACGGCTGCAAAATCTATGTTTTCGGTCTCCACCGAAATGGCGAACCCGAACAGGAGCGTCTGTACGATGGGAACCAGCAGGGCGATGAACATCGTGCGCGGATCGCGCAGGATATGCAGCGTCTCTTTTTTGACAAATGATAAAAATCCTCCCATATTATTCGCTTCGTTTAGCACCGCGAGCCAGTATGCGGAACACTTCGTCCATCGACTCTGCGGCGAATTGTTTTTTCAGTTCGGCTGGAGCACCCAACGCACGCACCTGACCGTCTACCATGATCGATACGCGGGAGCAATACTCCGCTTCATCCATATAATGCGTCGTGACGAAGATCGTCGTGCCTTCGTCGGCCGCTTCATAAATCAGTTCCCAGAACTGGCGGCGCGTCACGGGGTCGACGCCTCCCGTGGGTTCGTCCAGAAAAACCACCTCGGGACGGTGTATGGTGGCGATGGCGAACGAAAGTTTCTGTTTCCAGCCCAGCGGCAGCGAGCCCACCAGCGTATTGATCTCCGAACGGAAATGCAACCGGTTGAGCATGACGACCGTGCGACGGATCATTTGATTCCGGGTAAGCCCATAAATACCGGCATAAAGCCGAATATTCTCCAATACGGTCAAATCATCGTAAAGGGAAAACCGCTGGCTCATATACCCGATGTGGCGCTTGATCTCTTCGCCTTGCGTCATCACATCGAGACCCGCCACCGTACCGCTGCCCGACGTAGGGTAACTCAACCCGCAAAGCATGCGCATCGCGGTGGTCTTCCCCGCACCGTTCGCACCGAGGAAGCCGAAAATCTCGCCCCGTGCGACATCGAATGTAATGCGATCGACGGCTTTGAAATCGCCGAACGTCTTGCATAACTCTTTTACGGATATAATCGGATCATTCATGGCGCATCAGTTTTATGAATACATCTTCGATACCTGCTTCGACGGGACGGACTACGACGTTCCTGAATCCCAAACCGGTCAGTTCATCCGCGAACCGTGCCGTGTCGAAGCCCCGTTCGGTAACCATGTGGTGTGCCTCCCCGAACGGATAGCACTCCTTTACCCCTCGTGTCCGCCGCGCTTCGATGAGCAAGCCGAACATCTCCTTGCTCGAAACGGCATAGAGCGGTTCGTCAAATCCGGCGACGATGCCCTGCGGGGTGTCGATACCGAGGATATGCCCTTCGTTAATCAGGGCGATACGGTCGCAGCGGCTCGCCTCGTCCATGTAGGGCGTCGATACGAGCATCGAAATGCCCTTCTTTTTCAACTCGGCGAGCATATCCCAGAACTCGCTGCGCGACACGGCATCGACCCCCGTCGTCGGTTCGTCGAGGAACAGAACCGACGGGCGATGAATCAGGGCGCAGCACAGGGCGAGTTTCTGTTTCATGCCTCCCGACAGTTTTCCTGCGCGGCGGGTACGGAACGGTTCGATTTGTTTGTAGATAGGAGCGATCAGGTCGTAGTTGTCTTCGACGCGGACTCCGAACAGGGCGGCGAAGAATGCGATATTCTCTTCGACGGACAGATCGGGATAGAGCGAGAAGCGTCCCGGCATGTAGCCGACCACCTCCCGAATCTGTTTGTACTCGGCAACGATGTCCATCCCATCGACCGTCGCCGTTCCGTTATCGGGATTGAGCAAGGTTGTCAGCAGGCGGAACAACGTGGTCTTGCCCGCGCCGTCCGGGCCGATCAGGCCGAACAGCTCGCCTTGCCGCACGTCGAACGAGACGCCATCCAAAGCCGTCACCTTCCCGTAACACTTGGTTAGTCCGTTAATTTCTATGGCGTTCTGCGTTTCCATCATTTCAATTTTAAGATTCGATTATGATTTACGCAGTTTCACTTCGCCGTAAAGTCCCAGCTTCAGCCGTCCGTCGTTCTTCACGGCGATCTTCACGGCATAGACCAGACTTGCCCGAGAGCTTTTGGTCTGGATGTTCTTGGGCGTAAATTCGCTCTCCGATGCGATCCACGTGATGCGTCCCGGATAGTCGATCTGTTCGTCCCCGCCGAAATCCGCCGTAACGGTCACCTCCTGTCCGATTTTCAGACTGCTCAACTGGTCGGAGGTAAAATAGGCCCGCAGGTAGACGTTCTCCATATCGGCGACCTTCATGAGCGGACGGCCGACGGCTGCCAGCTCACCCTGTTCGCTGTACTTGGCGAGCACCGTTCCCGAAATCGGGGATGCGATGCGGCTCTTCATGAGACGGTCTTCGATTTGGGCGATCTGCAATTCGAGCGCCGACGAATTTTCGTCGATGGCCGCCGTATTGTTGCCCAAAGTCGAAAGCAGTGCCTCCAACTGCCCGTTCAACACTTTGAGCGAAGCGTCTATGTCGTCGAGCTGTTTGGTAGTCGCTGCTCCGTCTTTCAGCAGATTGACGACACGGCTGCGCTCGATCTCCTGTTTGGCGATTTGTTCCCGCAACGCCGCTGCCTGTTTGCGGATGTCGGGACGATTGCTTATGACCGATGCCCGCTGGCGTTCGAGCTGGAGCTTTTGAAGGTAGAGCTGTACGGTATCTATCGCACCGATTTGTCTGCCTGCCTGCACGGCATCTCCCTCTTCCGCATCGAAGCTGAGAATACGCCCCGCCGCTTCGGCGGAAACGACGACCTCGGTCGCTTCGAATGTCCCCGTGGCATCGAAATCGTTGCCGCGTCCGCAAGCAACCATCGTAAGTAAAGTCGCGCTGTAAAATAAGATTCGTTTCATGATCGTTCTTTTTATTGGTTTATCGTATGTTTCAATTCGTAAATGGTCTTGACGAGTTCGATTTCGCGGGCGGAGCGGGCTGTTGCGGCCGTCGCCTCCTCCGTGATTTTGCGCAGCAGATCGTTCGTGTCGATTACACCGTTCCGCAATTTCGATTCGGCGGCTTCGCGCACCGAACGGCGCAGGGCCACGATGCGGTCGTCGTCGGCAAGGGCTTTGCGCAGACGGGCGATGTCTCCATTTTCGGCCGTCGTTTGCAGTTGCGTGTTGAACAGAAAGACCTCGCGCTGGACATCCACCTGCCGCTTGGCGGTGCGGAGTTTGTTCAATGAATTTTTCTTGGTGTAATAGGCTCCGAAATTCCACGACATCTTCACGCCGATCATCGCATTCCACGACCAGTCGCTGCTCATCATGCTCTCGAAGAAATCCATGCCCGGATAACCGTAGTATCCTTGTGCAAAGAGACCGAACCGAGGGCGCGTGGATGCCTTGACGAGTTTTTCCTGTGCAGTGAGTTTTTCTATTTTCGCATCGAACAGAGCCAGTTCCGGGCGGGCATTGTCATAAGAGACCGGCTGCTCGGTATCCGGCAGAATAAGCGGCTGCCCGCCCAATTCCTTTCCGATGAAGATTTCGAGCATCTGACGATAACTTGCACGGGAGGCTTCGATTTGAGTGAGCTGCTGACCTACGGTAAGAAGTTCCGCTTCGACCGCGTCGGCGTCGGTCTGCATGGCGACGCCGTTCCGTTGAAGCGACCGCACTTTTTCGAGGTTGCTGCGAAGTAGCTCGATCGTGAGGCGGGTTTGCCGAACCCGCTCGTCGAGGAGCAGAATGCCGAAATATAGATTGTCCACGCGACCTTCGAGCGTATGGAAATCCACATCCGTTGCACGGTTCTGTTCTTCGGCCTCCGCTTCGGCAATCCGTTTGTCGGCTTTCGTTTTGCCGCCGTCCCATATCGTCTGATTCAGCTCCAGAGCGATTTTGTACTGGTCTTTGTTGATTCCGGGAATGGCTACGCCCTGCTGCGACAGCATTCCGGTAAGAGCGTCGGGAAGCGTCGGAACGGCGGTCTGCCATGTGGCTTGCGCTGCGAATGCGATTTGGGGAATCCATGATTTATTGGCATTCGACAGAGTGTACTCCTTCGTTTGCCGAATCAAATCATACTGCCGGATTTCGGGATAGTGCTCACGCGCCAAGCGGCGGCACTCGTCGAGCGTCGGTTGTGCTCCGACGACATAGGCTGTCAGAAGACAACTGCAAAAAAGAAAGATGCGTTTCATAACTCCATTGATTAAAATATTTTTCTGATGCAAAATTATGGAGTCCGAACGGCGTAGTAAATGCCAAGATCATGGATATATTGAGCAATATCGACTATTTTAGCCGATATAATCCGAAAAGAAATGATATATTGGGAAATATGCGTTACATTTGTATCGTAAACGCGGATATGTTATGGATAGAGCAAGCATGATTCACGCAGAGCCGTACCTCAATAGTTTTATTCCCGAATACAATCATAAGTCGGGGATGTTTTTATGTATGTCGGGAACGGCGGAGGTGCTGATAAACAATTCGGTTTATCGTTTGGAGAAGGGGGTGTTGTATGTTGTCAGCCCGTTGGTGACCATTCATCGGATTTCACAGAGCGCGGATTTCGACGGGATTCATATCCTCGATGATTGGGAGGTTTTTTATCCGGTCATACATACCATTATCGATACGATTCTGCAATTGAAATTGCGGAACAGCCCTTGTTTGCGGTTGAATGAGACGGAGGTCGAATTTTTGATTTCGCGCAGCGATTTGATCGAGGCAAAACGCAGGGAGATGGAGAACGCCTCGATAGCGGAAGAGAAAAATCTGATTCTGCGTATGATTCAACTATTAGAGCAGGAGACGATGTTGGAAATCATCCGCGTCTATTTTCGCAATAAAACGGTAGAATCTCATCCGATGGACAAGAAAGAGAGCATCGTATATAATTTCATTTATTCTCTCCACTTCAACTTCAAACAGCAGCGTTCTGTAATGTTTTATGCTAAAGAAGCGCGATTATCGACCGGCTATTTTACGGCTGTCGTGAGGGAGAAGACCGGACGCACTCCTTCCGAATGGATTATCGACATAACGATAACCCAAGCGAAACTCCTGTTGGAGAAGACCAAGAAAAGCATCAAGGAGATTGCTGCCGATCTGAATTTCCCGGAACAGTTTACGTTCCGCAAGTATTTCAAGCAACACACGGGAATCGCTCCGAAAGAGTATCGGGCAAACAGCAGTTGTACTGACAATATATCGCGTTAATTGCCGATAAGAAAACAGTGTTTACTTCGTCAGGAATAGGACGAATGTAATTCTGAATAATAAATTTTCGAGTATTATTTGTTTTGATTATTCAAAAAGAATAACCATATTTGCAATGAATTAAAAAAGAGTTGTTTGAAAGTAAGAAGAACAAGCGGCAATAACCGTTTTGCAACTTACTTATCCATTGCCTTTTTTACACGATTTTCTTCTAAATCGTTAATGCCCAAATAAATATCATCTGGTGTATTAAAGATACGAATAAGCGAGGGCAATGTCAAATTTATTTGAACATTGCCGAGCGGGAGTATCTAAGGCGCAACCAAAGATACGAATAAGCTGAGAGAAAAAAGCAAGCTCGCCTGCATTTTTTCCGGGGCGGAGTATTTGAGGCGAAGCCAAAGATAGGTAAAAAACCGAAAACGAAAAAGCCGTCGGCGGCTGCCGGCGGCTTTTTCGTCCGTTTATCGGGATCAGTTGTTCTCGGGACGCAGCTTGCGCACCACGGCGCCGGTCTGCCACATCTCGCTTTCGTGCATCTCGCGCAGCTCTTCGTTGAGCTTCTCGCGGTAGTCGGGCTTGCTGTTGAGGTCGATCGAACGCTGGGCCTCGTTGCCGGCGGCCACCTCTTTGTAGAGCTCCTCGAAGACAGGTTTCGTGGCGTCGCGGAACTTTTTCCACCAGTCCAGCGCGCCGCGCTGGGCCGTGGTCGAGCAGTTGGCGTACATCCAGTCCATGCCGTTTTCGGCCACGAGCGGCATCAGCGACTGCGTGAGCTCCTCGACGGTCTCGTTGAAGGCTTCCGAGGGGGTGTGTCCGTTGGCGCGCAGCGTGTCGTACTGGGCTGCGAAGATGCCCTGAATGGCGCCCATCAGCGTGCCGCGCTCGCCCGTGAGGTCGGAGTAGACCTCGCGTTTGAAATCGGTCTCGAAGAGGTATCCCGAGCCGACGCCGATGCCCAGCGCCACCACGCGCTCGAAGGCGCGGCCCGTGGCGTCCTGGAACACCGCATAGCTCGAATTGAGGCCGCGGCCCTGGAGGAACATCCGGCGCAGCGACGTGCCCGAACCCTTCGGGGCTACGAGGATCACATCGACATCGGCCGGGGGCACGATGCCCGTGCGCTCCTTGTAGGTGATGCCGAAGCCGTGGGAGAAATAGAGCGCCTTGCCCGGTGCGAGGTGCTTTTTGATGGAGGGCCATACGGCGATCTGCCCGGCGTCGGAGAGCAGATACTGGATGATCGTGGCGCGCTCGGCGGCCTCTTCGATTTCGAAGAGCGTTTCGCCCGGCACCCAGCCGTCGGCGACGGCCTTGTCCCAGCTTTTCGAGCCCTTGCGCTGGCCGACGATGACGTTGAATCCGTTGTCGCGCAGGTTCAGCGACTGGCCGGGGCCCTGCACGCCGTAGCCGATGACGGCGATGGTTTCGTCTTTGAGGACTTCGAGGGCTTTCTTCAGGGGGAATTCCTCGCGGGTTACGACGTTCTCTTCGACGCCGCCGAAATTGATCTGTGCCATGATGTTTGTGATTTTAGTAAAGTTATTAAGTAATATTCGAACGTTATCTTGCTTATGCCGGTTACGCACTCGCCGCCTGAGGCGGCGTTTATGAATCCGACCCCACCCGGCTAAGAGCCTGTATTTTGGGACGATGCATTGGTATTGAGCATCGCACCCGTTCTGCGCATCATTCTTTCTGAAAGCCGTTTCTTAAACGGCCCGCAGGGGAGGGAGATGGCGTACTCTTTGGAGTGCGGATAATTTTTAATTCTTAATTTTTGATTCTTGATTTTTCAAGCTCTTCGAGGTATTCGTTCAGCAGTTCGCGCCGCGACTTGATGATGGCCACCGTGCCGCTGCGCACGAACTGCTGGACGCCGTAGGGCTGCAACAGCCGGAATAGCGCCTGCGTGTCGGCCTTGTGCCCGGTCTTTTCGACGACGATGTAGTCTTCGTCGATCTCCAGAATGCGGACGTTGTGTTTGCGCACGAGCTGTTCGACGCCCCGGCTGCGGGTCACCTTGTAGAGGGCGATCTCCTGCTGCACGACCTCCTCGGGGGTGTAGACGAAGGTCTTCAGCACGTCGATCTTCTTCTCGACCTGCCGCACGAGCTTGTCGATCTGCCCGGGGTCGGTGCGCACGACGATCGTGAACTTGTGGATGCCCGGGAGCGCCGATTCGGAGGTCGTGAGGCTCTCGATGTTGACATCGCGGCAGGAGAAGACCGTGGTGATCTGGCTCAGCAGCCCCACCTTGTTTTCCGAAAATACGGTGATGATATATTCCTGTTCCATACGCTGTTTCGTTTTACTCGAACCGGATGTCCGCCACCGGGGCGCCGGCCGGGACCATCGGGAAAATGTTCTCTTCGCTCTCGACCCGCACTTCCAGCAGGAAAGCGCCTGCGGAGGCTTTCATCGCGGCGACGGCTTCTGCAAGCTCCTCGCGGCGTTCGACGAGGCGGTATTCGATCCCGTTGCCGCGGGCGATGAGCCCGAAATCGGGGTTCGTCATCTCGGTGAAGGAGTAGCGGCGGTCGTAGAAGAGCTCCTGCCATTGCCGCACCATGCCGAGGAACGAGTTGTTCAGCAGCACGATCTTCACCGCGACGTGCGACTGGAAGATGGTCCCCAGCTCCTGAATGGTCATTTGCAGACCGCCGTCGCCGGCGAACAGCACCACTTCGCGGCCGGGGGCGCCCAGCTTGGCGCCGATGGCCGCCGGAAGCCCGAAGCCCATCGTTCCGAGGCCGCCCGAGGTCACTATGCTGCGGTTGCGGCGGAATCCGAAATAGCGCGCGGCGTTCATCTGCTGCTGGCCCACGTCGGTCACCAGCACCGCGTCGTTGTCGTAGGCCCGGGCCACGGCATCGACCGCCTCGCCCATGCGGATACGCCCCTCGCCGGGGTGCACCGCCTTGCGGACGACGGCTTCGTATTCGATGCGGTCGCACTCCCGGAACTCCCCGATCCAGGCGCTGTGGTCGCCCCGGCGGATGCGTTCGGTGAGCATCGGCAGCGTCTGCCTGGCGTCGCCCACGACGGGCACGTCGGCGTGGATGATCTTGTCGATCTCCGCGGGGTCGATCTCCAGATGGATCACCTTGGCGTTCTCGCCGAAGTGGGCCGGACTCCCCGTCACACGGTCGTCGAAGCGCATGCCGACGGCCACGATCAGGTCGCACTCCCGGTTTTTGATGTTGGGGCCGTAGTTGCCGTGCATGCCCAGCATGCCCACATACTGCGGGTGGTCCGACGGCAGGGCCGAGAGCCCCAGCAGCGTCGAGGCCGCAGGCATGCCGCTCTTTTCGAGGAACGCCCGCAGTTCGGCTTCGGCGTTGCCCAGCGTCACGCCCTGGCCCACCATCACCAGCGGACGGCGGGCGGCGTCGATCAGCCGGGCCGCCTCGGCGATGCGCTCCGCGTCGGGAGCGGGCGAGGGGACGTAGCTGCGGATGGAGGTGATCTTCTCATACCGGAAGGGGGCCGTGCCGCACTGGGCGTCCTTGGTGATGTCCACCACGACGGGGCCCGGACGGCCCGAGCGGGCGATATAAAAGGCTTTGGCGATGGCCCCCGGAATATCCTCGGTGCGCTTGACCTGACAGTTCCACTTGGTCACGGCCTGCGTGATGCCGACGAAATTGGTCTCCTGAAAGGCGTCGGTGCCCAGCAGCGAGGAGCCGACCTGCCCGGTGACGAGCACCAGCGGCGTGGAGTCCATCAGCGCGTCGGCCAGCCCCGTGACGGTGTTCGTGGCGCCGGGGCCGGAGGTCACGAGGCAGACGCCTACCTGTCCGCTGACGCGGGCGTAGCCCTGCGCGGCGTGCACGGCGCCCTGCTCGTGGCGGACGAGGATGTGGCGCAGGCGGTCGCGGTAGTCGTAGAGGGCGTCGTAGACGGGGATGATGGCGCCTCCGGGGTAGCCGAAAAGGGTGGTGACGCCTTCGTGGAGAAACGATTCGATCAGGGCCTTCGATCCCGTGATCGTGGGGTCGGAGGCCGTTTGTCGCTCTTCGGGACGGGATGTGTTCATAAGCGGGTCCGTTTTTTATTCTTCGTCGATGATGCGCACGGCGCCCTGGTCGGCCGAGCTCACGAGCCGTGCATAGGCCCGCAGGGAGGCCGGAACGCGGCGGTTGCGGTTTGCCGGACGGAACTCTTTCTGAGCGGCCATGCGGGCGGCCATTTCGGTGTCGTCGATCAGGAGGCGGATCGAACGGCGGGGAATGTCGATTTCGATTTCGTCGCCCGTGCGTATCACGGCGATCTCTCCGCCCGAGGCGGCCTCCGGCGAGACGTGGCCGATCGAGAGCCCCGAGGTGCCGCCCGAGAAGCGGCCGTCGGTGATCAGCGCGCAGGCTTTGTCCAGTTTCTTCGATTTGAGGTACGACGTGGGGTAGAGCATCTCCTGCATGCCCGGGCCGCCTTTGGGGCCCTCGTAGCGGATGACGACCACTTCGCCCGGCTGCACTTCGTCGGCGAGGATGCCGTTCATGGCCTGCTCCTGCGACTCGTAGACCCGGGCCGGGCCACGGAAGACGAAGAGTTTTTCGTCCACTCCGGCGGTCTTCACGACGCAGCCCGAGCGGGCGATGTTGCCCGTCAGCACGGCCAGTCCGCCGTCGCGGAAATAGGCGTGCTCCGCGTCGCGGATGCAGCCCGCCGTGCGGTCGGTGTCGGGCTCCTCGTAGTAGGTTTGCTGGCTCCCGAGTTCGCGGCTGTAATGGCCTGCCGGGGCGCTCAGCGCGCGGCGGCGGGCCGTGTCGGAGGCCGTGGGGGAGAGGATGTCGCAGGCGGCGACGGCTTCGCCGAGCGTGCGCCCGTCGATGCGGTGCACTGAGGTGTCGAGCAGCCCGGCGCGGTCGAGTTCGCCGAGGATGGCGAAGATGCCCCCGGCGCGGTTGACATCCTGGATGTGGTAGTGGGAGTTGGGTGCGACCTTGCAGAGCACCGGCACCCGCCGCGAAAGACGGTCGATGTCCTGCATCGTGAAATCCACGCCCGCCTCGTGCGCCACGGCCAGCAGGTGCAGCACCGTGTTGGTCGAGCCGCCCATGGCGATGTCGAGCGACATGGCGTTCTCGAAGGCGGCCTTGGTGGCTATCGAGCGCGGCAGGACCGAATCGTCGCCCGAGAAGTAGTAGCGTTCGGCGTTGCGGACGATGAGCGCCGCGGCGTCCTCGAAGAGCCGGCGGCGGTTGGCGTGCGTGGCGACGATCGTGCCGTTGCCCGGGAGCGAGAGTCCCAGCGCTTCGGTGAGGCAGTTCATCGAGTTGGCCGTGAACATCCCCGAGCACGATCCGCATCCGGGGCAGGCGCAGCGTTCGATCTGCGCGATCTCCTCGTCGCTGCACGTGTCGTCGGCGCCCATGACCATCGCGTCGATCAGGTCCACGCCGCGGCCCCGGAACTTCCCGGCCTCCATCGGGCCTCCCGAGACGAAGACCGTCGGGATGTTCAGCCGCATGGCGGCCATCAGCATCCCGGGGGTGATCTTGTCGCAGTTGGAGATGCAGACCAGCGCATCGACCTTGTGGGCGTTGGCCATGTATTCGACGCTGTCGGCGATGATCTCGCGCGAGGGCAGCGAGTAGAGCATGCCGTCGTGGCCCATGGCGATGCCGTCGTCCACGGCGATGGTGTTGAATTCCGCGGCGAAGCATCCGAGGGCTTCGATCCGCTGTTTGACGTACTGGCCGATTTCGTGCAGGTGCACGTGGCCCGGCACGAACTGGGTGAACGAGTTGGCGATGCCGATGATCGGGCGGCCGAACTGCTCCTCGCGCATGCCGTTGGCCCGCCAGAGGCTTCTGGCTCCCGCCATCCGGCGGCCCGTCGTGGTGACGGCGCTTCTGAGTGTGTGTTTCATCTTTCGGTTTCGGTTTCAGTCTGTGTTCCGGCCCGTGCCGGAAACGAAAAGGCCTTTCCCCGGCAGGAGAAAGGCTTTATCATATTCGTCGATCATGCACGCCACCTTTCTCCCGCTATCTTCTAAGGACGACGAGGTGCAGGGTAATGACGATAATGATCGAATGAAGCATGGTCTGTTTTTCGTATTCGTTCGAAACAAAAGTATGGATATTGAATCACTTAACCAAATAATTTCCTAAAAAAATTTAATATTGTGACAGTCCGGAAGCAGATTGCCCGATCGGCTTCGCATCTGTCCGCTCACGGCCCGGTTTGCTTACGATTTGATACCCTGATTTATGCCCCGAAATGCCTGTTCGGACCGTTTTTTGCCGGAAACGGCGCACGGAACTCCTCCGGACCTTTCATTTTCGAGCCCGGAATCTCTTTTTGCGCCTTTCGGGACTACTCCTATATATATAAAAAGCCCCTCTGTATTTTCCGAGGCGCTCTTACGAATTGTTACTTCGATTTGGATTTCTGAAATATTTGTTTTATATTTGCCGACGATGGTTATTGAACGGCATATCACGATGACTGGACGAGGTTGCGGATTTATCGGCAATCCCGTTGTTCGTACGTATGTCTTCACGACCGCCGCGACCACGACGACTGCCACGACGACTACGACCCCTGTGGGGGTTCGATAGTCAATATTCCGTCCGCATACCCGGTATGCACTTCCGGCCAAGGCTGCCGGAGCGGAAACCAGATCGGTTCAAGGTAGTCAAATTCAATAGAAAATTTCAATTATGAAACATATCCGAGTTTTCGCCCCCGGAACGGTGGCGAATCTGGGCTGCGGGTTCGACGTGATGGGGCTGACGCTCGA
Source organism: Alistipes intestinihominis (assembly GCF_040095975.1). Lineage (NCBI taxonomy): Bacteria > Pseudomonadati > Bacteroidota > Bacteroidia > Bacteroidales > Rikenellaceae > Alistipes > Alistipes intestinihominis. Next base: position 16,380 of record NZ_JBBMFL010000026.1, read on the forward strand.
CGGTGTCGGCGATTTGCTGGAGATCGGCGCCGAGGAGGGCGCCGAAGGATTGGAGATCCGCAACCTGAGCGGGATGAATCTTCCCGAAAATATCGAAGAAAACGTCATTACGCCCGCCCTGCGGGCCATGCTCGCGGCATACGGCCGTCCGGTGCGGATCGAGGTCACGATGCTCGAAAAGATCGCTCCCGGCAGCGGCATCGGGTCGAGCGCGGCCTCGTCGGCCGCCGCCGTCTACGGGCTCAACGAACTGCTCGACCGCCCCTTTTCGGGCAAGGAGCTCGTGGAGTTCGCCATGATGGGCGAGGCGCTGATCGGCGGCACGCCCCATGCCGACAACGTGGGGCCTGCGGTGCTGGGCGGCGTGGTGCTGATCCGCGGTTACGAGCCGTTCGACATCGTGCGGCTGCCCGTGCCCGACAACTTCTTCTACGCCGTGGCGCATCCCGCCATCGTCGTCAGCACGAAGGATGCCCGCGAGGTCCTGCCGCGCGAGATCCCCTTGTCGAAGGCCGTCGAGCAGTGGGGCAACGTCGGGGGGCTGGTGGCCGGATTTGCGCTGCGCGACGTGGCGCTGATCGGCCGTTCGATGCACGACGCCGTCGTGGAGCCCTATCGCAAAGGATTCATTCCCGGATACGATGAGCTGAAAGAACTGGTGCTGGCCGAAGGCGCGCTGGCGATGAATATCGCCGGATCGGGTCCGTCGGTCTTTGCGCTGGCCTCCGATTACGGGGTGGCGCAGCGCATCGCGGCGCAGATGGAACGTCATTTCCAGTCGCGGCAGATCGGCTGTCACACTTATGCGGGCCGCGTGTCGAACGCCGGAGCGCGTGTCGTAGAGCAATAAAACCATAGAACGATGAAATTTTACAGTACGAGAGATACGAAACGGGCCTGCGGCTGTTCGCTCCGCGAGGCCGCGATGATGGGGCTGGCTCCCGACGGCGGGTTGTTCGTCCCCGAACGCATTCCGCAAGCCGACATGGCCGAGGTCGAACGGCTGGCCGGGGAGTCCTACGCCGCGATGGCGGGCTATCTGGCCGGGTTGTTCTTCGGCGACGATTTCGACCCGCAGCTCCTGCGGCGGGAGCTGGAGTCGCTGTACGATTTCCCCGTACCCCTGCGGGCGGTGGGGTGCGGACGCTACACGCTGGAGTTGTTCCACGGTCCGACCTGCGCCTTCAAGGATTTCGGCGCCGGGTTCATGGGGCGTGCGATCGGCCTGCTGGGGGCCGCCGGCGAGCGGCTGGTGATCCTCACGGCCACTTCGGGCGACACGGGCAGCGCCGTGGCGCACGGGTTCTACGGCGTGCCGGGCGTCGATGTCGTGGTGCTCTATCCCGAGGGGAAGATCAGCCGCCTGCAAGAGTGTCAGATGACCGCCCTCGGGGGTAACATCCATCCGCTGCGGGTCGCCGGAACGTTCGACGACTGTCAGCGGCTGGTGAAGGAGCTCTTCGCCGATGCGGAGTTCCGCAAGCGGCGGCGCGTGACCTCGGCCAATTCGATCAACCTCCTGCGGTGGATTCCCCAGGCATTTTATTACTTCTACGGCTATTGCCGGTGGCGGCAGGCTGCGGGCGGCGACCGTCCGGTCATCGTCGTGCCGAGCGGCAACTACGGCAATCTGGCCGCGGGGATGCTGGCGCAGCGCATGGGACTGCCCGTCGGGGGCTTCGTGGCGGCCTCGAACATCAACGACGTGGTGCCCGAATTCCTCCGCACGGGCGTCTATCGTCCGCGGCCGTCGGTGCGGACTCCGGCCAATGCGATGGATGTCGGCGCCCCGAGCAATTTCGAACGCATGCTGTGGCTTTGCGGAGGCGATCCCGAGGCCCTGCGTGGCGAGCTGGAGGGATTCCGCTGCGACGACGCCTGCATCCGCCGCACGATCGACGAGCTGTACGAGCGTCACGGCTATTTCTCCGATCCCCACAGCGCCGTCGGATATGCGGCTTCGATGGCCGTCGGCAAACCGGGATTTTACCTTTCGACGGCCCATCCCGCCAAGTTCGGGGAGGTCATCGCCTCGGTGACCGGGGCCCGGGTTCCGCTTCCCGAACGGCTCGAGGAGCTGACACGCAGGCCGCAGCGTTCGGAACCCCTTGCCGTCGATCTCGCGGCCCTCGAAGCGTACGTCGAAAAGGTCTGAATCCGCCCGGCTAAGAGCCGGGTTTGAGAAAAGGTCAGAGTGCAGAACAGGTTTCGACACGGGAACTTCTGCCACCGACCCTATAACCCGTTTTTTAGCGGGCAGCGGGCTGAAAACAAATGGCAGGCTTAATATTTGTTTCTTTTCGTTGTGTTTTTATTTTGCTTTTGTTTATATTTGTTGCGTGAAAGCAAAATAAACTACCGATGAATCTCAAACGTCTGCTCTCTTTTCTGATCGTTCCGTTGTTGCTGACGGCCTGTCCCTCGGGCCGTAACCGTGCGGATGCTCCCGATTTAGGCAAACTGCCCCGCACGATCCTGTCGGGCGAACAGGGTCCGTTCCACGTGCAGGGCATCGCTGTCGATCTCGAACGCGGTTACATCTACTTCTCCTTTACGACCAAACTGTTGAAAATGGACCTCGCGGGGAACCTGATCGGCAGCGTCGATGGCTTGACCGGGCATTTGGGCTGCCTGACGATGAATCCCGCCGACGGGCGTGTCTACGGCTCGCTCGAATACAAGGACGACGCCATCGGCAAAGGCATCCGCAAGACCCTCGACGGGGAGTCGGAGGGCGCGGACCAGACGGGATTTTACATTGCCGTATTCGACGTGGACCGCATCGTGCGTCCCGATATGGATGCGGAGCGGGACCGCGTGATGACGGCCGTTTATGTCAAGGAGGCCGTTGACGATTATTTCGCGGAGACCGTGAATGGCGGGCGGACGGTGGCCCACCGTTTCGGATGTTCGGGCATCGACGGCGTGACCTTTGCGCCCCGCTTCGGCAGCGGGGAGGAGGGCGATTGGCTCTATGTGGCCTACGGCATCTACGGCGACACGCTGCGCACGGACAACGACTATCAGGTGCTGCTGGCCTACGATACGAAGGAGTGGAAACGCTATGAACAGCCCCTCTCGCAGTCGAACCTGCACAAGAGCGGCCCTGCGGCCCCCGACCGCAAATATTTCGTCCGCACGGGCAACACCTCCTACGGCATTCAGAATCTGGCTTACGATCCGGCTTCGGGCAACCTCTATGCGGCGGTCTACAAAGGCAAGAAACCGCACTATCCGAACTGGTCGCTCTTCGTGATCGACGGCAGCAAGCCCGCCCGTCGGGAATCCTTGCAGGGTTTCGACACCCCGACCGAGGGCGAGGTGCTCTCGTTGGTGGAGGCCGGAAACCCGGACGGCGGCATCGGCGGATGGAATTTCAAATGGGGTGCGACGGGGTTGTGCCCGTTGGGCGGCGGTTATTTCTACATTTCGGAGAACGCCCGTTCGAAAGAGACCCGCCAGCAGAGCAGCACCGTCCGTCTGTACGAATGGACGGGCGATGCCGCAATTCCGTTCCGGGCGGTGGAGTAGCACCTCCTCCTCCGGATCGGGATGCGGACGTTGCCGTTGTTTCCGGCTGCGGCTCCGATGGGCATCCTTCTAAAACACGACAGGTTGATTGGGTAAATATTGGACGACACGCTTTTCGACGCAATTAATGCGCCGGAAAGCGTGTCGTCATAGAGGACAGTTCGCTGCCACTCCTTTTATTCCGCCTTTTTCAGGAACGGATAGCAGGTGAAATTCTCATCGGCGATCCGGTAATAGGGCACATATTCGATGCCTGCTTCGGAACACTCTACTTTGAACCGCAGCGGGTCATTGTTTTCCGGTTTCAGCTTCGACGGCAATTCCGATGGGGAAACCGGGATGTCGAGGAATCCCTTCTCTTCGGACGGACTCATGGCCGCCATCAGCAGCGGGCCGTACTCCAATGCATAGGCTTCAGTGCCTTTGAAGCCTTCGGCCGTGCCGTTGTATTTGGTCAGGCGGAAGCCTATGGGCAGCGTGAATGCGATTACATCGCCCTTTTTCCAGGTCCGTTTCAGTGCGAGATAGCTGCCCGGTCGGCCGGTTCCGACCCGCTTCCCGTTGACGGTCACCTCCATAGGCGCATCGGCCCATTGCGGAACGCGGAGACGTATGTTGCTGTATGCTTTGCCGTTTCCGGGCGATACGGTAAGTTTTACTTCGGGATTCTCGGGAAACGCGGTCTGCATACGAACAGACATTTCATTGCCGTCCGACTGTGTCCATTCGATCGTGGATTCGTTGAAAAGATTGACGTAGATGCCGTCGTCGGCTATCGAATAGATGAATTCGGGCAGAGCTCCGAACCATCGCGTACCCTGGCCTTCGCAACAGGTATTGTGGTTTTCGCCCCGGTTTTTGTGGCCGACGAGCATGGCGTGGTAGATGATGCTGCCGTCCTGGGTCTGGTTGGCGATTCCGACGTTGTAGATTGATTTTTCGATTTCGTTCGCATATTTCTCTTCGTCGGGGAAAACGGCATGAAGCTGCTGGTTGAGGAACGACCAGAACGAGTTGCCGCAGAGTTCCCCCGTTCCCAGCCGCAACAGGTAGGATTTGGGCGGGTATTCGAGTTTTTCGCAGATGCTGATGCTGCCGCCCGTGTGCTGGAAATAATCGTGATAGATGTCCCAGCCGCCCAATACGGCTTCCAGGTAGCGTTCCTCACCGGTGGCCATATACATATCCATATAGGCGTTCAGGGTGACGATCAGGTAGCAATGGGGACGGTCGTAGGGGATTTTCCAGATGGCGTCCACGTCTCTGTCGGCCAGCTGGTCCATCCAGAAATTTTCCTGGTAGTAACGCTGGGCGACCTGAATGTCGAGGGGTTTGCCTACCGGAGTGTGGTAGAGCCGGGTGCTGGGGATGATGCCCTGGCGGCCGAACGCACCGCGGCGCACCAGTTCGGGCAGGTAGGGACAGGTGTTGAACCAGTCGTAAAATTTCCGCAGCATGGGGTAGGCTTTGGTGTTTCCGGCGATGGCGGCTTCGAGCAGGCCTTGTGATACCCACGAACGGCAATAGCCGCCGTATTCGAAGACCAGAATCTCGTTTTCGGGATACCCGACCAAGTAACCGTTCGGTTCGGCGCATTCTTCGATGCCGTCCACGATTTGGTTCATCCGTTTTCGCAGTTCGGGATCGTCTTTCCAGCGAAGCTGGTTGCCCGTACCCATCAGGAATCGCCCTGCGACGGACCCCGGCAGGTATTTGAGCCATTCGATGTCGATGTCGCGGTCCTTCTTTTCGGAAACGGGCTTGCCGGCGCGGATGCGGAAATCGCGCAGCATGTCGTTGACGGTGAACGAGGTGAGGAGGTAGTGGGCGTTGCGGTCCATGACCTCGCCGAACAGTCCGCCGACCCTGACCCCTTTGTGCGGGACGCGGAGTTCCGCTTTGACGGGACGCCACGAATCGGGTGAAGTGACATTCTCCGGGCAATCCAATACGGCGAGTTCGCCCATCGGACGGGGAGCCCGCAATAATTGATGTTTACCCAGATACCCCCGGCCGGAATCGCTGAGCGTGCGTCCTTCGGCGATGTCCTTACCGCCCGATATTACCTCGAAACGCCATAGGTCGAACGAGTATTTTTTCTGGAATTCGGGCAGTTTGGTGACCGTCAGCCGCACATAACGGCCCGAAACCGGTTCGGACGGGGCGTAGGAATCCACCTTGTCCACGATCGTGACTTCATAATCCTGTGCTGTTTGATCGGAGATCAGGCGGGGGTTGACGAAGGCTTCGTTGTCGGCGGCTTCGAGTTTGAAGCGCACCGGAAACCGGGGACGCCACACGGCGAGCCACCAGTCCCAGATAACCGGATAGAGTTTTACCTGATCTATGGGGTAAGAACGTCCTAAATCGACCTGCATCCAACAGGTGTCGGTCGGGGAGTCGGCTGGCACGGAGCTGTAAACCGAGTAGTTGGCCAGCTTGGCTATTCGTTCCACGCCCATCGGGCCTCCTTTCAGGTCGGACACCTCCTGTGCCGGAGCGGTCGTACAGACAGCTCCGGCCAGCAGTGCGGCGCAGATCAACAGCATTGTTTTCTTCATCGTTCCGGATTATTTTCCTCTTCTTTGATTCAGTTTTTGTAATCCGACGGCTTCACCCAGAGCATTAAGCATACCGTATCCGAAGCGGTTATCGGGAAGCAGGTAGTGTCCTTCGCTCCATTCGTTGAAGCATGCGATGGTTACGAAGCGCGGCACGTCGGGATGCCGGTTCAGATAAGCGAACGACGCTTGTACGAACGCTTTGAAAGCTGCGGGACTTTCGTTGACGAATATCGTGCATCCGGGCCATGCCTTGCGGTTGCCTTTCGACGGCCCTCCTGAAGGCATCACATAACGCGGTGTCGAATCCCAACCTGCACCGATGCTCGGCACATAGGGAATATCGAAATCACGATGGTGTTCGGGCCAGAGTTTGTAGGCCACGTCGGCAGATGCTACACCGTAATCAGGGTATTCGATTTCGTTCGGCTGGAAACGTCCGGCAATCCAGTCAAGCGGATTGTACGAACCTACCGTGTTGTAACCGGCAGCCTTCATGTTGCTCGAACTGAAACCGGTGATGTGGAAATGGATGCCCGCATGTCCCAGTTTTACGGCCAGTCCGCGCAACTCGGTGAAGAGTTTCTGAACCCCTTCCAGTCCGAGTTTCTGTTCCAGACGGCGGGCATCCCAGATGCAGATGACGGGTTTGCCGTCGATTTTCCAGTAGTTCGGTTGGTTGAAATAACGGGTGACGATGTAGGAAAGGCTTCGGAAAGCCTCCTCATAGGAAAAATCCGGGGCATCGAAACTGGGCGGATAGGCGTTGCTTCCGTCAGTCTGCTTCGTGGGATAGAGGATATACCACGGATGATTGGTCCACATGCAGGCGAATTTCACGTCGTTGGTGTTCTTCGCTTCGAGAAACCCTTCTTCGAGCGCCTC
>NZ_JBBMFL010000027.1:0-23023 GCF_040095975.1 Alistipes intestinihominis
GCCGACAGTTGGTTTGCGCACCTCGCATTTGATGTCCCCGGAGAAAAAACATCCAACGAATGGCTCGAACCCGTAACTGATGAAGAGTACGATAAGCTAAAATAATCTGCAAATCGGATACGGAGCCTCAGGACAAAGTAAGTTGAGCCTCGCAGCAAATATGTTGCGGGGCTGTACTTTTACCTTTGCATCAAAGAAATAACTAAAAATATCAGATATGAAAACGAAAATATTATTTCTGTTCGCATGGCTCATGGCGACTGCCACAGGCTGTTCCGCCGATGAACCTCATAAAGAGCTGCCGGATACGCCTCCGGCCGAAAATACGGAAGACCCGACCGCCCCTGCCGGAGACCGCAAGGTGCTGATTATCTATTTCTCCCATACGGGCAATACGAGGACGATAGCCGGCTATATTCACGACATGGTAAAGAGCGATATGGTGGAACTCGAAACCGAGGATACCTATACCGATGATTACGATACGCTGTTGGCGCAAATCCGTCAGGAGGTCGCCGATGAGTATTGTCCGCCGCTTGCGACACGCATCGAAAACATATCGTTGTATGACGTCATCTTCGTGGGCTATCCCATCTGGGTGGAAACGGCCGCACCGCCTGTCCGCACCTTCCTGACCTCCTATGACCTGTCGGGCAAGACTGTCGTCCCGTTCTGCACCAGCGGTACGAGTTCCGCCGAAACGAGCTATCGCCTTGTCCGTTCCCTCTGTCCGCACTCCACCGTTTTGGAGGGTATCCAGATTCGTCGCGGCACTTATGACACCGCTCGTGAACGGGTTACCGAATGGTTGCGGCGAATCGGCATTGTCGAATCGAAAGAATAAGCGGACGGAATACGATTGTATCGAAATGGAATATGGATAAAGTACAGAATATATACTTTTTCAGCTCGGTATGCACGGACTCGTATGCCCGTCATTTCTTCTCTGCCCACTCTTTAGTCTATCTGTATAGCGGGCAGCTTCACCTGCAAAACCAGTGCGGAGAAGCACTGACCGTAGGACGGGGCGAATGCGCGTTTATCGGACGGGACAGTTACTCGCATCTTTATGCGGAACCGGATGCGGACGAGCCCTGCCGTATGGCGTTTTTCTCGCTCACGAGGCAGTTCCTCTGCGAGTTCTACCAGACACTCGATCCGGCACGTCGGAAAAAGTCCGCAAAGCCTCTGTCGGCGCTGCATCTGCTGCCGCACAGACCGGAAATCGAAAGTTTTTTCCACTCGCTGCTCCCTTATATCCGAAGCGGTCGGGAACTCTCGGACGAGGTGCTTCGATTGAAGATGATAGAACTTTCCTGCACCCTGCTGGATACGGACAAACGATATGTTCCGACCCTGTTCGATTTCAGCGGCACATGCGGAATGAATCTGCTCGACCTGTTACGAAAAGAGGAGGAGGCTGAAATCAGATGGCGGAAAATGCCGAATGAACTTTACAGCAAAATAAATTGAGCCGACAAACAAAGCATGTTCGTTCGACTCCGGCTATTTTTGCAATGGAAATCAGTAAAATATATGAATATGAAAAAGTTTTTGTATCTTCTTTTTGCGATGACCATCGCAGTGGGATTGAACGCCTGTTCTCCCGATGACGACCCGGTGAACGAACCCCCGACGGAGATTCCTGAGAATCCGGACGATCCCGACCAGCCGGATAATCCTGAAAATCCGAATCCTGATGAACCGGAAAATCCCGATCCGGATGACCCTGATAACCCTGAACCGACAACGGGAAAGACGCTCATCGTCTATTACAGTTTCACGAATAACGTGCATACCATCGTCAGCGACCTGCGCACGCAGATCGAAGCCGATGTCATACGGGTGGAACCGGCCGAGAAAGGACTCGACTATGCGGCAAACAACTACGCCATCGGCAGCGCACAGATTCAGGCCATACGGAACAATCCCGGCAGTGCTTCTTCCTATCCGGCAATCGACCCCATAGAGGTGGATTTCGGGCAGTACGGCACTATCATCGTGGCAGCTCCGCTTTGGTGGAGCAACATGGCGGCACCTTTGCAGACGTTCCTGTTCAATTACGGAGCGGAGATGGCGGGCAAGCGTATCGGTCTGATCGTATCGAGCGCGAGCAGCGGCATCAGCGGCGTGGAATCGGACGCCAAGCGGTTGATTCCCGACGGGAACTTCCTGACACCGAGCCTTTGGATTCGTTCGTCCCAGACATCCGACTGCCATTCGATGATAGCCCAGTGGCTGAAAGATACAGGTTATACGGAATAAAAGGAGGCGGTATGAAAAAGATATTCCTGCTTCTGATGCTGCTTGTTCCTGCGATGACTTTCGCAGGATGCAGCGATGAGAATGATAATCCGCAGACGGAGATTCCCGATACGCCCGATAATCCGGGCGGCGACGACAACGATGGCGACGAACCGGGTCCTGTCAATCCGGGCAGCGGAAAAATACTGATCGCCTATTTCAGCCGTTGGGGAAACACGAACTATCCTGCGGACGTGGATGCCTCGACCGGTGCGAGCATTATCATAAACAATGGCAATCGTCGCGGAACGACACAGGCGGTAGCTGATTATATTCAGGCTGCCGTTGGCGGAGATATTCATCTGATTGAAACCTCCGACCCGTATCCCGTAGATTTCGACGATGTGCGTGACCTGAACCACTCGGAACAGGCGAACGGGACACGCCCCGCATTGAAGAGCCGGATCGAGAACATGGCGCAGTACGAAACGGTATTCATCGGCTATCCCGTCTGGGCGACAACCGTTCCGCAGGCTATCCGCTCGTTCCTCGAAGCATACGACTTCGCGGGGAAAACGGTCGTACCGTTCTGCACGCACGACGGATACGGAGCCGGCAGCAGCTATCGCGCCATACAGGATGCGGTGTCCGGTGCAACCGTGACGGACGGTCTCGCATTGCTGGCTTCGGACGTGCCGTCCTCGGAATCCCGTGTCCGGGAGTGGCTCGAACGGATCGGCATCGAGCGCGAAGAGCCGCAGGGAACCACAATCCATATCATGGCCGGAGGACGCACGTTCACGGGCGAATGGCTCGATACGCCGCTTGCCCGCGAGATACGGGAGATGTTTCCGCTGACAGCGACTCTGGGACGGTACGGAGGCCGGGAATACTATGGCTCCATGCCGCAGCGACCGACCCATACCGAAGAGGGACAACTGCATTTCAAGAACGGCGACATCACCTATTGCCCTTCGAACAATACGATTGCCATCTTCTACGCGAAAGCCGATGATCCGAGCATGGGTACTTTGACGATGCGTATTATCCCTATCGGGAAAGTAACCTCCGACCTGGGCGCATTCGACGAGATGGAGAGCCGCTCGGAGTTCACTTTCGACAATGTTCAATAAACCAAAAGCCGAAATCATGAAAACAAAAACATTTTTATTTACCGTTATCGCTTTTTTATTCACGAGTTTACAGACTATGGCACAGAATAACGACAAACACATCCTCGTCGCCTATTTCTCGGCGACGGGAACGACGGCACGAGCCGCCGAGAAATTGGCGAATGTCACGGGCGGAGAGCTTTATGCGATTACACCCGCCGAATCTTACACAAGTGCCGACCTCGACTGGCACGACCGGCAGTCGCGCAGCTCGGTGGAGATGAACGACCCGAAAGCACGCCCCGCAATCAAGGGCAAAAAGGAGAACATCGCCGATTACGATGTCATTTTCATCGGTTATCCCATTTGGTGGGATCTTGCCCCGCGCGTCATCAATACGTTCATCGAAAGCCACGACCTGACGGGTAAAACCGTCATTCCGTTCGCCACGTCGGGAGGCTCCACGCTCTCAGGCAGCGCGGCAGCGTTGAAAAGAAGTTATCCCGCTCTGAACTGGAAAGAGGGACGGCTTCTCAATCGTGCCGACGAGAAAACCATCCGCACGTGGATCGAGAAATTAGGATTTTAACCGCTTAAAAATGAAAGTATGATGACACCTTTATTTATCGGCGGTCTGGGCATGCAGGAAGTGCTGCTGATCGCGTTGGTCGTGCTGCTGTCATCACACTCTCGCTCGTCGTCTTGTCGATGTAGCTGCCGTGCGAGGTAAGGGAAAGCATTGGGATTGCAAAAAACAAATAGTAAATAATAATGAAAAAGGTCATTCATTTTAAGGAATAAATCTCCGCCGTCGATTCCGTATCATTAACGAGAATTGCAACTACAAGATTTACAACTTAAAAGATGAATGATTATGACATATATTACAACGGAACATCTGGTCGATGCCGCCACGAAAGCCGTTACGGAGGAACTCTTCCGAGAATTCGACAAAGCCTTGCAATCGTTTTGCAATGAAGAGCAAGATAGAATAGTTGTTTTCCGCACTTTGCGTTATACCCGAATCCGATTGCACGTTCTGCGAAAACACTTGCCCGAAGATGACGCATCGCCCCACAACTCGCAAAACCGTTTCTTGGAGATAGCGCTCGGTTATATCAATACGGAACTGGAACTGCTCGCCCGCGACGGACGCCGAGCCGAATCACCTGCTACGCGCATGCGCTGGACCGGCACGCTCGTCGAGTTGGTCGAATTGATTTACGGATTGCAGGAGTCGCGTTGTATCGACGACGGAGAAACTCCGATCAACGAGCTGTTCGCTTTTTTCGGCTTGCAGTTCGGGCTGGAAATAAAAGTTCGGAATTGCTACGATACCTATCTGGACATCAAACGCCGCAAGAACGATAGCCGCACCTATTTTCTCGACAAGATGCGCGAACGACTGAACCTGCGAATGCAACGAGACGATGAAAAAGAACGAGAACGGCACAGATAACCAACCGCGCGGGACAGTAATTTGTCCCGCGTTTTTCGTATAGTTCGATGCCAATTGGTCGCATTTCGACGCCACAAGCTATCAGCATATTCCGATTCAATAGAACTTCGCAAAATCCGATTTACCTTGTACTCGAAATCCAATTTATCGAGTATGAAACGCGGAGCAAATCGGATTCGAGATACATGAAGGCAGTTGCAGACTACCAGAATCGAATCTATAATCTGAAAAATTACGAAGATGAATTACCTTTTAATCGAAGAGCGCGCATGGACGAATCTGCAAGCCCACGCCCGCCGACTAACCGACACGATACGCCGGCTCGACCGTCATTTCAATCCTGCTGCCGAAAGCGGCTGAATAAACAACATGGAAGTTTGTCGTTTGTTGCACATCTCCAAACGGACATTGCAATACTTGCGTACCAGCGGGAAGTTACCGTACTCGACAATTGGCAACAAATGCTACTACAAACTCGAAGATGTTAAGGATTTGCTTGATAAACTAAACGCGGACAAGCGATGAACAAGACTACGACAATTAACGAGGAATGTATCATTACGTGCGATACACCCGAATACAAAGCGTTGGTTGAAGCTATGCGCTGCGCAGTACAAACAGCTGATAGATTGATTGCAGATGTCAAACCCTCGCTATTAGGCGAACGCTATCTGACCACCGAGCAGATGATGACCCGTTTCCACATCTCTCGTCGTGCCTTGCAAAACTATCGGGATAGAGGAATCATTCCCTATACTTCCATTGGCGGAACGCTTCTCTATCCCGAATCCAAGATCAACGAGGTGCTGGAGAGAAACTACTACAAACCAAATCTGTGAATGAATATAAGCAAGAGGTGCATTTGCGCCTCTTGCTTATATTCATTCACATTTCAGAGATTAATCATACTTAAATCTTCGGGAAATGGAATGCCATTATTTCGAGATATACAGTTGTTTCAGAATCTATTGGCAGGTGGAATATGTAGCTAAAAGATGATTCGCCTCTATTGCCTTGTGCGCTTACGTAATATTTATGCTTTTTAGCTTCTTCTGTTATAGTATTTAAAACTCCGGAAAAATTATTCCCCGATACAAAAAACATCAGTGCAACTTTGGTATCCCGTATTGTTAGATATCTGTCGAATAGTTGATCCAACGCATTGTGAAAAGCCTGGGCTCCATGCCAGAATTTACATTCGGCAATAAACAAGTTGGCTCCCGAAGTTGCGTCTTTCAAACAGATATCTGTCTTGCCGCAATGATTGAATGTTTCACCAGTTGCCGTTACATTATCATATCGACTTTCAAGTTTGAATAAAAACTGATCGCGAAGGGATTCTTCATCCTTCCCTTGATACAAAGACGGCTTTCGCTCTAAGGCTTGCCCGCTTTTATAGCATTCTGTAAGTATGTCTTCATACATTTCATTTGACATAGACGGATATGTCTCATATCGCTTGTTCCCCACTTGGGGCATAGGAACTCTTTTCTTTTGAATCGTCGGCACAGTAATCTTTAAGGGAGCATCTTGTTTGGGAGTAACATTAATGGCTTTGAAAAAGATATTTTCCGCTAAATACTCCTTTCTTCTGCGTTCCAGTTCTATGAGAGCTGTTTGTTTTATTTGAGAATTAAAAGTTTCAACTTCTGGGTTTATTGTCAAGTATTGAGATACCTTATTCTCAAATATGCGTATTTTGTCTTGCTGGAAACGCTCTGCATCTTGTTCCCACACTTCAAAAACCAAATATATTCTATTACTTATATGGTCAATTTCTAACTCAGCTGATGCACCTCCACTTATTATAATACTATCTGGATAAACAAAAAACAGGTCGGGATTTCCTGTAAATTGGTAACTGACTTTAATTTTATATCCATTGTGCGTTACCTTTCGTCCTTGCATGCCATAATGGCACCCATTGTAAGGCCACTCCACTTCCTTTTTTATAGATTCTGGCTCGTGAACAATCTCACTATCTCGAAGAACATTAATAGGTTCTAAAGAGTATTTATCAAAAAGGTAATTAAGATAATCATTTTGTTCAAGATTCAACACTTCATCTTTTGAAAGCTGATTGATATCTGCTTTCAAAGAAGCAAGACGATCATTAAAAAAATCGCTTCTACTTTTATATTTTTGTGGTTCTCCGTAAGTCATTCGTATATTAGATTAGTATGCGAATTTACGAAAATCTTATGACTTTTAATATCTGTTCCACATTAATCGTTAACTAAGGCAGTCTAATTTTGTTTAGGCGAATTCTGTATTTCTCAGATACTATAATTCAAGATAGGTACATTTTCTTACAACATTATCAAGCTAAAATATTTTCGGTAATTGAAGAAATGTTATAGATCCATATATCTTTTGAAATTTATATGTATATTTGCATCGTATTGAAAAGGCCGAGACATTGGCAAGCAATCCGATGCTCTTTGCGCATAGCCAAAGCGTGGTACAACGGAATGGTTCTTTTGCAATTCGATTGATATACAGCGACTTCAAAATGCGGATGCGGCATCGTTTTCCGCTCACGAGGTCCTTTTTCAAGGACCTTTTTTGTTGAGCAGACATCTGGTACTCTGACCGTTGAGTGCGTTCGGATTACGAAGTAAGTCTATTTACGGCCTCCTCTTTTGTCGTGACAAAAAACACATTCGCGCCTTTATTGCTTTCGTACATGAAATCTTTCAGCGGTTTGCTCGTATAAGACGAGAAATCACCGTATATGGCAATACGACCGCCGTAATTGACGTATTTCTGCAAGATTTCACCCGCGACTCCGGTGCTGAGGATGAAAAAATCACGATGTATCCTGTTTTTGGCAATAGCAATGCTTTTCGTGCCGGCATAGAAACTGACATTCATAAGCAGCTCCAAAGCGGACTGCACATCCGCAATGACCGTTTCATCGCTTTCCACTACGGCGCACACCCTGTTGTTTCGTTCGATTTTTATAATTTTCATACCCGCGATTTTCAGATTATTCGACAGCATGAAGTTAAGGAAAATCACCCGGAACGGCAAACGACCGTTCCGGACTTTTTCGTCGAGTTTCGAAAAAAAACTTTGCAGTTTTGATTCGAAATGATATTTTTTTGGTAGATTTGTAATCGGAGGTCTGCCGGGAACCGCCGGACAGAGATTCCGCGACAATCATAAAACCGAAAGATATGGAACAGTACATTTTGTCATTGGACCAGGGGACGAGCAGTTCGCGGGCTATCGTCTTCGACCGCAAAGGAGAGATCCGCTCGATGGCCCAGCGGGAATTTCCCCAGTATTTTCCCCAGCCGGGGTGGGTGGAGCACAATCCCCACGAAATATGGTCGTCGCAGGCTTCGGTGATCGCCGAGGCCATCTCGGCCATCGACATCAACGGGCTGAACATCGCCGGAATCGGCATCACCAACCAGCGCGAAACGACCGTCGTATGGGACCGCGAGACCGAAGAACCGGTCTACAACGCCATCGTCTGGCAGGACCGCCGCACGTCGGAGTACTGCGACCGCCTGAAAGCCGACGGGCAGACGGAGTTCATCCGCGAACGGACGGGACTCATCATCGACGCCTATTTCAGCGCCACGAAGATCAAATGGATTCTGGACAACGTGCCGGGCGCCCGCAGACGCGCCGAGCAGGGCAAGCTGATGTTCGGAACGGTCGATACGTGGCTGATCTGGCGGCTGACGCGCGGCGAGGTCCATGTGACGGACGTGAGCAACGCCTCGCGTACGATGCTGTTCAACATCCACACGCTGCAATGGGATGAAGAGCTGCTGAAGCTCTTCGACATCCCGGCGTCGATGATGCCCGAGGTGAAGTCGTCGAGCGAGGTCTACGGAGCGACGAAAACCACGATCTTCGCCCACAAGGTGCCCATCGCGGGCATCGCCGGAGACCAGCAGGCGGCGCTGTTCGGACAGATGTGCATCGAACCGGGATCGGTCAAAAATACATACGGCACGGGGTGTTTCCTGCTGATGAACAGCGGTGAAAAGCCCATCGCCTCGAAAAACAACCTGCTGACGACCGTGGCGTGGAAAATCGGCGACAAGGTCAACTACGCCCTCGAAGGGAGCATCTTCGTCGGAGGTTCGGTGGTGCAATGGCTGCGCGACGGGCTCGGGATCATCCGCTCCTCGTCGGAGGTCGAGGAGCTGGCTGCCTCGGTCCCCGACACCAACGGGGTCTATTTCGTGCCGGCGCTCACGGGGCTCGCGGCCCCGCACTGGGACCAGTACGCCCGGGGCGCCATCAGCGGCATCAGCCGCGGCACGACGGCGGCGCACATCGCCCGTGCGGCGCTGGAGGGAATCGCCTACCAGACGCTCGACATCGTGGGCGCCATGCAGCGCGATGCCGGAATCACGCTACTGGAACTGAAAGTCGATGGCGGCGCGGCACGCAACAACCTGCTGATGCAGTTCCAGTCGGACCTGCTCGGCACGAAGGTCATACGCCCGCGTGTGACGGAAACCACGGCGCTGGGAGCCGCCTATCTGGCCGGACTGGCCGTGGGCTACTGGGGCAGCGTCGCCGAAATCCGGGAACAATGGCAGGCGGAACGCATCTTCGAACCCGCGGAGGAGCGCACGCAGATCGACAAAGCCGTCGCGGGGTGGGAAGACGCCGTGCGACGGGTACTGCACACGGAAAAAGGCTGAGCGATGGAGACGACACTGATGACCAAATGCCTGTTCGAGTTCATCGGAACGCTGGTGCTCGTACTGCTGGGCGACGGGGTGGTGGCCTCGACCGTCCTGAAACATTCGAAAGGTTACGGCGGCGGCTGGATCGTGATCACGATGGCCTGGGGACTCGCCGTGATGTGCGGCGTGCTGATCGCCGGGCCCTGGTCGGGCGCGCACCTCAATCCCGCGGTTTCGGTCGGACTGGCCGCCGCGGGCTCTTTCCCGTGGGAATTCGTGCCGGGCTACGTCGCAGCGCAGCTGCTGGGCGGATTCTGCGGAGCCGTGCTGGTATACCTATATTATAAAGACCATTTCGACGCCACGGACGACCCGGCGACGAAACTGGGAGTCTTCTGCACGATGCCCGCCATCATGAACAAACCCCGCAACCTCTTCTGCGAGGCGGTCGGCACGTTCCTGCTGATGTTCGTCATCCTCGTGATCGGCAACGAACAGAACACCCCCGAGATCGGGATGGGCAGCCTGGGGAGTTTTCCGGTGACGATGCTCATCATGGCGATCGGCATGTCGCTGGGCGGCACGACGGGCTATGCCATCAACCCCGCCCGCGACCTTCCGCCGCGGCTGGCCCACGCCGTCCTGCCGATCCGGGGCAAAGGCCCGAGCGGCTGGGATTACAGCTGGGTGCCCGTCGCAGGCCCCCTCGCGGGAGCGATCGCGGCCGGACTGATATACGGGTGCATCTACATCTGCGGATAAAAAAACGCCCGAACCCCTGAATCGTTCAGGTTATCCGAGCGCAGAACGGGCGGGAGAGCGTTCCGAAACAAATCGTCCGCCTCCTAAAACCCGCTTTTCAAACGGGCACGGACCCACTTTTCGACGGCATCTTTCGAACTGCCCACCGCACCGCCGCGGACGGGAAGCCCGTCGGGAACCTGCGACTTGGGACAGAGCTTGCGGATATCCTCTTCGCTGCGGCCCATGCGGCTGCCCTCGTGGGTCATGAACGGCACGACGGTCTTGCCGGCGAAGTCGTAGGAAGTGAGGAACGTCGCCACGGGAGGCGCCACGGTAGCCCACCAGCAAGGCGAACCGATGAAGATCACATCGTACTGCGACATATCCTCGACCCGGCTTTTCAAGGCGGGACGCACTCCGGCTTCGATCTCTTTTTTCGCCTGATCGACCACCGTCCGGTAATCCGAAGGATAGGGCGTGACGGGGACGATCTCGAAGAGTTCGCCGCCCGAAACCCCGGCGATCTGGCGCGCCACCTCGCGGGTGTTGCCGCTGTGGGAGTAGTAAGCCACCAGCACTTTTTTGGCGGGAGCGGGCTGCGTCTGCGCACCGGCCCCCGAAGTAAGGATTGTTGCCATCGTTGCTAAAATCAGTTTTGTTTTCATCGCTTTCAGGGATTTAGGAATTTCCACTCTGCAAAAGTAGGGAACGGAAGGACAGCGGAGCTTACCCGGATTACGGGTCGTCGTACCATAATTACCGATTCGGCGCGGAACGGGTTCGGAACGAGAAAAAAAGTGATAACTTTGTGTCGAACAAAACCATCCGGAATATGAGCGACATCGTCAAATACGACAACATCTTCCAGTACAACGAAGCGCGCGGCGTCGAGACGCTGCACCCGCTGGTCAGCGTCATCGACTTCTCGAAGTGCGGTCCGGCCCGCTACGAACGGCAGGTCTACGGGTTTTACACGGTCTACCTCAAAGAGGTGAAATGCGGCGACCTGCGCTACGGACGCAATTACTACGACTATCAGGAGGGAACGCTCGTGTTCCTGGCCCCGGGGCAGGTCATCGGCTACGAGGACAACGGCCAGACCTATCAGCCCAAAGGCTGGGCCCTGCTGTTCCATCCCGACCTGCTGCGCGGAACGTCGCTCGGACGCAATATCGGCAGTTACTCGTTCTTCTCCTACGAGGTGAGCGAAGCCCTGCACCTCTCGGAGCAGGAGCGGAACGTGGTGGTGGACTGCCTGCAAAACATCCTCGCGGAGCTGAATCACGCCATCGACAAACACAGCCGCACACTGATCGTCTCGAACATCGAGCTGCTGCTCAACTACTGCACGCGCTTCTACGAACGGCAGTTCATCACGCGCGTCAATGCCAACCGCGACGTGCTGGCCGGCTTCGAGCACCTGCTCGGCGACTATTTCCGGGACGACCGTCCCGAGCGGGAGGGAGTGCCGACGGTGCGTTGGTGCGCCGAGCAGCTGCATCTGTCGCCCAACTATTTCGGCGACCTGGTGAAAAAGGAGACCGGAAAATCGGCGCAGGAGTACATCCAGTCGAAGGTGATAGACATCGCCAAGGAACGCATTTTCGACACTTCGCGCTCGATCAGCGAGGTGGCCTATTCGCTGGGGTTTCGTTACCCGCAGCACTTCACGCGCCTGTTCAAAAAGGTAGTGGGGTGCTCGCCCAACGAATACCGGACCGCCAACTGAAACTGAAAAAACCCTTCCGCCGAACGGAAGGGTTTTTCACACACAAACATTAACAATACAAACAATGCAATGGCTGAAATCTGATTCTCATTGTTTCTGAGACAAAGGTCGGGCAAAATTTCGTGCGGCGCAATCGCTATTAATAGGTATTTCGAGAGGCTTTTCACCCCGCATATAGGTAATTTCATCCGCCGGACGCGGCGGGAAACGCTTTTTTTATTTTGAATTTCGAATTTATGCATTATCTTTGCAAGCGAATTCGAACGAACCGGGCGACCGTCCGGTTTTTGAAAATCACATTGAACGATACAACGATATGCAGGATCTGAAAGCGCTGGAAGGAAAAAGCCTTGCCGAATTGCGTGAAATAGCCAAGGCTCTGGGCATCAAGAACATCATGATCAAGAAGCGCGAACTGATAGCGGAAATAGCCGGAAACGCCCCTTCGGAGGAGGCCGCTCCCGCAGAACCGCGACAGGAAAAGAAAGAAGCGGAAGAACCCCGTGCGACAACGGTCGGGGAACCCCGGGAGAAAGCCCCGCGCGGGCGCCGTCCGCGGTTGTCGAAAACCGAACCGGCCGCTGCGGCGCCGCAGCCCGGAGTCGCAACGGAACCCGAACTTCCGATGGAAATATCTCCCGCCGGGGAGCCCGAAGCGACAGCTCCGGCCGCGGAACGGACGGAACAGCCGGAACCGGCAGCGCAGGCTGCACAGCCCGTCGCCGAACCCAAACGCCGCGGCCGCAAACCCAAAGCTCAGGCTCAGACTCAGGCACAAGCCCAGGTTCAGGAGGCCGCCGCGCCCCAGCCCGCAGCCGAAACGCATGCGGAAGAGCCCGCACCCCGCGCCGTCGAAGAGGAGGTCATCACCAAGGACGACTTCGCAGGCGAGATCGAGGGCGAAGGCGTTCTGGAGATCATGCCCGACGGCTACGGATTCCTCCGCTCGGCCGACTACAACTACCTCAATTCCCCCGACGACATCTACGTTTCCCCGTCGCAGATCAAACTCTTCGGACTCAAACCCGGCGACACGGTGAACGGCGCGATCCGTCCCCCGAAGGAGGGCGAGAAATATTTCCCGCTGGTACGCGTGAACGAGATCAACGGACTCAAACCCGAGTACATCCGCGACCGCGTGCAGTTCGAATACATGACGCCGTTGTTCCCCAGCGAGAAATTCTGCCTCACGGGCAACGGCCACAACAACATGTCCACCCGCATCGTGGACCTCTTTTCGCCCATCGGCAAAGGCCAGCGCGCGCTGATCGTCGCCCAGCCCAAAACGGGTAAGACGATGCTTCTGCAATCAATCGCCAACGCCATCGCCGACAACCATCCCGAAGTCTACATGATCGTCCTGCTGATCGACGAGCGCCCCGAGGAGGTGACCGAGATGGCCCGCAACGTGAAGGCCGAAGTCGTGGCCTCTACATTCGACGAACAGGCTTCGCGCCACGTGAAAGTGGCCGAAATGGTGCTCGACAAGGCCAAGCGCATGGTCGAAAGCGGTCACGACGTGGTGATCTTCCTCGACTCGATCACCCGTCTGGCACGCGCCTACAACTCGGTGCAGCCCGCTTCGGGCAAGGTGCTCTCGGGAGGTGTCGATGCCAACGCCCTGCACAAACCCAAGCGGTTCTTCGGCGCGGCCCGCAACACGGAGGAGAAAGGTTCGCTGACGATCATCGCCACGGCGCTGATCGACACCGGTTCGAAGATGGACGAAGTGATCTTCGAGGAGTTCAAGGGCACGGGCAACATGGAGTTGCAGCTCGACCGCAAACTCTCCAACAAGCGCGTCTACCCGGCCGTGGACGTTATCGCCTCGGGAACCCGCCGCGAAGACCTGCTGCTGCCGCGCGACGTGATGAACCGCACGTGGGTGCTGCGCAAATACCTTTCGGACATGACCCCCGTGGAGGCCATGGAGTTCCTGCAAAAACAGATGAGCCTCACGGATTCCAACGAGGAGTTCCTCGCCACGATGAACCACTAATAACGCGTACAGAAACTGCAACACCCGCCGAATCCATGAAAAACTACCTGCTTTTAGGCATGTGCCTGCTCTTCGCCCGCGGCGCCTCCGCATGGGGACAGAAGGGGCACGACGTTACGGCTTACATCGCCGAATGCCACCTGACACCCGAAGCGGCCGAGAAGGTTCACAAAGTGTTGGGAGGCTACTCTCCCGTCTACTTCGCCAACTGGCTCGATTTCGCCAGCCACTGGCCCGAATACGCCTATTCGAAGACCTGGCACTACCGCAATGTGGACGAGGGCGAAACGATCGAAAGCATGCCCGAGAATCCCGATGGCGACGTGCTGAAAGCCGTGACCGAGATCACCGAAAAACTCAAATCGGGAAAACTCGCCCCCGACGAAGAGGCGCTGAATCTCAAAATGCTGATCCATCTGGTAGGGGACATGCACTGCCCGATGCACCTGGGGCGTCTGAGCGACCTGGGCGGCAACCAGCGTCCGGTGCGGTTCTTCAACCGCGAAACCAACCTGCATTCGGTCTGGGACACGAATCTGCCCGAAGCGGCTCACAACTGGAGCTACACCGAGTGGAAGGAGCAGATCGACCGGCTGACCGACGAGGAAAAAGCCGGGATCACGGCCGGAGAGCCCGCCGACTGGGCGAAGGAGACGCATGAAATCTGCAAGGAGATCTATGCTTCGAGCCCCGAGGGCACGAAGATCGAGTACGACTACATTTTCAAATACACGCCCGTCATCGAGAAGCAGTTCCTGCGCGGCGGACACCGCCTGGCGCGCCTGCTGAACGAGATCTACCGATAGGGGAGTCCGGACGACGAAAACGCCCGCGGATCGAGAGGTCTGCGGGCGTTTTTCGTTTTCGCAGTCCGAATCCCGTCCGGAAGCGGTTGCAACGCCGATCCGCGTTTTTTGTTCACAATTTGTTGAAGAAAAATGGCGGAGGACGTTTGCCCGTCGGGGAACTATGTCTACATTTGTTTCCGTGCAAGGTTCTCCGCCGGTCGCAACCGGCATGGGATCAAAAGGGAACTCCTGTGAAAATCAGGGACTATTCCCGTAGCTGTAAGCTCCATAACGGTCCGCACACTCTCTGAGCCACTGTCCGCAAGGGCGGGAAGGCGTGCGGACGGAGCGAGTCAGAAGACCTGCCTTGCCGGAAAAGGTACCAGCCTTCGGGATATAGGGCGATACCCGAACAAGATTTTACGAAACGACATTCAGGAAGACCCGACGGGCCTGTCCGCCGTGCGCGGAGAGGGGCGGAGCGTCTTTCCGCACGGATGAAACACATAACGGATTTCAGAAGAATATGGGTATTTCAGAACTTTACATCATCAAGCGCGACGGCAAACGTGCGCCGTTCTCGGTCGAGAAGATCAAACGCGCCATCAGCAAGGCGTTCCTTTCGGTCGGCGGATACGCCACCGACGATGACCTCACGTCGGTGCTGAGCCGCGTACACGTGTCCGACGGCATGTCGGTCGAGGAGATTCAGAACCAGGTCGAGGTGGCCCTGATGGCCGAGCGCTATTTCGCCGTGGCCAAGAGCTACATGCTCTACCGCCAGAAGCACTCCGAAGACCGCGAAGAGCGCGACAAGCTGCGCTTCCTGACCGACTACTGCGACGCCAAGAACCCCGCTACGGGTTCGAAATACGACGCCAACGCCAACGTCGAAAACAAGAACATCGCCACGCTGATCGGCGAGCTGCCGAAGCAGAACTTCATCCGCCTGAACCGCCGCCTGCTCACGGACCGGATCAAGGAGATGTACGGCAAGGAGCTGTCGGACAAGTATCTGCGCCTGCTGAAAGATCATTTCATCTACAAGAACGACGAAACCTCGATGGCCAACTACTGCGCCTCGATCACGATGTATCCGTGGCTGCTGAACGGCACGCTGTCGGTCGGCGGCAACTCGACGCGCCCGACGAACCTCAAATCATTCTGCGGCGGATTCGTCAACATGGTCTTCATCGTGTCGTCGATGCTCTCGGGGGCCTGCGCCACGCCCGAATTCCTGATGTACATGAACTACTTCATCGAACAGGAGTACGGCGAGGACTACTACAAGCGCGCCGACGAAGTGGTGGACCTCTCGAAAAAGCACCGCACGATCGACAAGATGATCACCGACTGTTTCGAGCAGATCGTCTACTCGATCAACCAGCCGACCGGAGCGCGCAACTTCCAGGCCGTGTTCTGGAACGTCGCCTACTACGACCGCTACTATTTCGAGTCGCTCTTCGGGGAGTTCGTTTTCCCGGACGGTTCGAAACCCCACTGGGAGTCGCTGTCGTGGTTGCAGAAGCGGTTCATGACGTGGTTCAACAAGGAGCGGACGAAGACCGTGCTGACCTTCCCCGTGGAGACGATGGCGCTGCTCACCAAGGACGGCGACGTGATGGACAAGGAGTGGGGCGACATCACGGCCGAGATGTACGCCGCGGGGCACTCGTTCTTCACCTACATCAGCGACAACGCCGATTCGCTGTCGTCGTGTTGCCGCCTGCGGAACGAGATTCAGGACAACGGATTCAGCTACACGCTGGGCGCCGGCGGCGTCTCGACCGGTTCGAAAAGCGTGCTGACGATCAACCTGAACCGCTGCATCCAGTACGCCGCGAAGAACGGCATGCACTACCTGAAATATCTGGAAGAGGTCGTGGACCTGGTGCACAAGGTGCAGACAGCCTACAACGAGAATCTCAAAGAACTGAAAGCCAAAGGCATGCTGCCGCTGTTCGACGCGGGTTACATCAACCTTTCGCGCCAGTATCTGACCATCGGCGTCAACGGGCTGGTCGAGGCCGCGGAGTTTCTGGGCATTCCGATCAACGACAACGACGAATACGCGGCGTTCGTGCAGGAGGTACTGGGGCTGATCGAGCGCTACAACCGGAAATACCGCACCAAAGAGCTGATGTTCAACTGCGAAATGATCCCGGCGGAGAACGTCGGCGTAAAGCACGCCAAATGGGACCGCGAGGACGGATACGCGGTGCCGCGCGACTGTTACAACTCCTATTTCTACGTCGTGGAGGACGAGTCGCTGAACGTCATCGACAAGTTCCGGCTCCACGGCCGCAAATACATCGACCACCTCACGGGCGGCTCGGCGCTGCACATGAACCTCGAAGACCATCTGTCGAAGGAGCAGTACCGCCACCTGCTGCGCGTGGCGGCGGCCGAGGGATGCAACTACTTCACGTTCAACATCCCCAACACGGTTTGCAACAAGTGCGGGCACATCGACAAACGTTATCTGAAGGAGTGCCCCGAATGCCATTCGGACGATCTGGACTACCTGACGCGCGTGATCGGATACATGAAACGGATTTCGAACTTCTCGGCGGCGCGCCAGCAGGAGGCATCGAGGCGTTTCTACGCCAAAGCGGAATAGGATGGTCCGGTATCACAACTTCGACATCGTATTCGCGGAGATCCCGGGCGAAACGACGCTGGCGTTCAACATCACGAACTGCCCCAACCGCTGCCCGGGGTGCCACAGCCCCCACCTGACCGCGGACGAAGGGCGCGTGCTCGACGATGCGGAACTGCTGGCCCTGCTGGCCTGCTACGGACGTTCGGTCACCTGCGTCTCGTTCATGGGCGGCGACGCCGAACCGCAGGAGATTGCCCGGCTGGCCGGCGTGGTGCGGAAGAACTACCCGGCGCTGCGCACGGGATGGTATTCGGGGCGCGACGAACTGCCGAAAGGCCTCGACATCCCGGCGTTCGACTACATCAAGCTGGGCGGCTGGGTCGAGGCGCTGGGGCCGCTGACGGCGCCGACGACCAACCAGCGACTCTACAAGGTCGGGCCGGAGGGCGGAATGGAGGACATCACGCACCGATTCCGCCGCAAGCCCTGACACGCCGACGGAACACTCGATTTGCGGAACCCGGAGATTCAGAGATTAGTAAAAACGTTGTCTGCCATACGACGATTTACCTCCGGTTCCGCAAATTTCGTGTCCGGAGGCAGCCGGCCGCAGGGCAAGTCCGAAAAAAACGACTATTTTTGCCGCATGGATTCTTCGCTACGATACACCGCCCGGGACCTCACCGCCGAGCTCCCCGCAGCCGAATACATCGCCCGGTTCCGCGACGCCGGACGGATCGGCGGCTACTGCCGCGCCTGTCCCAATTACGGGAGGAGCTGGGGATGCCCGCCGTTCGGATTCGACGTGGACAAATACCTCGCAGGCTACGCCTCGGCGTTGCTCGTCGCAACAAAGATCGTCCCCGAAACGCGCGGCATTCCCATCTCGGAGTCCGGACGGCTGATCCGCCCCGAGCGTCTGCGCCTCGAAGCGCGCCTGCTCGAAATGGAACGGCTCTACGGCGGCCGATCGTTCGCCTACGTCGGAACGTGCCTCCATTGCCCCGAGGGGAGCTGCACACGCCCCGCGGGAAAACCCTGCCGCCACCCCGACAAGGTCCGGCCTTCGCTCGAAGCGTGCGGATTCGACATCGCCCGCACGACCTCCGAACTGTTCGGCATCGACCTGAAGTGGGGCAGCGAGGGCCGCATCCCCGAGTACCTGACCCTCGTCTGCGGCTTTTTCCACAACGCGGACAGCGTTATATGGAACGAATGAGCTATCTTTGCACCCATGAAACGGATTTTACGCCATATACTGCCCGCAGCCCTGTGCCTGAGCGTTTTCGGGGGCTGCATGAAATGGGACTACGACACGCAGGAGGAGCTCTCGGCGACGGGAACGGGGCTTTTCATCACCAACGAGGGCATGTTCCAGTACGGAAACGCCTCGCTGTCGTACTACGATCCCGAAACGAAGCAGGTGGAGAACGAGGTTTTCAGGCGCGCCAACGGCTTCAAACTGGGCGACGTGGCGCAGTCGATGACCATCCGCGACGGCGTGGGCTGGGTCGTGGTGAACAATTCGCACGTCATCTTCGCCATCGACATCAACACCTTCAAGGAGCTGGGGCGCATCACGAACCTCTCTTCGTCGCGCTACATGCACTTCATCTCCGACGAAAAAGCCTACGTCACGCAGATCTGGGACAACCGCATCTTCATCGTCAACCCCAAACGCTACGAGATCACGGGGTATATCGAATGTCCGAACATGGGGATGCAGTCGGGCTCCACGGAACAGATGGTGCAATACGGCAAATACGTCTTCGTGAACTGCTGGTCGTACCAGAACCGGATTCTTCGGATCGACACCGAAACGGACCGGGTGGACGCGGAATTGGTCGTGGGCATCCAGCCCACGTCGCTGGTGATGGACAAGAACCACAAACTGTGGACCATCACCGACGGCGGGTACGAAGGCAGCCCCTACGGCTACGAGGCCCCGGCGCTGTACCGCATCGACGCCGCCACGTTCCGGATCGAACAAAAGTTCCCGTTCAAACTGGGCGACAGCCCTTCGGAGGTGCAGATCAACGGCACGGGCGACAAAATCTTCTGGATCAACGACGACATCTGGTCGATGAACGTCGATGACGAACGCATCCCGGTGCGGCCGTTCCTGAAATACCGCGGCACGAAATACTACGGACTGACCGTCAATCCCCGCAACGGAGACGTCTATGTCGCGGACGCCATCGACTATCAGCAGCCGGGCATCATCTACCGATACACGGCCGACGGCGAACCGGTCGATGAATTTTACGCGGGCATCGCACCCGGTGCATTCTGTTGGAAATAAGCCATGAGAAAGAGCGTTGCAATCATCGCACTACTGCTGTTTCCGGCGCTGCTGCGGGCGCAGTCGGACCGATCCGAGACCGGCGCGGCGTCGTGGCGGGAAAAGGGCGTCGTGACCATCCGCGAAGTCCCGGTCTGGGGCCGCCGGCCGATGAAAAGCATCGGCGTGCAGGAGACCCGGCTCGACTCCCTGATCCTGAAAGAGAACATCGCCCTGTCGATCGCCGACGTGCTGACCTTCAACTCGCCGATCTTCGTCAAACAGTACGGCCGGGCGACCCTCTCGACCGTATCGTTCCGCGGCACGGGCCCCTCGCACACGCAGGTGACGTGGAACGGCATGCGCATCAACAATCCGATGCTGGGCATGACCGACTTTTCGATGATCCCGTCGTACTTCATCGACGACGCCTCGCTGCTGCACGGCACCTCGTCGGTGAACGAGACGGGCGGCGGGCTGGGCGGACTGGTGAGGCTCTCGACGGCCCCGGCCGACATCCGCGGATTCGGACTGCAATACATCCAGGGAATCGGCATGTTCAGGACCTTCGACGAATTCCTGCGCCTCGAATGGGGCGACGAGCACTGGCAGGTCTCGACCCGCGCCGTCTACCAGTCCTCGGCCAACGACTTCAAATACCGCAACCGCGACAAGAAGGAGAACATCTACGACGACGAGATGAACATCGTCGGATCGTATTATCCCACCGAGCGCAACAAGAGCGGCGCCTTCGACGACGTGCATGTCTTGCAGGAAGTTTACTACGACACGAGGCGGGGCGACCGTTTCGGACTGAACGCCTGGTATATCAACTCGAACCGCGAGCTGCCGCTGCTGACGACCGACTATGCCGACGACAAACAGTTCGAGAACCGCCAGCGGGAACACACCCTGCGCAGCGTGCTTTCGTGGGACCACTACCGGAGCGACTGGAAGGTCGCGGCGAAAGCGGGGTATATCCATACGTGGATGGCCTACGACTACCGGAAGGACCCCGGCAGCGGGATCATGAACTCGATAACCCGCTCGCGCAACAAGGTAGACACCTTCTACGGACAGGCCGACGGAGAGTACACGCCCGACGGAAACTGGTTCTTCACGGCAGGCATTTCGGCCCATCAGCATCTGGTCGAAAGCATCGACAAGGACATCATCCTGCAACAGGGCGGCAAAGACATCGTCGGATACGACAAGGGGCGCATCGAACTCTCGGCATCGGTCTCGGCCAAGTGGCGCCCCACGGAGCGGCTGGGGCTGTCGGCGGTCCTGCGCGAAGAGATGTACGGCACGAAATGGGCGACGGTTCCGGCCTTTTTCGCCGACTGCCAGCTGTCGAAGCGCGGCAACATCGTCGCCAAAGCCTCCGTGTCGCGCAACCACCGCTTCCCGACGCTCAACGACCTCTACTTCCTTCCGGGCGGCAATCCCGACCTGCGGAGCGAAAGCGGCTTCAGCTACGAAGCGGGATTGTCGTTCGCCGTGGGGAAGGAGAACGTCTACTCGCTGTCGGGATCGGCGTCGTGGTACGACCAGCATATCGACGACTGGATTCTGTGGCTCTCAACGCCCAAAGGGTTCTTCTCGCCGCGGAACATCAAGCAGGTGCATGCCTACGGCGTGGAGATGCAGGCCAGCCTGGCCGTCATACCGGCCCGGGATTGGAAACTGACGATGAACGGCACGTTCTCGTGGTCCCCGTCGATCAACGAGGGCGAGCCGATAAGCCCCGCCGACCAGTCCGTCGGCAAGCAGCTGCCCTACGAACCGGAGTTCTCGGCCACGGTGACCGGACGGCTCACGTGGCGGAGCTGGGGGCTGTTGTACCAATTCTGCTATTACAGCGAGCGCTACACCATGTCGAGCAACGACATCACCCTCAGCGGCCGGTTGACGCCCTACCTGATGAACAACCTCTCGCTCGACAAGGCTTTCGCCCTGAAATGGGCCGACCTCACGCTCAAAGGAACCGTCAACAACCTCTTCAACGAGGAATACCTCTCGGTGACCGCACGCCCGATGCCGCGCATGAACGTCGAGTTCTTCATCGGCATCAGACCCAAGTGGGGCGGTCGGAATCAGTAATCCGGGTAGGCATATCCGCAATTCGGGTAAGAGCGGGTTCGCACCGGCTTCGTACCTTTGCATCGTAAACCAATACGAATGCACGATGAAACGAACCCTGATCCTGGCGGCGGCCCTGCTTGCGGCCTGTCCGCTCACCTGCTTCGGACAAAGCAATCACTCCGATACGACCATGAAACAAAACCCGAATCTGACCCGCGAGTGGGACAAGGTGTTCCCGCAGAGCGACCGAGTGAACCACTCGAAAGTGACTTTCCGCAACCGCTACGGCATTACGCTCGCTGCCGATCTCTACATCCCCCGGAACGCCTCCGGGAAACTGCCCGCCATCGCCGTCAGCGGTCCGTTCGGCGCCGTGAAAGAGCAAGCCTCGGGCCTCTATGCCCAAACGCTGGCCGAACGGGGATTCCTCACCGTCGTCTTCGACCCGTCCTACACCGGCGAAAGCGGCGGCGAACCCCGTTACGTCGCTTCGCCCGACATCAATACCGAGGATTTCAGCGCCGCGGTCGATTTCCTCTCCACGCGCGACGACGTGGACCCCGAACGGATCGGTATCCTCGGCATCTGCGGATTCGGCGGATTCGCAATCAACGCGGCGGCGATCGACACGCGGATCAAGGCGACGGTGGCTTCCACGATGTACGACATCAGCCGCTGCACGGCGAACGGATATTTCGACTCGATGGATGCCGACGCACGCTACGAACTCCGCCGGCAGCTCAACGCCCAGCGCACGGAAGACGCAAGGACAGGCACCCGCGCGCTGGCCGGCGGGGTAGTGGACCCGCTGCCCGACGACGCCCCGCGGTTCGTGAAGGACTACTATGCCTACTACAAGACCCCGCGCGGCTACCATCCCCGTTCTCTCAACTCGAACGATGGCTGGAACAAGACTTCGTCGCTGTCGTTCATCAACATGTCCATCCTGTCGTACAGCGACGAGATCCGCAGCGCGGTGCTGCTGATCCACGGCGAAAAGGCCCATTCACGCTATTTCAGCGAGGATGCTTTCAAAAAGCTGAAAGGCAATAACAAGGAACTGCATATTATTCCCGGCGCCAGCCATGTGGATCTGTACGACAATCTGGCGGTGATTCCGTTCGACAAGATCGAAGGCTTCTTCCGGGAGTATCTGAAATAAACGTCCGGCAAGATTCTGCCCAAATACCTATTGAATCCTTAAATAATACCCCCGTCCGGTCATGCGACCGAGCGGGGGTTTACGTACCCGGTAGCCGCATTTGAATACATTAAATTCTATTAAACCCAAATAGAAGCTAAAATAGATGATTTTACATTTA
>NZ_JBBMFL010000028.1:0-21765 GCF_040095975.1 Alistipes intestinihominis
GCGCCCGTCGATGTCTCGACGGCAAATATTTCCTTCCGGGTCCTTGCCTTTGAAGCAGTCGCCCGGATCGGCTGAGTCCGCATCGCTGTTCTGAGCGTTTCAGGCAGTTTAGAACTCCGGCGCAGGAGGATAAAGTCTGCAAAAAATTATGGATAACGAACGTTTGATTCGGATTCTGACGGGTAAACTGCAAGCCACGCTACGGACTTCTTACTGGCCGTTGTATTGGCAGGTCGAAGCAGCGGTGATTGAATCGACGGGATTCGCCAATGAAATTGACGAACTGATCGAGGAGCTTCGCAAGCGAATCGTGCGATTCAGTTACCGGAAAACCGACGGGACAATACGTGAAGCGATCGGAACCCTCAAACCGGGTGTTTTGACCATGCTCTCTGCATCGAGCAAGTCGAAACCCCGTAGTCAAGGGAACCGGGGCTGCGTGGTCTATTTCGATCTCGATCGGGAAGACTGGCGGTGCTTCTGCCCGGAAAACTTCATCACAATCCACCCCTGACGTTCGCCCTGAGGTATTGATTGTATATTTTACAGCATCGTGGTGTGGCCCTTGTAAAATGTATAACGCAATATTTGAAAGTATTGCGAATAATTATACAAATCAAGAATGTCATTTTGGACGTATTGACGTTGATAAAGCAACTGATTTAGGAAACAATTACCGTATAAGCAAGCTACCAACCACCTTTATTATTAAACAAAATCAAATTGTCGCAACGGCTGTAGGAGTTTTACAAAATCAAACCTTAAAAGCCTTAGTTGATCAATATAAAGCAAAATCTCCAAAATAAATAGCACAAGCCCCAGTTTTTTAACTGGGACTTGTGCTATTATTGAAAAAATTGGTTTATTCAACCACTCGCTCGAACGTAAAGGAAATAAATGGAGAGTATGTAGCTGTTGGTTTAGTTTCGTCATAATATATTTTATCGACTAAGAATGATTTTGAATTATAGTCAACAAAATAGATTTTCATCTTATTGGAATCTCCATCCTTAAAGTTTATTCCAATATAAGCCTCTGTATCTTCGCTCTGCTCTGTTGCAGAAAAATAACGGTTTACGTTATCAAGCAAAATCAATTGAAGCGGAACCTTCGTCCCCATTCCCTCTCTTACAATGATCTCTTCACCTTTCGAAATACCCGAATTCTCCCGGAAGAAGTTTCTCAAAGTCGATTCAAGCGAGGTCGTAAGACCCTCTTCCGTGAAAACCAACCGGTCCTTTGCATTGTATGCGGGTAAAGCAGCCATATCGGCGTCGAACGTAGGTTTGTCGTTATCAGAGCTGCTTCCATTCAGATTGGCAAACTCCGTAGGATCATAGTTGCCTTCGGCACTCATTTTCCATGTACCTTCCAGTTTGCTGAAATACGATCCGAAAATCGTTACGGTAATCTCGTTATACTGTCCCCGGACGAATCCTTTGTTGTTCTCCAGTCCGGTTTTCAGAACGACCTTGTCTTTTCCGGTTTCCAGCGTGCCGGCTTTAAGGGTAATGGCACCTGAACTTTTACCCTGAGCGACAACCAGTTGTTTAGCCCCCTCGAACGTAAAATTGGTATTTTCGACAGCCGTCGAACCTTCGGCGATCTCAATGGGAATGACGATATCCTGCTCCGCAGTATATTTTGCCCCCGTAGCCGTATAAAGATCCAACTGAACGGAACCGGTCTCACCCATGGTCATGGATTTGACAGAGAAGGAATACATAATTTTACCTTTCACTCCCAGACTGATCTTCGCCGTGGCATTTTTCCCGGGGATAAAGTCAGCCACCGAGCCCAACGTCGCAACGATTTCCTTGGCTTCGTCGTAGTTGTCCAAAGCCGTTACCGTAATCGAAAGCGACTGATTGTTACCTCCCAATATGAATTGTTCGGCCGATACGGAATACTCGGAACCCTTGACAGCCGTACCCGAGAAAGCAACGGGAACGGTGACGGGCGACGCAAGCGATGATAAATCGACACCGGAGACTTGCAGATCCAGTGTTACGGAACCTGTCGAAAGCGCGAGCACCGGCTTCGCAAAAGAAAGCGTAGGCGTCGAATCATCGTTGTCATCCGAACAAGCGCCGAATAACAGCGGCGCTGCGAGCAATGCAAATAAAAATTTTCTCATAACCAAAGTTTTAATTAATAAAGGTTTGTTCAACAGTTATTTCGAACCTTCCAGAAAGGCTTCATATTCATCTTCTTCGCTTGCGATCTGCGCCCAATCCTCATTCCCGAGAAATACACCGTCGGGCATAATGTATTTCGTCAAATAATCCTGAGCCAAAGGCGGCGTCTCATCATAGTTGTCATCACAGCCACTCAGTGACACAACAGCCGCAATCGCTGCGACAAACGCAATCATTCGTCTTTTCATCGTATTGTTCATAATTCTGATTCTTTTATTCCATTTTATCGTACCCCGGATTTTGCTCCAACCCCTCGACCAATTGAATATCGGGAGCGTAAAGCGGGAAAGTATACATCCAGGAATAAGTCGTGTATTTCAGTCCCTGCTTGGCGACCCAGAATTCCGGACATCCGTTACGTTTGAGTTCGTACCAGCGATCTCCTTCAAGGAAAAGTTCCTTGCGGCGTTCGCAATGGATAGCATACAGCAGCGGAGTCAGCGCATTTCCCTTGGCATCGACCTGAATCAAATCGTCGTGATCGACCGGAGGCAGAGTCTGTATCGTGTAGTCCGAGACATCGGCAATGCGCTTTCGTCGCAGTTCGTTCAAAGCAGCAAGGGCCTTTTCGGGTTCATCGCTATGATAATAACTCTCAGCCAGAATCAACTGCAATTCAGCGCTTCGCAGGCAGGAAAGCAGGTTCTTAGCCGGCAGTCTTTTGGCATCGATCGACAGCGCGAAACGCACATCTTTTTCCTTTTCGGCGAAAAGATCGTAAAACCGACGGGAACAAGGTCTGTTTTTCAAATAATTCTTTGAATTCGTCAGCGCCGTAGATTCCGAAGATCCGGCATAAATCTGTGCCTTGAAGATCATGTTGCCACTCTTGGCCATCTGTTCCCCGATCATCGCCTTGTAAGGTTCCGCATCGAGCAACGGATATTTTTCCAATAACTCCGAAGCATACTGAGCTGCCAAACGATACTGCTGTGTCCAGAAATAGAGCCGGGCCAGATAGCCTTTGGCGACATCGGAATTGAAGCGATAGATCTCATCCTGAATGTCGTATTCGATCGCTTTATTCAAATCCTCTTCGATCCGTTTGACGGTCTGGTTATAAGTACTGCGAGTAGGCTTCGCCTCCATATCAAATTCCGTAACCAACGGTACACCAGGCCCCGGATTATCCGGATTGCAAGCCTGACAGAAGTTGCGCAGCAAATTATAATAGCAGATACCGCGAAGGGCATACGCCGTACCGAGCACGTCCATCCCGAGCCGGCTGCTCCGGTCTTCGAGATAACCGATTATGATGTTGCAATCCCGAATCACCGCATAAAGATTCGTATACAGAGTTTGCTTAGCGGAAAGTTGCTCTCCTATGTAAAGCGAAATATAATTTCCTCCGGGATATTGAGTCAGATTAGCAGCCAGGTTATCGGCATAACACTCCAAATCGGCCATTTCCAATCCGTCGCCCATCACGACCTCCTCTCCGTAATCGATCTCGTCGAGATGCGCATGGAGCAACGCTGAAAATTCCTCGGCTGTTTCGGGGATGGTCTGTCCGTAAGGTTTTATATCCAAATAGCGGTTGCAGGATACGGCTAATAACACGAGTGCAATCACTGTGAATGTCTTTTTCATACTCTCTGTTTTGAAATTACCGTTTCGGAATTAAAATCCGATCGAAAGTCCGATCGAATAGGAGCGGCATTGCGGGTACACCGCACCGGGAGTTTCAGGGTCCAGCCCCGAGTAATTCGTGAACGTCGCCAGATTGTTCATCGTAAACGACACGCTGCAATTTTGCATGTGAAGTTTCTTCACCCACGCGCCGGGAAGGTCGTAAAGCAATGTCAGGGAACTGATTTTCAAATAAGAAACATTCTCCAGCAACAGACAGTTCGTAACTCTTGATTCGGAAGGAAGACTCTGGGCGATAAGATTGCCGTTCTGATCGTAAAGGCGCCCTCCGTATATGTCGATCAGACGCGGATAACCGTCCGTAACAGGATTATCCGGAGTCCAGCGATAGGTTACATCACGCACGACATTGAGATGGTTGACATAAAGGTCGTATTTGGAGTTGGGAATGGGCTCCTTATCCACACCGGTCATATTCCGGTCTCTCACCGAACTGTAGGATGCGGGGGATACGATATCGTTCAGCACTTTGCCGTTCAACGAAAACACACCGTTCATACTGAGCGTAAGCCCCTTGTAACGAACGGACGTATTGAACCCGCCCGTCCAGGGAGCCGTCGATGTACCTACATAGAAAAGATAGTTTTGCATGTTCCGGTAGTCCGCGACTTCGTTTATTTTCGCATCGGGACGCAGTTCGTAATTGTAGAATCCCGTCGATGGATCGATGCCCGTACTCTTGCCCGTGATGATCATCCCCTGGGGATAACCTACATAATACTGACCATAGATACCGCTGTTGGGCGACACGTATTTGGTCAGTTTGTTCATATTGTAAGCCGCATTGGCAGTAAAATTCCACGCAAAATCCTTATAACGCAGAATCGTCGCACCCAAAGTGAACTCGACTCCCCGGTTCACCTGTTCGGATGTATTATATCCCTGCGAAATAAATCCGACTGCCGAATTCACGCGCGAAGAAGTCACGAGATCGTATCCTTTACGGTTGTATGCTTCGACCTGCAATCGCAAACGATCCTTGAAAAATCCGATGTCCAGACCCGCTTTGATATCCCAGGTCTTCTCCCAGCTCAGATGCGGATTCGGGGCATTCGAAATAGTCCCCATCCGGTAGGAATCCGTATCGGAAATTCGAAACGTGTTATCGTATTTCATGATGATTACCGGATAGACCGACTTATTGACACCGCCCGTATAACCCGTGGCCAAACGAAGCGTCATCGAACTGATCACATCCGAGATTTTCCCTTTCATCCACGACTCTTCGTCTATATTCCAGGAAAAACCTGCCGACCAGGTAGCATTGAATTGCTCCTTGCTGCCGAAATTGTTCGATCCGTCGGATCTTACCGAGGCATTGAAAACATAGCGGTTGAGCAGGATATAGTCGATCGTACCGTAGAACGAGGCCATAGCGTTTTCCGTAATAGCTTGCCCGGTGGAATTATCGAGGGTCTTTCCGAAACTGACAAGTTTATCGTAATCGATCACCGAATTGTTTCCGCTCGCAGGATAAAGCGGCGTCGAATGGTTGCCCGTAACGGGGTCGTAGCCGTAACGTTTGGTAAAAATCGTCTTGGCGTAATTCCGGCTGATCTGCGCTCCGGCCAACACATTGAGCCGATGTATTTCGTTGAAAGTATGTCCATAGGCGAAATGTCCCCGTAACATATAATTGGTATTGTATGTCGAAGTCTGATAAATGGAACCATAGATTCGTTTCGAAGTCGTCGTATTGTTTTCGAACGGCCGATCCATCCATGCCGCATAGGTATTCTTTCCATTGATATTCTCCCCGTGATCCGAAATATAGGAGAACGACGCCAGACCCACGAACTTCAGATCCTTGGTGATATTGACCGTCGTATTTCCCGTCAGTGTGAAGTTTCCGCTGGTACTCTTGGCCGAAGTCTCATTGATCTCCCGCATCAGGTTGAATCCGTTTTCGGGAAGCGCTACCGTATAGCTTCCATTGATTTCACTCAAGGAAAAATAAGTCTCGTCAGCCCGATAGGAACCGTCGTCATTGTAAGGACGTTCATAAGGATTGGCGAAATAGGCGTATTTGAACATATCTACATTACTCGACGGTGCCTTGGATGTCTGATAGGAGAAATCCGTACTGATACCGAACGATACGACTCTGTTCGGTGTTACATCGATCTTGCCGTTGAAATTGTAACGGTCGTACGAGTTTTTCAACACAATGCCCTGATCGTTACCATATCCCATTGAGAGATAATAGGCCATTTTGGGATTACCTCCCGAAATGGAGAGATAGTGGCTTGTGGAAACTGTCGTCCGGAACAGTTCCTCGAACCAGTCTGTCGTATGGCTGCCCAGTTCCGCAATCCTGGCATCCTGCTCTGCGACGCTCAATCCCTTATATTTGCCGTATCCCGAACGAATCATGCCCACGATACCCACAACCGGATAGTAACTTTTGCCATCCTGAAGATTATTCGCATAACCGGCAGCTGCAAATTCGTCCCATAATTCCTGCTCCCAGGCCAGTTTCTCGCGTGAGTTCATCAAATTGGCAGACCGTACAGGCCGCGTCTGAATGGATACGGTTCCCGAATAGTTGACGTGCGTAGGTCCCGACTTGCCGCGTTTGGTCGTTACCACGATCACACCGCCGGCAGCCTGAGATCCGTAAATTGCGGCAGCGGCAGCATCCTTCAACACGGAGATCGACTCGATGTCGTTAGGATTGATCCCACCGATGCCCGTAGCAAAAATATTCGAAAAGTCTCCGGAGCGAATCTGCGTGTTGGAAACAGGAGGTGTCGGGACCTCCTTCTGCATCGGTACGCCGTCAATGACCCACAGCGGTTCGGCATTGCCCGTGATGGTGCTCGTTCCGCGAATGCGGATCTTCACGGCTTCGCCCGGACGGCCGGATACGGATTGCACGCTCACTCCGGCCAGTTTGCCCTGCAACAGTTTGTCTACTCCCTCCAAAGGCGAAGTCTTGAGATCTTTTCCTTCAATCACGGCAACCGAACCGGTGCTTTTGCGAATCTCAGTTTTGGCAAAGCCTGTCACGACGACTTGTCCGATGTCCGTGGCCTGTTCCTTTAACGTTACGTCATACACGAAACGAAGTCCAAAGCGATCCCCGTATTCGACTTTGACGGTTTGAGACTCGTAACCGATATAAGTGAAACGCAACGTCCCGCCCTCGGGTACTGAAATTTGATATTCACCCTTGAGATTGGTATTTACACCGATGTGCGTTCCCTCGACGAAGACCGAGACACCGATAAGCGGTTCACCGGAAGTATCCTTGACTGTTCCCCGCACCGTGATTTTATCGTCTTTCTTCTGAGCAACCGCGTCAAACGCGGCCGCCAGCAGCAACGATGTAAACACGAACAGCAAAAAAAATCGTAAAGTTTGCTTCATACGCATTATTCATTAGTTGTGTTTGACTATATCGATCTCCTGCTGAGGCAGCCCGAGCAAATGTTCCGTAAAATAGTAGCGGATCAGATTTACGTAATATGAATTCCCGAGACCATGATCCGCTCCGGGAATGACCGTCATGTCGAAACGCTTGCGGGCCCGGATCAGCGCATCGGCCAGCCGGGCCGTAGATGCCGGATGCACGTTGTTGTCCATGTCTCCGGTGATGAGCAGCAGCCGTCCGGTCAGCCGATCGGCCAATTCGATGTTGGTCGGAATATGACATTCGAAATGCGGTTTCCCGTCTTTCCCCCAGGTCTGCTTTACTCCGTGGAAAGTTTCGCCCCACCATTGGGAGTAAATATTATTGTCATGGTTCCCCGAAGCAGCCACCCCGACCTTGTAAAATTCCGGATGGTTCAGCATGGCGGCGACCGTCATGAAACCGCCTCCGGAATGTCCGTAAATTCCGACTCTTTCAATATCGGCGCAAGGATAACGGGCTGCAATCTGCCGGACCACAGCCATGTCGTCGGCCAAGGCATAGTCCCGCAGATTCCCGTAGCCGAATGTATGAAAATCGCGTCCGCGCCAGGGGCCGCTGCCGCGATAGGCGAAATTGACGACGACGAATCCCAGCTGCGCGAGCGATTGATTGTAGTTGTCATCCAGAGTAAAGGCCTGAGGAACCAGATCGACATGGGGTCCGGGATAGACATTGCTGATGATCGGGTATTTCCGTCCAGGCTCCCGGTCGAAAGGGAGATAAACGACACCATAGAGCCGGGTCACGGAATCCGCCGCCAGCACTTCGACGACTTCCGGTTCGTGCCATCCGCGGACATAGAGTTCCGAAAGGTCGCACGGCTCCAGTTCGATACGGCCGCGGCCCTTCATGTCGCAGACCTGATGCCGCGGAGCACGATCCATACGCGACCAAGTGTCCGTCAGGAAGCGTCCGTCGGGAGAGAATGCCACCGAATGTTCGCCGTTTCCGGGAGTGAGCAAAACCGGTTCTCCGCCGCCGAATCCGGTTTTGTAATAAAAACGGTAATGCGGGTTGACACCCGGTTCCCGTCCGTAGCCTTCGTAGATGATCGTCCGGGCGAGCGTATCGATACGTTCGATCTTTCCGGCGACGTATTCGCCCGAAGTGACGGCTCCTTGCAAGCGTCCGTTTCCATCGTACAGGTAATAATGACCGTATCCCGTCCGCTCCGACCACCAGAGGATATCGCGGCCTTCATTCAGTATATGAAAACAAAACTGCTGGTCGTTCTGAGCCGGTTTGCACACCTCGCGGATAATCGGCTCGACACGGTGCGCCGCGAAATTGACCCGGCACAGTTCCACGCTGTCGCACGTCCGGCTGCGGCGAACGAGATAGGCATAACGGTCCGTATGAGCGATCATGCTGAACCGGGGAACCTCGACTTTCTGATCGGGCCAGCGGGCGATGTCGAGTTTCCGAATGCACATGCTGTCGGCATCGACCAGCCAGGCATCGTATTGAACGACGTGCTCATCGCCGGGCATGGGAAATTTGTAGCTTTTAGCCTTGGGGCGCGGTCGGGCGAGATTGTCCACCAGCGTGAGTTCCTCCACCTCGCGCTTATCTTCGCGCACCACCAGATAATAACGGCTTTTCCCCATCCAACGACCGATAGCGGAGCTGCGCGCCTCCGACTCGACGACGTTGTTCCCGCTGGTGGAGAACGAATGATAGCGCTCCCCGTCGTAGGTCAGCCGTACACTGTCGCTTCCATCTCCGCGAAAGAGCATGAGGTCATGACCGACAGCCGTAACATAATACGAACTGTCGGCGGAATAGCTGCGCCGATAGTCGCCGCGCGAGAAAAG
This sequence comes from Alistipes intestinihominis, assembly GCF_040095975.1. Taxonomy (NCBI): domain Bacteria; kingdom Pseudomonadati; phylum Bacteroidota; class Bacteroidia; order Bacteroidales; family Rikenellaceae; genus Alistipes; species Alistipes intestinihominis. The sequence goes on from NZ_JBBMFL010000028.1 coordinate 9,078, forward strand.
ATTCCCGCGGGAAGCATCCCGCCGGGGCTTTTCGCTCAGTTTGCCATTTCGGCAATCGTAGTGCAGCCGGTGCTTATTGAAATCGAACGTAAAACCGCGGGGATCGGAAGAATCGAATTCAAGGCCGTAAAGCCGTAATTCCTTCGGGGTCGGCATCCGCGATGAATCGGCGTAAGCGGCCAACTGTCGGGCCATCGAGAAACTGTCGAACAGCGGACGTTTCCGCCAAGTGCGGGTATCGACCAGCCAATAACGGCGGGCATCGGCGTCATCCGACGTATAATGAAACCAACGGCACTCCTTGCCGATCCATTGCACCGAAACGTATTGGTTGCGGATCAATCCACCGAGCGAATCGGACGAAAAACGGTCGGCCCGCGCCATATAGGATTCCTGAGCACAGAGCGGATAAAGGCTCCATACCGTCAAAAATACAAGCAGCCGTTTCATCGCTTTCCGAATTTGCTGATTCTCGATGCCTCTTTCATGGCCGCCTGCGCATTGAGAATTCCTCCGCTGAGACAAACCCGACGCCCCTGGATCATGCGGGGAGTATCGGATTTTCCGGGAACAGGCATCTCGTCCGCCGGAAAATGCGTAACGGTACGAACCAGAATATCCCGTATCTCACGAGCCGAAAGATCGGGATAGAAACTCCGCAAGACCGCTGCGACACCGGAAACTATCGGCGCTGCGATACTCGTTCCCTGCGCCGTATCGTATCCGCCCTCGGGAGCGGTCGATCGGACATTCTCTCCGGGGGCGAGCAGGTCCACATTTTCCGCTCCGTAATTGCTGAAAGAAGCGACCCGTCCGTCGGGCGTTGAAGCACCCACGACAATCTGGTTTTCCAAACGGCGTCCTTTCGCATCCCGGCAAGCCGGAAATATCGGACGGACATCGATATCGACGCCATCGTTGCCGGAGGCCATAACCAACAATACGTCCTTGCTCCGGGCATATTTCATCGCAGCCAACACTTCGTCCCGGTGAGGTGACAGGTACTTGCCGAAACTCATATTCACCACCTCTGCGCCGTTATCCACCGCATAACGAATTGCAGCAGCTACATCGCGGTCGTATTCGTCGCCTTCGGGAATCGCACGAACGGAGAGGATCTTTACCGGGCGCGGCAGGTCTCCGGCCGTCGCCGCACATGCCGCAATCACTCCGGCGACCATCGTCCCGTGGTAGGGATCGTCGCCGATAAGATTGTTTCCGTAACGGAAATTCCGAAAATCGTCCGGCCGATTGCCCAATTTCATATGGGGATCGTCATTCAATGAATCGAGGCTGGCCACACGTTCGGCGGACAAGCGATATTCGCTGTCGATCTTTTCCACCGCTTCGTGCCACGGCATGTCGGGTGTGAACATAACGGGTGCGGAAGCCGCAATCGACAGAGGCAGCGCAAACCCGGTCGTGTCGGCCAATTCAAGACGCTGAAAATCGGCGACCGTAGTTTCACGATCACCGTATTTCAGGCGCATCAATGAATCGCAAATGCGGAAAGCATCGGAACGAACACGTTGATATTCGGTAAATTTGATGTAGATATCGAGCCGGGCGGCCCGTTCCATCTGCTTATAATAGGCATATTCGGCCTTTGCCGAAAGAGTAAGGCGGCTTGTATCAGCGTCCTTGAAGCGAGGCCGAAGCCGTTTGTATTCCCGGAAAGGTTCCGTGCCGGCCCTTCGAAGACTCTCTCCAACAGCATTGCCGAGGAAATTCCAGCCGTGAATGTCGTCTACATAGCCGTTTTTATCGTCATCACGGCCGTTAGCAGCCTGTTCGCGTGGATTGGTCCAGATGAAATCCGCAAGAGCCGTATGCGAAACATCGAACCCGCCGTCGATGACGGCGACGATTATTTCAGATTTTTTTCGGGAGGGGGGGGGGAATTTTACCTCTTGCCGCACAAATCTCTGTCAGACGGACTCCGCATAGCGAATCGGAAGCGGACAAAAACCAAGGGGCATCCGTTTGTGCAGATGACGGTACTGCCGCCAACAGATACACGGCAGAAAATAATACTTTTGAATTCATATTGCAATAGATACCTGACGCGACAAATATAATAAAAATCTGAATTTATTACATTTTTTATATACCTTAATGTCAAATTCAGTAATACATTAACACTTCGTTCCAAAAAGATAAAATTGTCTGCGGGGAAAACGTGGGGAAAATTCGAAAAACAAAAACCGATTAACTTGTTATAATCAAAAATTAAGCGCTTTTCATGGTGCCCGGGGCCGAAAGGTCCCGGGGTTTTCTTCTTTTGTTCATTCATCCCAGCGGACCCGTCCATAGCCGGTTACCGGTTGACCACCGGCTATCTCGCCGTGCGGATCTCCGATCCTGTCGCACGGCCTTCAGGCCCCCTGAACTCGCAGCCCCGGCGACTATGCCGCCGGGCCCAGCTCGCGGACGACCGCGATCGACAAGCGAACTCGTCGTCCGGGGGAGAGCGGTATTACTCACTCACAACAGGGATGCAAAGTTAGCCGACATCCCGGCGACAGCGGCAAGGATCGGCCAGCCTGGTTAGGCTGGCCGCCCGTCGGCCCGATTCGGAAATATTTGTCCGCTGCGCCCGTCGATGTCTCGACGGCAAATATTTCCTTCCGGGTCCTTGCCTTTGAAGCAGTCGCCCGGATCGGCTAAGTCTGCATCGCTGTTCTGAGCGTTTCAGGCAGTTTAGAACTCCGGCGCAGGAGGATAAAGTCTGCAAACATGTTATGAAAACGTACTCGTATTACCAGGACGTGAAATGCACGGTCTGGGAGCGGAAACACTTCACCGTGAATGCTGCGAGTCAGCAGGAAGCCGATGAGATCGCCAAGCGATGTGTAGTTGGTAATGTCCATGACCAAACAGATGGAAACATTCTCGCTCTCGAGGAAGATGAAATGATCTATGACACGATGGACCTCTTTCCTCTCGAGGAAAACCACGGCAGTCCTACGATCGAGGTCTACCGTAAGGATCACAAATTCATCGCTGATAACAGTCCAAAACGGTAGTGCCATGAAACAGGAGATCAAACAATTCGGCAAAACGATCCTTTCCTCGGATTATAGCGGCCCTGGAGGTCTTGAATTATTCTTTGCCAATATGACCGGTAAAAACAAATGCGGTTGGGAATATTGGGCTTTTGTCGAAAATTGGGTTTTGCAACAAGGCTTCGAACTCGGCCCTGTCGAGCTTTGGGAAGATGGGCATCTTCTGAAATGCGGAGAGATCAGTCTGCCCGGAAAGGAGGTGCATCATGGCTAAGATCCGAATTCAGGGCGAGTACAAGGCGTTTGAAGATAAGTTCTCGGCACTTGCCTATGGTCAAGACGACAGTCAGGTGTTCGACGATATGTTGACCTTCATCATCGACCTGTTCAGTTTCGACAATCCGTGGACGCCCAATGGCCACTATTCCAACCCCGAGAATTTGCGCGAACGCTTCTTCGGATTGTTTCAGGAGATTATACTCCTGATGAAAGCGAAGATCCGAGATCCCAAAGATTGGTATGATCCCTTCGGCAATTTGTATGAAATGCAAATCGCTTCAATGGGTCGGCGTGCAAATGCCGGGCAGTTTTTTACCCCGGAAGATGTTGTTGATTTTATGGCCGACATATTATATGCAGGAGAGGACATGATCGGGAAGGGATTGCGCTTCAGTGATCCTACCTGCGGCAGTGGGAGAACCCTGATTGCTATGCACGCTAAGTATCCCGGCAACTTCTGCTGCGGCGAGGATATTGACCGCACATGCGCTCTTATGACTGTCTGCAACTTCATTCTGCATGGCGTGAACGGTGAGGTCATCTGGCATGATTCACTCTGGCCGGATGCCGAACATTTCTACGGAGCCTGGCGTGTCCGGCCGCGTCGGGATCTGGGCGGCGTGCCTGAAGTTACCAGGCTGAAGTGGGAGGACTCATTCTGCTATGCTGCCTGGCAAAGCCATTTGGACGAGCGTCAACGGGAAACGTCGGGGGACATCTCTCCGGAGCCCGGTTCTCCGCAAATCGTGCAGCTCAATCTCTTCTGATCGAGAGTCCCGCCGAAAGGCGGGATTCTCTTTTTTTGCTCGCTGCCACTTTCTATGTGATTCATCACATAGAAATTCATCGGACCCGGCCATAGCCGGTTGCCGGTTGACCACCGGCTATTTCGCCGTGCGGATCTCCGATCCTGTCGCACGGCCTTCGGGCCCCCTGAACTCGCAGCCCCAGCGACTATGCCGCCGGGCCCAGCTCGCGGACGACCGCGATCGGCGAGCGAACTCGTCGTCCGGGGGAGAGCGGTATGCTCACTCACAACATGGATGCAAAGTTAGCCGACATCCGTTTGACAGCGGCAAGGATCGGCCAGCCTCACCAGGCTGGCCGCCCGTCGGCCCGATTCGGAAATATTTGTCCGCTGCGCCCGCCGATGTCTCGACGGCAAATATTTCCTCCCAGGGTCCTTGCCTTCGGCGCAGTCGCCCGGATCGGCTGTGTCCGCATCGCTGTTCTGAGCGTTTCAGGCAGTTTAGAACTCCGGCGCAGGAGGATAAAGTCTGCAAAAAAGTTATGAAACAGAGTACGGAAATGTGCGACAAGATCATGTCGATCCTCGCAGAAGATGCCCCAACTCTGATGCGTTGGGGCGCCACGAAGGCCCTCGGCGTAAATACCGGGGGCCGTGTCGGTCTGGTCGTTTTCGTCGATGCGTTCAAACATCGCGGTCCGGTGGCGATTTATCCTGCGGAGCATCCTCGCTACTACGATGTCGAAGTGCAGGATTATGACCGGCATGTGCTCAAATCCGTAGCGTGTATTGCTGCCGAGTCATTGGTTGAGAACATCGACCGGCTTGTGGAAGTTACCGAACGTTACGTCGAGGACATCGATCGTTGGCTTATTCGTACACCGTCCGAGATTAAACCGTATCAGCAACTCGCGCGGATTATGAAAACAAGTCCCGAGATCGCAAAAAAGGTCCGCATGAAGGCGGTCATGCTCAAAGGCTGATTCCCGAGAGCTGGGCAACCGGCTCTCTTTTTTTCTTCTCTGGAAGGGTTTGGCCATGCCCCGGACACGGGGCATTGGTCGCTCCTAAAACGTGCGACTTGCAGGTCGTTGCAAGTTGCACGTTTCTCCACGTCGCGGTAGAGCACCCCTCGCTCCGCTCGGGAGAGCGGTATTTTCTCTCTGGGCCCGACCAGGCTGCGGTTTTTGGACTCCTGTTGTTTTCAGGATTCCGCCGCCCGCGGTCTCATCCCCTTACACGTAGCCTTCAGGCCATATCTGATACAAAGGTCGATCACTGGATTTTGCCGGACGATGAACCCGGTCATATTTTCTTGGAGGCCCCTGCGGGAGTTGTGTTTATAGTGAAAAAAATTAACCCCGGCAGGCCGGGGCACTCTGAAGTAATTTTTTTCAAAAATATTCCCCGGAACCCCCGATCCGGTTTATAGGTCTGTGGCTGCCTTATTATGGATTCTTTGTGATTTATCACAAAGAATCTGCATTTGTAGGAGTCGGCAGCCTGTGTTTATTTCAAAATCGCAGCGATCGGAGCCAGTATCAGAAAGGCTCTGAAGGCTACGTGTAAGGGGATGATCCCTCGTTCTTTGAAATCTTGAAAACATCCATCGTCCGGCAACCCGCAGCCTGGCGGACCTTCGAGAAAATGAAGTTGTTCGATAGAAAGGATAAAGGGCGTGACGAGGATGTAAGCAAGATTTCAGATACAAAGTTCTTTGACATACTGGAGCTCCGTTCGGAGGACGACGGTAGGCAGGGTTCGACACCCTGGCGGAGCGCAAATACAAACATTTCAAAATTTAATGTTATGGAAATATCACTGGATGATTATTTAGGGCAACGAGGGCTGAGGTCTCCGATAAGTGGGTACATGGATGACAAATGGCGAAACGTGCGCTTAACGGCTCGGGGGCAAAAAAGATTCGAGAAGGAGGCGGAGGCTGCAATTATTGAATACAGCAAGCTACGCAAAGCCGCCATAGACGAATATAACAATTTGGTGAAATCGGGTGAGATAATCCCGCCACATGAAACGAAATTGGAAGCCCTCTTGAGTGTGGCCAGAGGACACCCGGATAACGAAGGAACACAAGCAGCCCGTAGGTTGCTGAAAAAGAGATATGGTATAATATCCTGGTAATATGCCGCATAATTCAAATTCTTAAAATTACAGCTATGAAAAATGACAAGATGGAAGGTGAAACTGCGTTACAGTATTTCCTTCGTAAAAACCGAGAATTGGCGGCATTGAAAGACGCAGCCCTGCGAGCTGGAAAGAATGTGATCAGATGGGACGATCCGGCCAGCGGACATGAGTATATGTTTTGTCATCATCCCTATTTGGGATGGTTCGATGCAAAAGAGCGTCCGGGATTATTGCATGGTATAACTCTACGGCCGTAGAACCTCGCCATAGATCGACTTGATAGCTCGGTGTAAATGTCGTTGGACTTAAATTCTAACAATTATGAAAATAGGCACGAAAAGTCTCCTATTCGGAGCACATAACATCATTATCCATCCCGTTCTGGTCTTTATTGCTTGGTGGCGGCTGTACGGGTTCCCGTTTGATCCGCGGCTTTGGATTGCGTTCCTCGTCCATGATTGGGGCTATTTCGGGAAATCGGACATGGACGGTTCCGAGGGCGAAACGCATGTCGAGTTGGGTGCTCGGATCATGCGGATCTTCGGCCGTCGCTGGGAAGAGTTCGCACGGCATCACTCCCGATACTACTCCCGGCGGGACGGCGTTCAACCCTCGCAGTTGTGCTATGCCGACAAATTGGCGTTATGCTGTGAGTGGCCGAGGTTTTACCTGTTCCGGACTCGGATCACCGGTGAGCTTTGCGAGTATATGGCGCTTTCCGAGGTTGGCGGAAAATATAGTTGCAAGGAATACATGACCCGAATGATCGACACGCCGCAGTCGTGGTTCTCAGCCGTGAGATGTTTTACCTTACGTTACGTCGCAGAACACTATCGTCATGGACATCGTTAAGACCATCGCTACAAAGATCCGGCGTCGGAACTTCCTGTTTCGGGAAGGACGCCGGATCTATTTCGGTCGGCAGATGGATACTACCCGGCTGGTCTGGGCCCGGAACCTCTGCGAAGGCTGGCAGATCGACATCGATGGGCGGCGAATCACCGTCGATTGCATTCTTCGGGAGATTACGGTGGATGGAGTGGAAACAATGAACTATTGAAACCTTGCGGCGTATAGGTCAGCCGCTTTTACTACCATGCGGACAATAGAGGTTACGTTAATGAAAACCGTAATTGTTATTGAGGATTGGACCATGCTACTTGGCGACTCTTCAAAGAAACGGATGGAATGTTTCGGTATACCCTTTCAATGAGTTTCTGACGATATTGTTCGGACGGGAACAAATAGGGAAATTTCAGAATTATGAAGTAAAAATTAGAAGCAATGGACAATGATGAATTGAAAGCAGGGCAATCCGGAACCCTGAAAGAGCCCTATTTGGGGTATCGACATGTCGAATTCGTGGAGTACGATTATCCTCAGGTTCGCGTGCGGATCAGTTCGGGGCTCGAATTCAGCGTATGGATCGACGAGGTGGATTGGGATGAACCCTATTAATTCAATAATATTGATATTACGAATATGACAGAACGGGAATTGAAAGCGGGGAGGACATTCGATTATGCGTCGGAGTGTGATTGCGCATCGATCGGATACATTCCATCCGTATATTGGTTTTACGTCGAACTCAACGGAGTATGTGTGCATACCTCCTATACGTTCCGACCGGCCAAAAAGAAATTCGACAAACTGATCGAGCAGTACAAGCTCGTCAAAGTCGAGGACGAGTAATATAGAATCGGGGCGGATTAACGTCCGTCCTTTTTTAACTCATGGAACTATGGCACGAATTGCATTCCCATCAAAAGGCATAATTTACGACACGGACAGGCAAACCGCCCGACTGCATCAGGTTGCAGAGCGCTTCACCCTGGGGAGCGGGAGCTGCGAGAAATGCGTTGTTGTCGATGTTGAACTCGACGATCGAAGCGGATATTCCTATTCGTTGATCGGTCTGAAGACTCTGGAGCGTTTCAGCACGAGGTTCATCTTTGATGAACGCGACTCGGCCAGCGGAGTCATTGCGGACCTCGAATATCCTTCGTTCTTGGCCGCCGATCAGGTAGAAGAGGTTATTGCCCGGGCGGCCGCCGCAGAGTTGGAACGTGAGAGGTTGGCATCCATCACTAACCGGCATTTGCATCGGGGGATTCTGATCGTCGATTATTCTGAAAAGGCCCTGGCAATCTTTACTGATGATCCGGCAGATGTGGCCATTTTGGAACGCATCCGCGCGAAACGGAATCCGGGTCTGAAATACAAAGGTCGCAAGGTCGCCGGCTGGATCTTTCCGAAATGCCGACAGGAGCAGTTGGCGGCCGTGGTAACCATGTGATGAATCACAAACAATCCGAAACGATAATTCAAACTTTGAAAACCATGAAATTACAAGTGCAGATGGTGGCCATGTCCCACTTGAGCGGTGTGCAGGAGTTGATCCACTTCGGCGCTCTGGAGCAGGTTCGCCGAGAACTCAACTTTGTCAAATCATTGATGCTCGAATATCCCGACCTGGAGGCTGAGGTCCTGGAGGAGAGGATCAACGAAATCTATACCCGTAACATGGCGGATCTGGCTAAGCCGGCTGGACAAATGGATGAACGGAGCCGAGTACGACAAATGGCTATACGAGCCTATCGGGAGACGTGTCCGTCGGATCGTATTACCGGCTGTTGTGACGTTTGCGATTGCTGCGCTTTCTCTCAGGCGTTTGTAGAAAAGTTCGACGAGTTGATGAACAGTGATAAGTGAGTATTTTTTTCTTTCATGAATAAAAACCCCAATGCATTACATTGGGGTTTTTATATAGAATCAGTAAGATTTATTGCCATATAATGAACATGATTTGCCCTGTTTCAACGTATTGGAAATTAGAGCATTCTATGGATACTATCGTCCCTGAAACAGAACTTTCAATGCCTATCAGCATTTTCATGGCTTCAATGAAACAGACTAAACGTCCAGGAAATACAACATCGCCTTCTGTTACCAATGGGGGCTGAGAGAGATCGTCGTTGCGATAGAAAGTACCCGGTAGTGGGGCATCGATGGTATAAATATACCCGGCAGTAAGAGTATTGAATAAACCACTTGCGAATACTGTCACCAGTAATGATAGAATAAATTTTTTCATAGGTGCTGATTGTTTTAAGGTTAGTTGGTTAAAAGCAAATATAGTATTTTATCTGTTATATATTTTTATTTTAATGATTTATTTTTAACTTGCAATAAATACCTTATTAAATTATGAAAAAGATATTGCTTGCAACGCTATTTGCCGGACTATTCATTTTCGTATGGGCACAAAAAGCCCCCAAAAAACCGTTTTATGCTCCGGACGGAAATTGTATTGCTGTTGTAGCTTCAATACAAGATAACACCAGTCCGGTTGTTGACAATGCGGAGGTTTTGATCGTTAGCGATAAAATTGAGCTCAAAGGGAAAGTAAAACGTTATGAAGTTGATAGCCCGTTCTGTTTTTATGAGTTCGATGATGTGGAGTTTAAGGATTCTATCTATATAAAGGTTACGCATCCGGATTTTTATATTTATGAAGCAAAGATTGCAGCGGCGAATTTTCGAGGTAAGCACGTTGCTTTATTGAAAAGGAAAGCTGCTAAATAGCCTTGTCGGTAGTCTTCATGAATATTTCGAAAAAGATTGTACTGTCTTCTTTGTTTTGTGTTTGCGGGCTGTTTCACGCGTATGCACAGATGATCAGGACTGTGGGACGAATTGTACCGCATAATCCCTCAGCTTACAGTACGATCATCGTCTCGGATGCTGCTGGGGACGAACCGTTGGGAGGTGCGACTGTAAAAATCGTCCATAAAAGGGATACGCTTATTACTACAACGCGGCTGGTTGATTTGGGACCAGTCAAGATCGCTTTTTGTTTTTATGAGAAGACTCCGCAGGATTCGGTCGAACTGAACGTTTCCTATGTGGGTTATAAATCTTTTTTCAGGAAATATTCCGCGGCAGAATTCAAGGGTACTCAGCGAATACAGTTGTTCGACGATGTGACGGCCATCAGTCAGATCGTAGTCGTCGGTGAGCAGGTCGCTATGGTAATCAGGGGAGATACAACTTTTTACAATGCCGCCTCGTTCAAGACTCTCGAAGGAGATCGCTTTCGAGAGTTGCTTCGCCAACTTCCCGGTGTCGAAGTGAAAGATAACAGGATATACGCCAATGGTGAGGAGATAAAGCGCGTGTATGTGGATGGGCGTAATTTCTTTGGGGATAATCCCGAATACGTGTTGTCAGACTTGACGGCTGATGATGTTCGTAGTGTTAAGGTATATGACCAGCAAAGTCCCGATGCTAAGTATCTGGGTGATGACAAAGCCCGGAATGAGAAAGTAATGGATGTCGTTACGTATTCCAAGCCTGATGTGATAAAGGGCGGTGTAATGGCGGCACAGGTCGGAGTGAGTCTCGGCAAGGAGGGCTATTCGGGTGAAAAGTTCCGTTATGATATAGGCACGGACCTTTATCGTAACACCGAACGGAACAACCTGCGGCTCGGTTTAATCTTTCAGGAGAATTCACCTTCAAATGCAACAGTAGCCAGCCAGGGAATAACGCCCGAATCACGGCAGGATGTTTCTGCCGGGCATTCACTGCGCCGGGGTGATTCGTTGATGGTCAGTACGAACTTTATTTTCCGGCGAAACACTCGGGAGAGTCGGTCTCTCTCGAACATGGTCTATTTCCCGGACCGGGATTATTCTCAGCGCAGTCAGAACACATCCTCTTTTACCGAGGGACGCAGCCATACCTTTTCTTTGTCGGAAAATATTCAATGTCGTCGCAGGGGGAATATCTTCATGGTCTCGGCCCGGGGCGAACTGAACCGGGCGAAGAATGCCAGTCAGAATTTCACCTTGCAGCAAATCGATGACGAGCAAACTGTCCTCGACCGGAATATACGAGGTGACGGTTCTGGGGGATCAGTTAATCTGCATGTGACTAATAGTACGAAAATCGGCACCAGGGCATTCCTATTTGCCGATGCTAATTTTAAGTACTCAAGATCGTCGGAAGATGGTTTGAACGTCGATACGGTGGCTTCGAATAGCCTAATGCGAACGATTATCGACAACAATACGGATGCCAACAATATCCAGGTAAATGCATCTGCTATTTTCAAGTTCGATCTCAGCAAGATGGTAGCATTAGGACTGGCCTATCGGTTTGGCTACAACTATGGTAAATCCCGTCGGGCAAGCATGGACTACATTGCCGATCCCGTAGGATCGTTGGATTCTGTGAATTCGTACAATTATACGATTAATTCATATCGAAATATTATTGATCCCCAATTGACGATCGTTAAAAACGACTTCCATTTCGATCTCGGATTCGGATTTCAGGCTTATAGTATAATCTCGGATGAGCGGTTGCCGATCGCCGGAACTGCCCGACGGCATTATTATAGTTTTGTTCCGAGCCTCAATTTATTGTATATGACATCCGCACACAATCTGCTGTTTTCAATGAATTCAAGTGCAGAGGAACTTTCACTCGAGCAAATTCGCAGTGGCTTGGATGTCACGAATCCGCTCGTCATTCGGGCCGGGAATCCGGATTTACGTCAAACCAAGCAGTATGCTGCCTCCATACGTTATAACTATACGGATGCTGTACATTCCGCGACTTGGTCCTTCGGTGTTTCGGGAAATTTCAAGGTTGATTATATGGCGAACAAGTCTACGCTGTTCACAGTACAGACCTATTTGCCGAAGTATGACTATACGATGCAAAGTGGTGCTCAACTCAACGAAATTGTCAATGCAGACGGTTATTACGGATGGCAGGTCGGTGCTGGATATTCCAAGCGATTGAAGTTTGGTTTGACGATTAAAACAGAGGCAAAGTATCTATTTGACCGGATGCCATATTTTGTAGGGAGTGACCTTTCCTATGCCCGAAACAATGCGGCCAGATTGTCGCTTTCTGCCATTTCCGGCTTTTCGAATAAGGTTCGCTTTGAGTTTGACTCGACAAGCGAGTTGAGTTACTATGATACGAAAAATCAACAATCGAAGCATTTCTCCCAGGACCTTCGTGGGATGGTTCAGGCCATGATTCTTAAATATAATATTTTGACCGTTAGTACGGCATACCATCTTTATCGGAATTATGCTGTGTCAAATGTCAATAGGGACGATATATTGACAAATGCGGCCATAGGCCGGAAGTTCGGTAAAGAGCGCAAACTGGAATTGTCAGTAGGTGTTGTCGATCTCTTTAACAGGATCAATAATGCGCGAACCCTGTTTACTGACAATTACATTTCGACTACCACGAGTGTCTATCTGGGGCGTTACGGCTATATCCGGGCGACTTATCAGTTTTAAGAACTTCTTCCCTTCACGCATCAACATCAGGCCCCGGAGTTTTGCTCCGGGGCCTTTTCGGTAATATTGATATTACGGAATTCATCGGACCCGTCCATAGCCGGCTGCCGGTTGACCACCGGCTATCTCGCCGTGCGGATCTCCGATCCTGTCGCACGACCTTCGGGCCCCCTGAACTTGCA
>NZ_JBBMFL010000029.1:0-18087 GCF_040095975.1 Alistipes intestinihominis
GTACCCGGTAGCCGCATTTGAATACATTAAATTCTATTAAACCCAAATAGAAGCTAAAATAGATGATTTTACATTTATTTTATTTATTATCAATAGCATATAAACATTCAATCATTTTACCCGATAAATTCAGATTGAACATATTTTAGCAGATGTGGGGAAAATGTGGGGAATTTTTCGTATTTTTGCTCTGTCAATCCGGAATCTGGGTACTATGAAAATAACTCTCATCATCAAAAAGAGCGTAAAACGCTATGATACAGAATCGAAGGCGACCATTTACGCGCGTCTGCGGGACGGCAGGCAGGTAGATATGGTCGCACCGACCCGGCTCACCATCAATCCCAATCTTTGGGATGACAAAGCCGAACAGGTCAAAAGCAAAATCGTTTGCGACGACGAAATGCGTTCCTATTACAACGATGAAGCCCGAAAACTCAAATCCTACCTCGAAAGAGCCTATCAGTCCCGACAGACGGCAGAACCTCAGAAAGAGTGGCTGAAAGAGACATTGGAACAATATTACAATCCACAAAAGTACAATGTCGAAACGGCCACGGAAGAAACGGCCAAACCGACATTGATCGCATTGTTCGACGAGTTTCTCGAAAAGCATCGTCTTTCCGATGTCCGCAAAAAGAATTACCGGGTCATCAAACGAGGATTACAGCGGTATGAACTTTATATCCGGACAACCAAGAGGGGGCAAAAAGCATTCGTATTGGACATCGACAAAGTAACGGCCGACACCTTGCGGGATATTTGGGATTTTCTGGAAAATGAATACCGCTACAGCGCTCTTTACCCGGAAATCTACGAAGCTATCCCCGAAGCACGCACGCCACAACCCAGAGGGAAGAATACTTTATTGGATTGTTTCTCGCGCATCCGGACTTTCTTCTATTGGTGCAACAGCAACAAAAAGACCCGCAACCGACCGTTCGACGATTTCCCGTTGGAGGAATGCACATACGGAACGCCTTATTATATCACGATCGAAGAGTTGCACAAGATTTACGGCACGAACCTGAAGCGGCATCCGCAACTGGCCGTTCAGCGCGACATTTTCGTTTTTCAATGTCTGATCGGCTGCCGGGTGGGCGATCTGCTGAAAATGACGAAATCGAATCTGATCGACGGAGCCATCGAGTACATACCGCGCAAGACCAAGGAAGGGCGGCCGCTGACCGTGCGGGTTCCGCTGAATCAGACAGCCAAAGAGATCACAGCCCGTTACAAAAGTCAGGACGGCGACAAGCTGCTGCCCTTCATCTCCGAGCAGAAATACAATATGGCGATCAAGCGGATTTTCAAAGCCGCCGGATTGAAGCGGTTGGTTACGGTCATAAACCCCACCACCCGCGAAGAAGAAAAGAGGGTGCTTTACGAGATCGCCTCGTCGCATCTGGCCCGCCGGACATTCGTCGGAAATCTGTATAAGCAGGTCAAAGACCCCAATTTGGTCGGAGCTTTGAGCGGACATAAGGAAGGCAGTAAGGCTTTCGCACGTTATCGCACCATTGACGATGAAATGAAAAAAGAATTAGTAAATTTGTTATCGTAAAGGAGATGATTGCGTCCGCAGCGCGGTCGGAATTCAAAATAGACGATATATGAAAATAGTTAAGGCTAATCTGACCGAACAATTTATATCCGATATTCGGACTATTATTCTTTCTGCCAGAGAATCAGCGATTCGTAGTGTGGATACCGTCCGTGTACAAATGTATTGGAAATTGGGCGAACGCATCTTTATCGAAGAACAAAAAGGCCAAGACCGAGCGGAATACGGAGCATACCTTCTTCAAAACGTTGCATTGGAAATTGAAAAAGAGTTCGGTAGTGGATTTTCCGTGCGTCAGTTAGAACGAGCAAGGCAGTTCTACCGCACTTATCCAATTGCGACCGCACTGCGGACGCAATTGAATTGGTATCAATATCGCCTTCTGATTCAGATAGATGATAAAGACAAACGCGAGTACTACGAGTTGGAGGCAGCAAACAACAACTGGACAGGGCGTGAATTGGAGCGACAAATCAATTCGGGACTGTATGAACGTCTGTTGTTGAGCAACGACAAGAAAGCAGTGCTGGAGGTTGCCCGTAAGGAACGCATTCCCGAATCTCCGACTGAGATCATCAAAGACCCGATGGTTTTGGAATTTCTCGGTTTGCGGCCCGAAGCGACCTACTACGAAAAAGATTTGGAGCGCGCGTTGATTACCAATCTTCAAGCATTTCTGTTGGAGTTGGGCAACGGTTTTTCGTTTGTAGCCCGCCAAAAGCGAATCTTGCTTGAAGACGACGAATTTTTCGCTGATTTGGTATTCTACAACCGCCTGCTCCGCTGTTTCGTCGTTATCGAATTAAAAACCCACAAGATTACGCACGAAGACATCGGGCAGTTGCAAATGTATGTAAATTACTACGACCGCAACGAAAAAGCGCCCGACGAAAATCCAACGATCGGGATTCTGCTATGTGCCGATAAAAACGACACATTGGTAAAATACACCCTGCCAGAAAATAATAATACGATTTTAGCAAGTAAATACCAACTCTATCTACCCTCTGAAAAACAGCTCGCCGAGCAACTGAAGATCGAATTGCAGGAACTCAATCAATAGCATCATGGGCCAGCAGGAATACGAGGCTTTCAAAGCGAAGTTACGGGAATGGATGGACACCCACCCCGACGAATACGCCGCATTCGAAGAGGCGATAAACGCCCGCGACTATGCAGGGTGCCAGTTGGTCATATTCCAAGCGATGGCCCTCATCCCCCGGTATCGGCAGCTCATGGCTGACAAAGCCAACGAAGGACTGTTCGAACATGTCGATGAAATCGAGCAGGCGGCCCAACAACACGACCTTGCCGGCAAGATCATCCGGGAGTGCGAACAACCCGGCAAGGATTCCACTCTCCCGGCGATGCTTTGCTGGCTCTACTTCGGCAAGAGTTTCGAACGAATGGTGGAGCGTTGCGAAGAGCTGCGGCGTTCGTCTGATCTGGGATTCTTGCAGAAGATGACCATGAGTGCCACGATCAAACTGCTGATCTCCCGGTCCATCAAATTAGAACTGCGCACCAAGCAGGACTGGGATGCCCACCGCGAAGCGATGCGGCTGGCCGAAAGCGACCGGGTGCTGGAATGGGCTACGGGCACTCTTCCGGCTGAAGATGCGAGTGAAAAGAGGAAACCCGGCCGGCCGAGTACGACCAAATCATTGATGGACATGTTTTCGCCGGCTGTCACGCATCCCGACGAGTTGCGGCGAAAGATCGGCGAATACCTCACAAAGAAACACACCCAGACCGACATCGCACGGTTGAAGATCGCACTCGATGAATTGCGCTATCTGGTAGTTCCAACCAACATCAAACCGTTCCGCGATGCCCTGCAAGCGGAATACGGCTCTGACACCCGCATCGTCCACGAGCGGGGCATACAGGAAGCATACAGCCGCCTGACGGAACCGCTGCTTATCGGATCGGCCGTCAGCAGTCGGGGCGGCGAGGCCATTATCATCCGGGAAATAAAAGATTTTCTATCGCAATAAGGCTCGTTAAATTCGTCTTAACACGCCGCGAATTAAACGCTTAAATATCGCTCAATCATAACATTATATTTGCGCCGTCGCTCGGATTTCCGGGCGGCGGCGTTGCTTTCCCGTCCGCCGGAAGGCTGCGCCTCACAACGGGCGGAAAGCAATGTATGAAAGATTTGTTATCCATCCTCCGGGATGCTCCGGGCAGCATCCGGCTGGAGGTAAGCGGCGAGGATCTGTTGGCTTTCTCCAAAAGCCTTATCGACCGCGCCAAAGAAGAGCTGGCTGCACAAGTCGCCGAAGCCCGCAAGGAACGTTACCTGACCAAAGAACAGGTCAAAGAGCTATGCGGCGTTTGCGATGCGACGCTCTGGCATTGGAACCGCAAAGGGTATCTGAAAACCGTTAAGGTCGGTAACAAGGTTCGTTACCGCGCTTCGGACATTCAACGGATTCTCGGCGGGCGCGATGGCAAATAAGTCTTCAGACAGCGTTGCAGTCCCTGGCAAGCAGTCCCGGAACGAGCGTATCGAAGAGTTCCTGCGGGAGCATTACGCCTTTCGTTACAACACGGTCAAAAGCCGTGCGGAGTTCCGCAGCAGCGACGGCGAGTTCCTCCCCGTGACCAAATACCGGCTCAACTCCTTCCGGCGGGAGCTCGACCGCACCATCGGCATCTCCACCTCGGCGGAGAACCTGCGCAGCATGCTCGAAAGCGACTTCTCCGAGCGTGTGAATCCCGTGCAAGCGTATTTTCATAAACTGCCGCCGGCAACGGGAACGCAGGCCATCGACGAACTGGCCGCGACCGTCACTGTGCGCAACGCCCTGCATTGGTCGGAGTACCTGACCAAATGGCTCGTCGGCGTGGTCGCCAATGCGATGAATGACCTCGGATGTCAGAACCACGTCTGTCTGGTACTGACCGGCGAGCAGGGAAAGTTCAAGACCACGTGGCTCGACAACCTCTGTCCCCGCTCACTCGCCAGTTATCTTTTCACGGGAAAAATCGACCCGCAGAACAAGGACGTGCTGACGCTGGTCGCCGAATACCTCTTCATCAACATCGACGACCAGCTGAAGGCGCTCAACAAACGGGATGAAAACGAGCTGAAGAACCTCATCACGGCTCCTTCGGTCAAATACCGGCGGCCCTACGACGTCTACATCGAAGAGTATCCCCACTTGGCGAGCTTCATGGCCTCGGTAAACGGGAACGACTTTCTGACCGATCCGACCGGCTCGCGGCGATTCCTGCCATTCGAGGTGTTATCCATCGACATCGACCGGGCGATATGGGTAAATATGGATCGGGTATATGCCGAAGCCCGAACGATCCTGAATAACGGATTCCGCTACTGGTTCGACGACATCGAGATCGAAGAACTGCACCGGGGAAACGCCGCATTCCATGTCCAGACCATCGAATACGAAATGCTGCTGAAAGGGTTCGAGAAACCTCCGGAACATGCCGTCACGGATTGCTTTATGACCACCGTGGAGATTCTGAACTACCTGCGCAGCTATTCGTCGCTGAACCTCTCCGAGAAACGCATGGGCGAAGCCTTGCGCAAGGCCGGGTTCGAACGACGCTCGAAACGTGTCAACGGAAATCCCGTCTACGGCTGGGTCATCGAGAAGATCACACCCAATCCTTTCGTCTCTTACGGATTGTAGCTACTACGTTACTACATGCAATTATAAAACACTGAAAAAGAATAGTTTGTCATGTAGTAGCATGCAAAAAAATATTCTTACTACATCTTACTACGCTACTACATGAACCTACTACGGTAGTAAGATCGTATGGGCTTAGCTACTACGCATAACATATTATATATCATGTTATTGCAAATATGTAGTAAGTAGTAAGGTAAAATCGGCAAACTCCGAAAAAACAAAAATTATGAACGATTTGAAAAATATTAGCATCCGGCTGTTCCTCGCCCGACGAGGGATTCAGCCCAAATACGAACGCAACGGCTACGGCATGTATCTTTCCCCTCTACGGGAAGAGCGCACGCCGAGCTTCAAGGTGGACTACGTGCGAAATCTCTGGTACGACTTCGGATCGGGAGAGGGCGGCACGCTGCGCACCCTCGTAATACGGTTGGAGCGGTGCGACAGCCGCGAAGCGGTCCGACGGCTGCAAAACGGTGAAAAAGGAGACACGGGGATTGCTTCTATTTCACCGGGTATTGGTGAGCCTCTTGGCGTTGGCGGGGCATTGTCGGTCGTGCGGCCGGCCGCCGTCCCCGCTCTCCGCATCCTTTCCGATGCTCCGCTTCGTCATCCGGCATTGGTCGGTTATCTCACCTCACGCGGTATCGTCCCGTCGGTCGCCGCGGCATTCTGCCGCGAAGTCCGCTACGAGGTAAACGGCCGCGCCTTTTTCGCCATCGGGTTCCGCAACGATGCCGGAGGGTGGGAGCTCCGATCCGCACGGTTCAAAGGCGGCTCATCGCCCAAACATATCACCACCATCGACAACCAGTCCGACACGGTGATCGCCTTCGAGGGATTTATGGATTTCCTCGCTTATCTTTCGCTGAAACACCCCGAACGACTGCGCATCGACGCCACAGTTCTGAACTCGGTCGTCAACCTGCCTAAAGCCGTTCCGTTTATCTCCCGGCATCCGGTGATTCACGCCTTCTTCGACAATGACGAGGCAGGACGCAAGGCAACTGCCGATCTGATCCGTCTTTGCCCCCGCAGCGAGGTCATCGACCAAAGCCATTTTTACCGCGGGCACAAGGACGTAAATGACTATCTGACCGCCCGCATAAAAGACCGAACACAAAAGCCTTCGACACAGAAGAACGCTCCCGAAACAAAGGCCGTTCAGACTCTTCGGAATAATCAGCAAGCCCTGAAAGCGGAAACGGCGGAAATTGAACCACCGCGTCGGAAAGGGGTAAAGATTTAAGAAAGGCAAGGTTGTGTTTTCGTAGACGAAAACTCCGCCTTCCCCGCTGGTCGGCGTAAGATCCCGCTGGTCTGAACAATATACAGCATGAACAATCTATCGAAACAACCTGTCATGGAAACACCGAAGAAAACATACAGCAAACAAGGCGGGCGCCCGAAAGTCGGCATCGGCCGCATCCGTAAATACGTCGTCAGCACGCGGCTCAGCCCCGAGCGGAAACTCCGCTTCTCGGCCCTCTGCCGCGAGGCCGGGCAACCGCCCGCCGAAGTCCTGCGCCAGCTGATCGACCGCGGAACGGTTAGGGCACGGATCACCCGCGAACAACTGGACTTCATGGCCCAGCTCAAAGGCATCGCCCGGAACTTGAACCAGCTGACCCGGCTGGCCAACGCCAAAGGTTTGGCGGTTGTCAAAGCCCGGCATGCGGCGATCGTTACGGCCATCGAAAAACTCCTGAAACAGATATGCGATGGTCGGTAAGGTAATATCGGGATCGTCTTTTTCGGGGACGGTGGGTTATGTGATGAAAGAAGAATCCCGGATCTTGGAAGCCGAGGGCGTCATGCCTCCGGAAGTGAAGGACATGGTGCAGGACTTCAAAGACCAGACTCTATTGAACCCACGGCTGAAAAACACTGTCGGGCATATCTCCTTGTCTTTCTCACCCAAAGACGCCCCGCGGATGACCGACGCCCTGATGACGCAGATCGCAAAGGAGTATATGCAAAAGATGGGCATCACCGATACGCAGTATCTATTGGTGCGCCACCTCGACCAGCCCCATCCGCACTGCCATTTGGTCTACAACCGGGTCGGAAATAACGGGCAGACCATTTCGGACAAAAACATCAAGATCCGGAATGCCAAGGTATGCCGGGAGCTGACCGAGAAGTACGGATTGTATCTCGCGTCGGGAAAGGACGACGTGCGGCGGGAGCGGCTGCGCGAACCCGACAAGACCAAATACGAAATCTACGATGCAATCAAAGGCAGTCTTCCCAAGTGCAAGAACTGGAACGAGTTGGAAGGTAAATTAAAAGAACAGGGCATCAGCGTGCGATACAAGTATTGCGGTTCGACCGACCGCAAACAAGGGGTTTTGTTCTCGAAAAACGGCTTCGAGTTCTCCGGCTCGAAGATCGACCGGGCTTTCAACTTTACGAAACTCGACAACCGGTTCAACCATATTCAACAGCAGACCCAACACCGGGCCACGCTCTTCGGGAACCTCTCGGCGGCGGCAGGCAATTACCGTTCGGCATTTGCAGGGTTGTTCGGCAACATGGGCAGAAGTGGCGGCAGTACGCGCGAAGAGCCACTATCGGTCAACCTTGGAAAGGCTGGGGGTATTCAGCTGCCGCCGGCCAATTCGCCCGGCGGAGTGTCGGCCGAGCAGTTGCAGCGCAAGCCGGGAGAAAGTCCCGAAGAGCATATCGCACGAATCACGGCGCTGCTCAACGCCGCGGCCGAGGCGATGGCCATCGCCGCGATGGAACGTCGCCGCAGGTTCGAAGAACAGAAAAGAAGAGCCAAAATGAAAATATAACCTTAAAACCGGAAAACCATGAACAACGAAAATAAGATCGACCTCTCGATCGAGATGTATGAAGACCTCAAGGAAACGCTTGTCAAAACCATCAAAAACGCCAAGGCAAGCGGCGCAGGAAACGCAGGTTTGGATAATGTCCAACTGGAACGGATCGAACGGCTGATAGAGGCCGCAGAGCTCTCGCAGGGGCAGGTCGCACAGATGCTCGAACATCTGCAACGGCATACGGCCTTGCCGGGAGTAAAAACCGAGCAGGAGCGGGAATTTGCCGACAGATACAACACACTGCTGGCGCAGTTGGCAGGGAGACTGGAGGTGATCGACAAGGAGAACAGGCAGACACATACATTGATCGAGCAGGTAGGGCAGGTCGTCGAAGCATTGGCAAAACCCGACACCCTGCCCGTACAGGAACACCGCCATACCTATACGCTCGATCTTAAATCCTCAAAAACATTTCTGACAATGTTCATTATGCTGGGAGGTATTTTCCTGCAAGCTGCATTCATCTACCGAATCTCGGAGAACAATCGGCGGTTGGCCGTGAACGACCTGAAATACCGCTATGTGAAGATGCGCGGGAAAATCGGCGAAAAGGAGCTGACGGAGTTGGAAACCATATTTTGGGATGAGCAGCACACGGCCATACGCGATACTGTCCGAAACCAAGTCGAGCGGTACGAGGAAGCCGTAAGGCGGCGGGCCAAGCAATTAGAGCGGGCGACCGTTAAGGAGCGCAAAGCCCAAAAACTGCTCGAAGAGGCTATTAAATTAAAACAATAATCATCTTTATTGTATATTTGTCATTGTTTTATATTAAATATGAAATATTTATATACAATTTACTTTCTATTGTACGTTTCGACGCTTTCGGCACAAACGATCGATTCCCTTTATTCCGTTTTCCGTCACACGAACGGTTCCGAACGGACTGCTACTGCCAACCAACTTTTCGAGGAATTTTACAACCTCGGCCTGACCGACTCACTTTATCAATTCTCCGCCCGGAACCGGCATCGGGAAATAGAGGCACTTATAACGTATTGGATGGCAGAATACGCTTTCGACACCGAGGACTATAAAGCGGCTACAATCTGGGCCGAGGAAGCGCTGCCACTCTGCCGTGAATCGGGCGATGATATTCTTTTATCAGATTGCTTAAACCTATTAAGCGCCAGTCTTCAGCGACGAGGCGATTTCGGGCGGGCCCTGCCTTGGCAGGAGGCTTGTTACTGGATTGACAAACGTTTAGGCGATGCGGAACGGCTGAGTTCTTCACTCAATAACCTGGCAGCCCTCTATCTGGCGACCGAACAACCCAAAACAGCCGAAAAGTATATACTCGAAGCCATCGCCATAGAACGAACGCTCAACAGGCCGGCAATACTTGCTATTCGTCTGGGCATGGCATCGGACATTCTTCTGAAATCCCAACGTCCAAAGGAGGCCTTACCCTACGCCACCGAAGCGCTCGCTCTCGACCGTGCAGGAGGGCGCCAAATAAAGACGGCAATTCGTCAGTCACAACTGGCCGCCGTTTTATCAGCACTACAACGCGACGATGAAGCTCAGGAACTTCTACAAGAAGCAGTGTCCGTATTCGAACGAAATGGGAATATCCACTCTCAAGCGGTCTGTTGCAACCAGCTCGGGAACATCGCTCTGCACAAAGGCCGCAATGCCGAAGCCGCAGATTATTTCCACCGCAGCGTTCGTCTCTGTGCGCAAAACGGCAACCGCTTCATCGAAAGTAAAGCGCAGTACGGCCTATGGCGCGCTTTGCGCACAACCGACCGCTCTGCGGCATTGCGGCATCTGGAGCTCTATACGACACTGGCCGATACAATCTTTTCCGAACAGACAGCCCGGCAACTCAGCAATTTCCAGGCAAAATACGAATTGGCAGAAAAGGAGCACCGCATCGCCATACAACAAAATGAAATCCAGCACAGAAAAAACATGCTAATCGTCCTAATCATAATCATTATTCTTTGTATTATAGCATTAACCGTCATCGGGCGATTATTGGTCCTCCGCCAACGCCACAATGCCATGCTCCAACAAACTCTCAAGTTAAAAGAACGACTGCTTGCATTATTGCCGCTGCACTCCAACAGCGCAATCCATAACGAAATCGAAACTATCGCAAAAGAGATAACTGTACCACAAATACATTTCACCCCGCGTGAACGAACAATCATTCACTTATGTTGCGAAGGTTTACAAACAAAAGAAATCGCAGACCGGCTCGGCATATCCCAGCGTACGGTCGACACGCACAAAACCAATATCTTCCGTAAAACGGGTATTAACAATACGGTCGAACTAATGCGTTATGCCATGCAAGTCGGGTTAATCGACACAAATCAAAGTTCAAAGACACCAACAGATACGTAATTTCTCGTAGATACAGTCGATTTTCAATTTACATTTTTTGTCAGGGGGGGGAATCGCTATATTTGTAAATGTGAAAAATAACCCCTTCCTATTATGTTTTCCTTACCCCGAGTTTCACGTAAAACGATATTCGTCCTACTGTTTCTTGGCATAATTCAAGTTTCTTGTACCAATCATTCCTCCCCAGCACAATCTTTCGCAGAACGCGCATGCATAGACAGCCTCGTGCGCGCCAATCGCAACCTTGATTCAATGGAAATATGGCTGGAAAAGTTCTCCCGCGAACAAAACCATATCGGACTTATTTTCGTATGCCGGGAACTGGGGAAACGCTACCGCGAAAAATCACGTTTCTCCGAAGCATTAGCCATTCATAACCGAGGCTTAAGATTGGCAATAGAACTGGCCGACACGCTCGAGATTGCTGATGCCTACAACAATATCGGTACAGATCTGCGACGAATGGGAATGCTCTCCGAAGCAGCAGATTCCCATTATCTGGCCTTACATATAGCCGAACAATATACTGGCAACGAACCGCGCCAAAACCGCAAGAATTATGTCTATGCATTGAATGGTCTCGGCAACATTTATAAAGCACTCGACAACCGTAATGAAGCCGAACATTATTTCCGTCGGGCACTGAAGATCGAGACCGAAATGGGTAATGAATTAGGGCAGGCGATCAACTGGGCCAATTTAGGTAGCATCTATAAATACCGTCAACAATACGACTCTGCCTACCTATGCTTCACCCGCTCTCTCGAGCACAATGAACGGGCACGATCTAAACTCGGCATCGCATTATGCCACACTCATTTCGGTCAGATTCACGAGTGCCGTGGCGACTATGAACAGGCATTCGGCGAATACAACATCTCTTACCGGCTGCTGAAAGCAATTCCCGACAAATGGAATTTGCTCAAATCGTGTACAGCCCTGGCCAGCCTCCATTTTCGACGCGGGAATCTTCCTAAGGCAAAAAAAATTCTCGACGAAGCATTGATCACAGCACGTGAAATACACTCATTCGGCCATTTGGAAGAACTCCATCTGCTTCGCTCAGAATATTACGAACGATTAGGGATATGCCGCAATGCACTGCATGAACTCAAACTCAGCCATCAATACCGCGACAGTCTACTGACAGACCAAAACGAAAGCATGGTTTATGAAACCCAAATACGTTACGAGCGCGATAAGAAAGCACGCGAAATCGCCGAATTGAATGAACAGAACGAACGACAAATACGCAGCAGACGACAAGTAACCATTACATCGGGTATTGTCATATTGCTGACGTTCATGATACTCGGAGTTCTGGTCTACGCCCTGCGCATGAAGATCCGTTCACAACAGACCACACGGCGTATGGCCGCCATGCAGCAAAATTTTTTCACGAACATCACGCACGAATTCCGCACACCGTTAACTGTCATCCTCGGCCTGGCCGAACGTCAGATGGCAGCAAGCAGCGACAAGGCCTGCAACAAGGATATGCAGGTCATCATCAGGCAAAGCAACACCTTGCTGGAACTGATCAACCAACTGTTGGGTATCGCCAAAATACGTTCCGCCATAACTACCCCGGAGTGGCATACGGGTGATATCATAGCTCTGTTGCATCTGATACTGGAGAATATCCGCATTTGTTCAGAACAGAAACTCATCGAGATCGAGTTTGCACCGACTCTGTCCTCGCTTAAAATGGATTTCATCCCGGATTACATGCAGAAAATTCTACGAAACCTGCTGATCAATGCGGTGAAGTTCACGTCTCAAGGCGGCAAAATTCTCATAACCGTCACAGCAAACAAAGGACAGGCCGCCATCACCATTGCAGACTCAGGCATGGGAATTAGCCAGGAAGACCTGCCATACATTTTCGAACCTTTTTACCAAGGGAACAATCCCGAAGCATATCTCGGCACGGGCATCGGGCTGTCGATGGTGCGCCAGATGACCGAGGCGATGGGAGGTACAATCGAAGTATTCAGTATCGAGGGACAAGGCTCGTCATTCATCGTGCGGTTGCCATTGCATCATGGCAAAGAATTTCTAAGCGAATGGATCCCGGGAAACAATTCCCCTGAAAAATCGGGTTCCATCGTCGATGAAATACCGGAAAACAATTCTGTGACAAACTCCGACAATAAACAGAAGAATACGATTCTGATCGCGGAGGACAATTCCGATGTTGCCAGCTACATCAGCAGCGAACTCAGGAGCGATTACCACCTGCTTCTGGCTCGTAACGGCCGTGAAGCGCTGGCGAAAGCCGAAGCCTACATGCCGGACCTCATCCTCACCGACGTCATGATGCCCGAGATGGATGGCTATGAACTATGCCGTGCCATCCGAAATTCAGAAACTCTCAACCATATCCCCATCATCATTATTTCGGCCCGAAGCGATGAGCCGGATCGTCTCGCCGGTCTGGCGACGGGCGCCGACGCCTATTTGGTCAAACCGTTCAATACAGAAGAACTTCAGTTACAGATCCGGAAACTGCTGGAACAGCGACGCATCCTGCGTGAAAAATATGCACGGCAGATGCAAGTAGGAAACATGCCCCCTCAAGAGCTACCCGAAGCGAATCGGGAGTTCATGACACGTCTGCACCAAATCATCTACTCAGAGATGGCCGATCCGACGTTCAACTCCGAGACCATTGCAAATAAAATCTGCATGAGCCGTTCGCAACTCAACCGCAAGGTCAAAAGCATCACGGACATGGATACAGCAACATATATCCGACAAGCACGGCTGCAATTCGCCCGCAATCTGCTCGTCTCATCCGACAACGCCATCGGCGATATTGTTATCCGTTGCGGTTTTGAATATCAGAGCTATTTCAACCGGATTTTCAAGCAACATTTCGGGATGACCCCTATGGAATACCGCAAACGGAACCGAAAATAACCCTTTGACCGATGAATTCAGGCCGCTTCCCGTTCCCGGGGAGCGGCTTTTTCATATTCGTACTCCTCCTATGCTTTTTGCACCCGACAAATCACGCATATCACTAATTTATAGAAATTTAGAAATAATCGTGCGCAGGAAATTCAAATCACAACCAAGTAAATCGCGCCCCCAGTATAAAAATCAACATCAAGATTATTAACACCGACGGCCCTATTCTGCGAACTTTGCAAACAAGACGAAAAACAATAGAAACTAAAAAAGGTACACATTTTATATAACCCAAACTCAAATTCCTATGAAAAAACTTTTTTCTTTATTACTTCTTTGTGGAGCCTTGTGCACACTGGCTTCATGCGAGAAAGACAACGACAATCCCGAACCGGAGACCAACCGTTTCGTATTTTCCGGGAAGAACTACTCCAATTTTACTGTCTCTGTCACTAAAGATGAACTGAACAAAGGTAATTACGACATTCATATACTTCCGGCAGAAGACAACACGATGGAGTTGTGTCTGCAATGTTCCATGCAACACGACGGGGTGAGTCTGGACCTTACGAAGGTAGACCCTCTACTGGCAGTTCAGGATTATAAGGGATGGCATTGGTAT
Organism: Alistipes intestinihominis; assembly: GCF_040095975.1. Classification (NCBI taxonomy): domain Bacteria; kingdom Pseudomonadati; phylum Bacteroidota; class Bacteroidia; order Bacteroidales; family Rikenellaceae; genus Alistipes; species Alistipes intestinihominis. Next base: position 13,963 of record NZ_JBBMFL010000029.1, read on the forward strand.
ATTGAAGCCCAAACAAACGGAATCACAATATTGGAAGGTTGGGGAGGCGATAACCCCAATTTTGACCCCAATTTTGGAGTGGCAGGCGACATCCTGTATATCAAAAGTCTGAATAAGGACCACACTCAATTTGAGATCCGCTGTAAGTTCACCGACTCCCAGAAACATTCTTCTTTGGACTTCTATTATAAAGGAGACGTAACACTTGCCAATGCCAAGTAAATTGCCAAAACAACGGCTTCGTGAATATACACAACCACTAAACCACAATACCTATGAAGATGATGCTGCAAAACATCCGGGAGTGGAGCGAGGCTCTGCTCGCTGACGGACAACGACAAAACGACACCGGAAACAAAGCCGCCGGCAGGCGCGCCCGCAAGGCGAGTCTTGAACTGGAGAAAATCCTGAAAGAATTTCGCAAAATTTCGCTTGCCTCCGGAAAAAGGGGATAATCCCAGATTATTTCTAAAACCGAGGCCCCATGAACACAGACCCTCCTAAACCGAAAAAAATGACCAGTGAGGAAGTGCAACGAATGTTGGCTGATTTCTATCAGGAAGTTGAACGCCGCGAACAGGAAGAGGGACGTCCCTTGCACATCTCGACAAACAAGGTACCCCGACCGACATGCTGGCAACGACTTCGCAGCTTGTTCACCTCCAGTCGTCCGACAATCAATAAACGAAAAAAATAAAAACACTATAAACCCTTTAAAACATATTTAATCATGAAAAGAAAATTTTCCTATGCCATCGTCATCGCACTCTGCGGTATGATGGGATTCACCTCGTGCACGAAAGATTACGACGATGATCTGCGCATTCACCGCGAAATGATCGAAAACAATGAAAAGGAACTTCGCGCCACCATCGATGCATACCAGGTGCTGGTAAACAACACCATCGAACAGATGGAGATTGCTTACAAAAATGCCGATAATCTGATCAAACAGGAGATGAAGGCCGAATTCGATGCTGCCAAGGCCCGCCTGACGGCACTCGAAACCGCACTCGAAACCGCCAAAAACAACATCACGGCCCTGCAAACCGATCTAACCACATTCAAAGCTGCGGTTCAGCTCGATTTCCAGGAGGTGAACAACAAGATTACGGCTATCAACGCACGCATCGACGATGCCGAATTGAAAATCACGGCACTCGATGGTCGTCTGACCTCGGCAGAACAAGCCATCATTGATTTGAAGGCGTGGAAAACTTTGGCCGAAGGGAAACTGGAGGATCTGAAAAACAGCCAAACGGCGACCGCAGCCGATGTGGAAGCTTTGAAGACCCGCATCAACACGGCTGAAGGCAAGATCACGGCACTCGAAACGCTTTGTAACAACCTCAAAGCGGAATTCGAAGCCGCCGACGTAGCACTCGGCCAGCGCATCGATGACCTGACGACGGCACTCGGAACGCAGGAGACCTCGCTCACGGCACTCATCACCAACACACAGAATGCACTCAACGCACGCATCGACGACTTCAAGAGCGAAATGACCACGGCTTGGAACGACTATAAAACGACGGTGGACGGCAAACTCGCCGCAATGGCGACGCAACTCACCGCAGTAATCGCCGATGTCAACACGCTGACCGGCGAACTCGCTACGCTGAACGGCAAGGTAGGCACTCTCGAAACCGCCGTAGCCAACCTGACGGCTCAGATCGCAGGCCTCGCCTCGCAGACCGCGCTGGACGCCCTAACCACACGCGTAAACCAGCTCACCATAGATCTTGCCGCCAAAGAGGCTGCCCTGAAAGTGCTGATCGACGCCAATAAGGACGGTATCACGGCCAATAAGGCGGAAATCGAAACGCTGAAAGTCGAAATCAACACGATCAAGGCCGACATGCAAGCGATGAAGACCGAATTGACGCAGGCGATCGCCGATGCAGTATCCGACAAGGTAACCCAGACTGCTATGGATACCGCCATCGCACAACTCGAATCGGATTATAAGGCTGCCGACCAGGCTCTGCAAGCATTGATCGACACGATCAACAACACTACCCTTCCCGCCATGGATGGCAAAATCACGGCACTCGAAGGCCGCATGGATACCGTGGAGGCCGACATCGAAGCCATCAAGAACCGCATCCAGGCCGTTCGGTGGGTTCCCGCCTACAGTGACGGCAAGCTGACGCTCCAGGCAACCAAGAATGCCGGTGGCACGGGATACGACTCCGCCGCACTGGAAGAGCAACTCTACATGACCAGCGCCAACACAAACATCATCGCCGACATCCTCGACGCCTCCAAGGGCTATACGGTTGAGGTGATCGCCAATTCGGTGAATACCCGCGCCATTGTGACTTCTCCCTTCGGAGCGGCTGTCGTTTCGGACCCCGGAGTAGCGAACGTACTGAAAATCGCGATGGAATATACCGACCTCGCAACCCTCTGGACCAATTATAATAGCGCAACTACTCCCACGCCGATCAAAGTGCAGTTGGCCGTGAAGATTTCGGACGCCAAGGGCAATTCGGCCATGACCGACTTCGCCGACGTCGTAATCGTCAACAACTAGCAAAAAACGATGATGTGCGGGGAGAGATACCCACACAACTCCCCGCACTTTTTCTAACGTTAAAAACAAGGAACAATGAGTAAACTGATCGCACGGATGTTCCTATCTGCCATGTTGTGCACCGTGACGTTCTGGGGCGGAAATATCCGGGCCGAGGAGCTTCCGACCAGAAAGAGCACGGAACAGCAACCGACACGATGGGAGCACTACAACCAATATGCGAGATGGAGTTTCGGTGCAAACATCGGACTGCCGTTCTTCGCAGGAGATTTCCAGAGCAACTCCTATGACAAACTCTACTGGGGTATCATGGCCGATCTGCAAGGAGGCTACCAGTTCACGCCGGTAATCGGCCTGCGCGCCAATTTAGGCTATGCTCAGGGCAAAACCGGAGCCAAGGATTTCGAACAGGATTATTGGCTCGATCCCTACGGCTGGGGAGATTACCGCCCGTCACCGCTGTCCGGAAGCATGCAATACAAGGACCTTTACAGCAAAGTGCGGAGCATCAACTTCACACTCCATGCCGACATCAATCTCAACAACCTGATTCGGCCCGTACCCGTTGGAAAACGCCGATGGACTGTATCCGTAAGCCCGGGAATCTACTTCCAGAAATTCTACCCCGACATATTCACCCGGAACGGAGGCCACCATTTCGCCGTGGAGCACTTCAATCCGCTGACAGTCAGCCTTGGAGGTGAAGCCATGCTGCGTTGGAAAACAGGTCGTGCTATTGACATGCAAGCCCGTTACGGCATCAACTGGATACACCAGAACGTATTTGACGGCATCGCCACCTATCGTCCTCGCGACAATCAAAATTTCATGATGCATTTCTCGGTAGGTGTAGTGTGGAAGATCGGCGCACGCCACAAGAAGAAGGATCACCTGATGTACGCACCTCGCTATGCCGCTCCCCCGAAAGACCGCGGACGCATCATTGACACGGTCGTGGTGAAGATGGAGCCACACGTGGTGATGCAGGAACGCACCGTAGAAACGCCGGTGGAAAAGGCCGTATGGTACTATATGCCGACTATCCATTTCGTTCGCGGCAGCGCCGAAATCGACACGAAGACCTACGCCGAAGAACTCGACGCCATGGTCCGCCTGCTGAACGAAGTTCCCGACACCCCGGTGCGCATCTATGGATATGCCGACCACAGCGGTACAGAGCAGATCAACAAGCGACTGACCCAGCAGCGCGCTGAAGCCCTGCGCGACTACCTGATCGACAAGGGAATCGCTCCCGAACGTATCAAGACGGTTAAGGGGATGGGCATTGATTCGTCTCTCTCTGGCGGCGAAGCCTATTCGCTCAAGGCCCGACGCGTGGAAGTTTTACGATAAACAAGACTATTGCTCTGAAATCATCGTAAAATGCGGAAGTGTATGAAAATGTATGGCTTCCGAAAATAATCAGTATTCATAAACGAGAAATCACTTGCTCCTGCTATCTCGGAGCAAGTGATTTTTTAACATCACCCTCACGCGTGGGGAATATATGGGGAAAATCCCTCTATTACAAACTGCCTAATTCATTGAAATCAATGAATTAGGCAGTTTTTCCTGTACCCGGAGCCGGG
>NZ_JBBMFL010000030.1:0-14008 GCF_040095975.1 Alistipes intestinihominis
ATCGTCCGCCGGCCCTCGCACGCCGCCTCGATGCGGGCGATGTTGCGGGCGTTGACACCCGTCGGCCCGTCGATGCGGGTGTCGTAGGGGTGGTATTCGACCTGACAGGCGGTCAGGAACACAACGGCCAAAAGCGGAAAGAGTTCGGTTTTCATAACGGCTGTTTTACGGACTGCAACCGGAAATTGCTCGGCGAACACCCGACATGCGCCTTGAAGAAGACCCCGAAGAACGACTGATTCGGAAAGTTCAGGTCATAGGCGATCTGCTGAATGCTCCGGTCGCTGTTTTTCAGCAGAAACAAGGCGTCGTTGATCACGAAATGGTCGATCCACTCCCCGGCGCTGCGACCGCTCACATCGCGCACCAATGTCGTCAGGTATTTGGGCGTCAGGTTGAGCTGTTCGGCATAGAATCCGAGCCGCCGCTGCTCCCTGTAATGCTTCGCAAGCAGCTGGATGAAGCGCACGAAATAGGAATTGCGCCGGTCTTTCACCGATCGTTTCACCTCCTGACGCGGCAATACGGGATCGGAAAGCACGTCGCCCAATGAATAGAGAAACGAGGCGACGGCATTGCGGACGGCCATAGCGCAGAATTCCGAATCGCTTCCCCGGTCGGTCAGATGCCGGATATTGTGCAGCTGCACGAAACAAAGGTCGATCTGCTCCGGAGTCAGCCGGATAACCGGGTATTCAGCGAACCGCATCATAAGTTCCGAGACATGTTTCATCGCCATGACACCCCGAAACGCAGGGGCGGAGTCGAGGATGAGACACCGGGCGGAGAACTCACGCCGGCTTCGGATGACGATCCGGGTTTTCGGAAGGATGAAGATCATCTGGTTCCGTTCCAGGCGGAATTCCGTTCCGTTGACGGCGAAATCGACCCGGCCTTTCGTACAGAATACGAAACCGCCGATCTCCGTGCGAATCAAAGATCCGGGCTTCAACCGCTCGTCGGACGCAGCGTCCAGATGTCCGATCACGCATCCGTTGCGACGCATATTGGCAGATGCCATGAAATGACGGGCGGCATCGTCGAAGGTCAAGACCGAAATCGGTGAAAAAGTGTTGGTTGCGTTCATTACTATACGTTTTTTGGATATTTATTCTGCGGGCGTGATGTCGGCCAGTTCGTCGGTGATGGCCTGCTGGCGACGCTTGTTGTAGGTCAGCGACAGGTCGTCCAACAGCTCCGCAGCGTTGTCCGAGGCGGTCTGCATGGCGACGGTGCGGGCCGCCTGCTCGGCCGTAATGCTGTCGAGCAGCACCGCATGGAGGCGCGCGCGAAGCGTCTGAGGCAGCAGCGCCGCGAGGAGCGTCTCCGCCCCGGGCTCGCAGATGTACTCCGGCACGCGGCCGGGCCGTTCTTCGCCTGCGGGCAGCGGCAAAAACATCTCCTGCACGGGCGTCTGACGCCCCATCGAGCGGAAATGGTTGTAGACCAATACCACCCGGTCCGCCTCTCCGGCCGCATACTCCGCCATCAGGGCGTCGGCCAGCGCCGCGGCACCCTCGCAGGCCGGATTCGACACGAGCGTGCGGAAGCGGCCGTCCGTATCGTAGCCCGCTTCGGCGGCCGCCTGCGCGATCTTCTCGCCGACGGGAATCACCGTCACGCGGTCGAAGCCCTCGGCGCGGAGCCGTTCGACCTGCTGCGCCAGCGCCTTGACGGCATTGGCGTTGAACGACCCGCACAGCGAACCGTCGGACGAAAAAGCCACGACGACGGCCCGTCCGCGCTTGTCGTGCGGCAGGAGCAGCGGCGACGCAGCCTTCGCGCCGGATGCCGCCGTCAATGCCGCCGCGATCTGCGACAGGCCCCGTTCGTATTCGGCCGCCGCCTGCGCCTGACCCTGCACGCGGTGCAGCTTGGCCGAGGCGACCATCTTCATCGCCGAGGTGATCTTCAGCGTACTTCGCACCGAAGCGATGCGCGCCTTTATCTCTTTGAGTGCGGCCATACTCCTATGCTTTCAGATGGGACGACACCCGTTCGGCCGCAGCTTCGATGGCGGCGGCGGTCGCCTCGCCGATCACCCCCTCGCGCAGGGTCGGGAATACCTCCGACGTTTCCAGCTCGCGGAGCAGCTCCCGTTCGAAATCGGCGACCCGCTCGACGGGAATCTCCCGCATCAGTCCGTGCGTACCGCAGTAGAGGACGGCGATCTGCCGCTCGACGGGCATCGGGCTGTACTGCGGTTGCACCAAAAGACGCGTGTTCTTGCGCCCCTTGTCCAGCACGGCGGCCGTCACGGCGTCCATGTCGCTGCTGAACTTGGAGAAGGATTCCAGCTCGCGGTACTGCGCCTGGTCGATCTTCAGCGTACCGGCCACCCGCTTCATCGCCTTGATCTGGGCGTTGCCGCCGACGCGCGAGACGGAGATGCCCACGTCGATGGCCGGGCGGTTGCCCTGATTGAAAAGGTCGGCATCGAGGAAAATCTGACCGTCCGTGATGGAGATGACGTTGGTCGGAATATAGGCTGACACGTCGCCCGCCTGCGTCTCGATGACGGGCAGCGCCGTGAGCGACCCGCCGCCGCGCACCTTGCCCCGGAGCGATTCGGGCAGGTCGTTCATCCGCTCGGCGACCTCCTGCTGGTCGATGATCTTGGCGGCACGCTCCAACAGCCGTGAGTGGAGGTAGAAGATGTCGCCCGGATAGGCTTCGCGGCCCGACGGACGGCGCAGCACGAGCGACACCTCGCGGTAGGCCACGGCCTGCTTCGAAAGGTCGTCGTAGACCACGAGCGCATGGCGCCCCGTGTCGCGGAAATACTCGCCGATGGCCGCCCCCGCGAAGGGTGCGAAATACTGCATGGCGGCCGAATCAGCGGCCGTGGCGGCCACGACGACCGTATAGTCCATCGCCCCGTGGCGGCGCAATGTCTCGACGAGCGCGGCGACGGTCGATGCTTTCTGGCCGACAGCTACATAGATGCAATAAATCGGGTCGCCCGCCTCGAAGCAGCGGCGCTGGTTGATGATCGTGTCGATGGCGATCGCCGTCTTGCCGGTCTGACGGTCGCCGATAATCAGCTCACGCTGTCCGCGGCCGATGGGAATCATCGCATCGACGGCCTTCAGGCCCGTCTGCAAGGGCTGGTTCACCGGCTGGCGGAAGATGACGCCCGGGGCCTTGCGCTCCAACGGCATCTCCGTGAGGTCGCCGCCGATCGGGCCCTTGCCGTCGAGCGGCTCGCCCAGCGGGTCGATGACGCGGCCGAGCATCGCCTCGCTCACGCGGATCGAGGCCGTGCGGCCCGTGCGGCGCACGAGGTCGCCCTCCTCGATGCGGTCGGTGGGCCCGAGCAGCACGGCACCCACGTTGTCCTCTTCGAGATTCATCACCACGGCCCGCATGCCGTTGTCGAATTCCAAAAGTTCGTTCGCTTCGGCGTTCCGCAATCCGTAGATGCGCACCACGCCGTCGCTGACCTGCAACACCGTGCCCACCTCGGCGAACTGCGCCGTGAGGTCGATGCGCTGCAATTCGGAAAGGAGTATATCCGAGACTTCCGATGGTTTTATCTGTTCTGTGTCCATGATTTCATACGATTCTGTTCTGTTTGTTTCCGAAGCCCCGGCGCAGCGTGTCCAGCTGGCGCGCAAGGCTCGCATCGACCAGCAGGTCGTCGAAGCGCAGCACGAAGCCGCCGATGAGCGACGGATCGGTCTCACGGCGAAGCCGCACCTCGCGGCTGCGGGTCCGCATCTGCATCAGACCGGCGATCCGGTCGGCCTCCTCGTCGGCGACGGGAGCGGCCGTCGTCAGCGTCGCGTCGAGTATGCCGTGCCACTGCTTGTACAAGGAGAGGTAGGAGTGCAGCATGAAGCACAGATACTTTTCCCGGCGGCGGCGCAGCACCAGCGAGACGAACCCCTCCAGCGTGCGGCTGACCGTGCCGTCCAGCACCTGCCGGAAGAGCGCCTCCTTCGCCGCGGCGGGCAGCACGGGCGACAGGAGCGCATCCCGCAAAGAGAGGTCGGTGCGATAGACGGCGGCCAGGTGGCGCACCTCGTCGTAAACCCGCCGTTCTTCGCCGTTGGCGGCGGCGAAGTCGGCCAAAGCCGTGGCATAGCGTCGGGCGATCAATCCGGTGTACATGTCGTTCGGTTTTTCGGGCGTTCGATTTCGTCGAGCAGCCGCTCGGCCAATGCGGTCTGCGATGTCTTGTCCTGCAACTCGCAGCGCAGCATCTTTTCCGTGACGGCCACGGCGAGCAGGGCCACCTGCTGCCGGGCGTCGCGCAGAATGGCTTCCCGCTCCGCTTCGGCCTCGGCACGGGCCTCCGCCACCAAGCGGGCACGCTCCCCGGCGGCCTGCTCCCGCGCTTCGGTCAGCATGCGTTCCCGCTCCTCGGCAGCCGTGCGGAGGATGTCCGCGCGTTCGGCTTCGGCCTCCATCCGCATCATGCGTTTTTCCGTCTCGACTTCGGAGAGCTGCTGACGGGCTTTCCGCGCCGCATCGAGCGAAGAGTCGATGTAGTGTTTCCGATCGTCGATCGCCTTGACGATGACCGGAAAACCGAACTTCGCCACGAGGAAGAACACCGCGCCGAAGGCGAGCGTCATCCAGAACAGCAGTCCCGATTCGGGTTGTAACAGTCCCATGATTGCCGTCGCTGAGGGTTACAGGGCCATGAAGCAGACGGCCACGGCGAACAGTGCCACGCCCTCGATCAGGGCCGCGACGATAATCATGTTCGTGCGGATCTTGTCCGCCGCTTCGGGCTGGCGGCCGATGGCCTCCATAGCCGACGAACCGATTTTGCCGATACCGAAAGCCGCACCGATGACGGCCAGACCTGCGCCGATGGCGGCGCCGAAAATTCCTAAGGTTTCCATGATTTCATTTATTTAAGATTCGACATGTTTCATTTTGTTCCGTGCGGGGCGTCTCCTGCGCCAGTCCGATGAAGACGGCCGAGAGCATCGTGAAGACGTAGGCTTGCAGGAAGGCCACCAGCAGTTCGAGGCAGTTCATGAAGACGCTGAGCAGCACCGACACCACCGTCATCGAACCGCAGACCGCCGCCCCCATTTCGGCCGTCACGAAGACGATGCACGTGAGGATCAGGATCACCGAATGGCCCGCCATGATGTTGGCGAAGAGACGGATCATCAGCGCGAAAGGCTTGGTCAGGATGCCGACGAACTCGATCAGCGGCATGATGGGAACCGGCACCTTGAGCCACGTCGGCACGTCGGGCCAGAAAATGTCCTTCCAATAGTGTTTCGTCCCGAAGAGGTTGATGGCCAGGAACGTGGCCACGGCCAGCACCAGCGTCACGGCAATGTTGCCCGTCACGTTGGCTCCCGCCGGAAAGATCGGGATCAACCCCATCAGGTTGTTCACGAGGATGAAGAAAAAGACCGTGAGCAGATAGGGCGCGAATCGGCGCCACCGCTCGCCGACGCAGGGGCGGATGATGCCGTCCAGCAGCGACGAGCAGAGCATCTCGAACAGCCCGACCACGCCGCGCGGCGCCTCCTCGGTCACCCTGTGGCGGCGATACCAGCGTGCGACACCCAGCACGAGCGCGACGACCAGCGCGCTGTTTATCAGCAGCCCCGCCGCCGTTTTGGTAATCGAGAGGTCCAGCGGCCGGACATCGGACCCGTCGGCCTGCCGCTCGACGATGCGGCCGGCATGGTCGCCTTCGGAGGCGATGCGCAGCCCCTCGTATTCGGCGCCGCCGTGCAGCCGCGCCGAGGAGAAGCAGTGCCATCCGGTCGTGCGGCTGCGCACGATGACGGGCAGATGAAGGGTCCATTCCCGTTCGCCAGCAGTCGTGATGTGCCACTCGTAGCTGTCGCCGATATGCTCCATCACCACGCCGATCACATCGGGACCCGACTGTTCGGCGGCCGCGCGAAACGGAAGCGACAGCCATGCGAGAAAAAACAATATTTTATATTTCCACTGCATGATATTTATTTTTGGGAACAGGGCTCGGGAAGTTCGACATTGGCCGCCACCGTGTCCCGCTCGATCCGGACGAACCCCCGCAGGATCTCCTGTTCACGCTCTTCCGCACCGGACGTATAGCGGATCTTGCCCGCCGTCAGCTGGGCGATCAGGGGCGCATGTCCGGGCAGGACGGTGAAAGCGCCTAACGCTCCCGGGAAAGAGACCTTTTCGACGGCCGTGTGGCACAACACACCGCGCGGAGCCACAATAATAAGCTGCATATCAACATGTTTTTCAGGTTTCGCAATTACGATTTCCGCATCAGCTCCTCGCCCTTGCGGATGGCGTCGTCGATCGTTCCGACATTCAGAAACGCCTGCTCGGGCAGGTGGTCCGTCTCACCGTCCAGAATCATCCGGAAGCCCCGGATCGTCTCGGCGATGGGCGTCATCACTCCGGGAACCCCCGTGAACTGCTCGGCCACGGAGAAAGGCTGCGAAAGGAACCGCTGCACACGTCGGGCGCGGTTCACGATCGTGCGGTCTTCGTCCGAAAGCTCGTCCATGCCCAGAATGGCGATGATGTCCTGCAACTCCTTGTTGCGTTGCAGAATCTGTTTCACCCGCTGGGCCGTCCGGTAGTGCTCCTCGCCGACGATGTTCGGGTCGAGGATGCGCGAGGTGGACTCCAGCGGATCGACGGCCGGATAGATGCCCAGCCCGGCGATCTTGCGGCTCAGGACGGTCGTGGCGTCGAGGTGCGTGAAGGTCGTGGCCGGAGCGGGGTCCGTCAGGTCGTCGGCAGGCACGTAGACCGCCTGCACCGAGGTGATCGACCCGTGTTTGGTCGAGGTGATGCGCTCCTGCATCCGGCCCATCTCGGTGGCCAGCGTCGGCTGGTAGCCCACGGCCGAGGGCATGCGCCCCAGCAGGGCCGAAACCTCCGAACCGGCCTGCGTGAAACGGAAGATGTTGTCGATGAAGAAGAGGATGTCGCGCGACGCCCCCTCCCCGCCGCTGTCGCGGAACGATTCGGCGACCGTAAGGCCCGACAGAGCGACCGACTTGCGGGCTCCGGGCGGCTCGTTCATCTGGCCGAAAACCAGCGTGGCCTGCGATTTGGCCACCTCGTCGTAATCGACCTTCGAGAGGTCCCAATGGCCCTCCTCCATGCTGCGTTTGAACGCCTCGCCGTAGCGGATGACGCCCGATTCGATCATCTCGCGCAGCAGGTCGTTGCCCTCGCGCGTTCGCTCGCCCACGCCGGCGAAGACCGAAAAGCCGTTGTGGCCCTTGGCGATGTTGTTGATCAGCTCCATGATGAGCACCGTCTTACCCACGCCCGCGCCGCCGAACAGACCGATTTTGCCACCCTTGACATAGGGTTCCAGGAGGTCGATCACCTTGATGCCCGTGTAGAGCACCTCCTGCGAGGTGGCCAGTTCTTCGAACTTCGGCGGCTCGCGGTGGATCGAAGCCTCGCCCGTGCGGTCGAGCTCGCGCATGCCGTCGATGCTCTCTCCCGTGACGTTCATCAGGCGCCCTTTGATCTGATCGCCCACCGGCATCGAGATCGCACGGCCGAGCGGGACTACCCGCATGTGCCGCCGCAGCCCGTCGGTAGAATCCATCGCCACCGTGCGCACCGTATGCTCGCCGATGTGCTGCTGCACCTCGACGACGAGCTCTGTGCCGTTCTCGCGGCGGATCGACAGCGCCTCGTCGATGGCCGGAAGCTGCCCCTCCGTTTCGGGGAAGCGAACGTCCACCACCGGGCCGATGATTTGTGAAATGTATCCTTCCATCTGTTTCGTCTTGTTTGTTTCGTACGGCAAAGCAACTGATTCCGCGCGACATGGCGGTTATCTTTTCGGCTCATAGAGTGTCCGATATTTCCCGCCCGCTCCGCAAAACGACCTATCGAACATATCTGCATCCGAAACGGACTTATGCACGGTAATGCCGATCCGCGATCAAACGGATCTGCCTGCGGTAGATCAGGCAGGCGAGGAGGAAATAGACGCCGGTCTGAATCCAGAGGCCGCGCAGTTCGAAGGCAACGTCCGAAAGCGTCGCACCCGTCGATTGGATGCGGACATAGCCGTTCATGCCGAAAGTCGAGGGGAAGAGGCAGGCCACCCCTTTCCAGAAGGCGGGAACGGAGGGCCACGGCCACGACACGCCCGAGATGAAGAGCAGCGGCACGGAGAGGCATACGAACAGCAGGATGCAGTCCTCGCGCCGCCAGACGAGCGACGACAGCACCATCGCCAGGAAGATGCACGCGAGCAGGAACGGCACGACGAAGGCCGTGAGCGTGGCCAGGTCGCCCAGCTGCGGCAGCGAGAATCCGTGCGTGACGATCGTGAAAGCGTAGAGGGCCATCACGATGTAGATGCCGAAATAGGCCGCCGCCTTTCCCAATACGATGCAAACGGGATTCTTGTAGTCGCGGTGGAACGGCACGAGCGACCCGCGGAAGCGTTCGCGCATGCGGCCGGCCGACATGCCGACGCCCAGCAGCAGCGTCTGCTGGAGAATCAGCATCAGCACGGGCGGTATGAGAAACGCCGCAAAGCCGCTCTGCGGATTGTACAACGCGACGTAATCGTACTCGATGGGCGTGTGCTGTATCTCGTCCTGCCGGTCGGTCGTGCCCGGCAGGTGGCGCCCGACCTTGATGTCGGCGTTCATCTCCAGCGACACTTTGGTCGCAGCCAGCAGCAGGGCTTTGTAGTAGAGCATACTGCTCATGTCGCTGTATACGCCGACGAAGGTCTGGTCGCCGCGCCGGATGTCCTTCGTGAAGCTCTCGGGAATGCGGATGATGCCGAAGACCTCGCGGCGGCGCAGCAGCTCTTCGGCCTCGGCGACCGTCGTGCAGTGCGCCGCGACGGCAACGTCGGGCGTGGCGTCCACCATGCGGATGAACGCACGGCTCTGCGGCGTGCGGCTGTCATCGACGACCGCAGCCGGCACCTCGCGCACGACCTCGTTGGTATAGACCCACGAGTAGAGGAGCGGATAGGCCAGCGGCACGAAGAGGATGAAGATCAGGATGCCCTTGTCCCTGAACAGGTCGGTCAGCTCGTCGTACCAGATGCGGAAAACAGTGCGGATCGGTTTCATGGTTTATAATGATATTTGAGGAATGCGGCGCGATAACGGCCGTTGACCGCGAGCGGCAGCATGATGAAAAGCAGCAATGCGACGACCGAGGGCCATGCGCAGGCGATCGGATAGCCGTTCAGCGCCTGATCGACATAGAGCAGATAGTAATGACGCAGCGGGAACAGGGCGGCCAGACGGCCCAGCACGGGGGCCATAGCGGTCGTCGGATAGGTGAACCCCGCCAGCGAGAACGAGAGGATGCCCCACAACGACGACAGACACATCGCAAGGCGCATCTGGCCGCTGAAAACCCCGAACAGAAAGACGCCGAACGCCTGCGAGGCCAGCACGGTCAGGATGCCGATGCCCATCATCGCCGCGATCCCGCAATTGCACGGAAATCCCATGAACCGGTAGAGATAAACGTCGTAAAAGAGGATCATCAGCACATACAGCACCGTCTGCGGCAGCAGTTTGCCGACCAAGGCCGTCGTCACGGAGTAATCGGCCATGCGGAACCACTTGCGCTGCGTCCGCTGTTTCCACTCCAGTCCGATCGTGTAGGTCGTCGAGAGCATGATGAGCAGGATCAGAATGCCCGGCAGGACGATGTTCGAGAGGTAGACGGAGTAGTCCAGCGTCGGGTTGTTGAGCGGATGCGCCTCGACGACGATGGGACGGATCACGGCCATCGCCGCCCGCTCGTCGTACCCTTTGGCATAGAGCGTCTCGCGGGTCAGCGCCAGCGAGAGAATCTCGGAGGCGGTCATCATGTCCTTCATCAGCAGGGTCCCCGGCACGAAATAGGCTTCGTTGGTGTAGAACGACACGCAGGGCTGTTTGCTGGCCATCGCCTTTTCGGTCGTGCCTTTCGGAATGTAGAAGAATCCGTATATCTCGCCCCGCTGCACCGCTTTGCGGGCTTCGGAGAAAGAGTCGTACTGATCCGCGAAGTCCGAAGCCTCGAACGCCTCCATCGTGCGTGCGAGGATGCGCGTGATGTGCGTGCGGTCCTCATCGACCAGTCCCATCGGGAGGCCGGTCGGCAGACCGGCCCGCATCAGCGACGTGAAGAAGACGACGCAGACCACCGGCATGACGATCATGCAGAACAGGAAGATGGGCCGGCGGGAGAAGATGCCCAACTCCCGCCGGAAAATAGCCGTCAGCCGTTCGATAGTTCCACGGTGTCTCATTCGATCTCGCTTTTACGAAGTACGGCCGACATGCCCGGGTGAAGCCCTTCGACGGGCGATGCGGGGCGGGTCCTCACCTCGAATGTCTTCAGGTCGAAGCGGTCGAGCGCCTTGGTGGCCTTCCACACGGCGAAGCTGCCCACGTCCTTCATGCGCGTGATACGCACCGGAACGGCGATGTCGAGCGCCGGGAGGTAGGCCGTCAGCTCCCGTCCGACAGCGATACCCGGCAGCAGGTCTTCGCGGATGTTGAACGTGAACCACACGTCGTCCATACGGGCCACGTTCATAATCGGCGCTCCCGTGCCGACCAGTTCGCCGACCTCGGGAAAAATCTCCGTCACCAGTCCGTCGTCCGAGGCCGTGAGTATCGTCTCGTTCAGGTAGGAGGTCACCTCGGCGATGGCTCCCCGGGCCCGCGACACCTGCGCCTCGGCAGCCAGCCGGTCCTCCCGGCGGGCGCCGTTCACGGCCATGTCGTACTGCGCCCTGGCGGCACGCTCCGTAGCGGCGGAGGCTTCGTATCTGGCCTGCGCCTCGTCGAATTTCTGGGCGGCGACAACTCCCTCGCCGTGCAGGCGTTCGATGCGCCGGAAGGTCTTTTCCGCCACCTGCAAACCCGCCCGGGCCTGCTGCCAAACCTCGTAGGCGGCCTGGATCTGCTCCTGCCGCGAACCGTTGCGGGCCTTCAGCTCCAACGCTTCGGCAGCCGAACGGGCCGCCTCGGCCTGCGCCAGCCGCGCGGCCATGTCGGGAGCCTCCATGACGGCGAGCGTGTCGCCCCTCCGCACGCAGTCGCCCTCGGCGACCCGGATTTGCAGCACGCGCGACGGCACCTTGCACGACACGCGGTAGTCGGTCGTTTCGACCTCGCCCTGAATATACTCCTCCCGCTCGGGCAGCGAGAGCCCGATGACGATGACGACCGCGATCACCGCAAGCATGGATACGGCCGTCAAAAGAATCCCTTTTTGCTGTTTGTTCGTTTTCATATGCGTCTTGTTGTTTGAATTATTTCAATGTACCCAGCGCCTTGCGCAGATAGAGATCGGCGAGCAGCACGTCGATGCGGGCGGTGAGCCGCTCCGAATGGGCGGAGAGCCATGCGGTCTGCGCCTCCAGCACGTTGCTGACGGGGATGACCCCTTCCTGCATGCCGAGGGTGGCGCAGCGCAGGTTCTCATCGGCCTCCGCCTGGCTGCGCGTGGCGGCCGCATACCGCTCGGTCGCCTCCCGCATTTTCTGACGGCTCTGCGTCACCTGCAACTCGACCTTCTCGGCCGCCTCCTCGAACTGATACGCGGCAATGGCGGCTTCGCGGCGGGCGGCCTGCACCTTGTGGTGGCGCTCGCCCCAGGTCAGAATGGGAATCTTCACCACCACGCCGACATTCCACAGTCCGTTGAATTTTTTCTGGAATCCGTTGGTGAGCGAGGGGTTGCTCGTCAGATAACCGCCTGTGAGCGCTACATTGGGCATGAATTCGGAGCGGGCGATCGTCACCTTGTGCTTCCCGATCCGCTGCGCCATGTCGAGGCTGCGGAGTTCGGGACGGTTTTCCAACGCCGTCTCCAAGTCGGCGGCAGTCGTCCCGACCGGCAGTTCCGCGGCTTCATCCCGCAGCCGGACTTCCGTCGTCAAATCCAAGCCGCACAACTGGCAGAGCAGCATCCGGGACAGGGCGAGCCCGTTATCGACCTGAATGAGCGCCACCTCCGCCTCGTTGACCTTCACCTTGATGCTCAGTCCGTCGGCCTTGGTGGCCATCCCCGCCTCGATCAGCTGCCCGACATCGCCGTCGAGCTTCCACACCAGTTCGAGGTAGCTCTCGGCCAGCCGCTTTTTCGATTGCAGGGCGACGATCTGCCAATAGGTGCGATCGACTTCGAGAATCACCTCTTGCAGCTGCTGATCGTGCTGGCTGCGGGCGATCTGCTCCGCAAAACGGGTGATCTTGTCATAGGCCGCGATCTTGCCGCCCATGTAAACCGGCTGGGTCAGCATCACCGACGCCACGGTCATGTTCCGCGTATCGGTACGCAGACCATCGACCAGACTCGTCCCGAAAGCGTCGAGACCTCCGGCAAGCGAACCCGCGACGGGCCCGAACTGCTCGCCCAGCGAAGGATACTGCTGCAAAATGCCCTGCAACTGCCCGGAGGCGTTCGTGCCGAGTCGCCCCAGCGTATTTTTCTGTTCGTCGCTGAGCAGCGACAATTCGTCCGACGTATGCAGGTAGGCTCCTGCCGCCGAAATCCGGGGCAGGTAGTTCGTGAAGGCGGCCTTGCGCCGGTGACAGGCCGCCTGCTCCCTCTCGCCCGCCATACGCAGCTCCTTGTTGTTCTGGATGGCCAAAGTCCGGCACTCCCCGATCGAAAGCTCCGTCGTCCGGGCCTGCACCGCGACCGCCGCAACGAGCAGCCATCCCGTCAAGATTCGTGTTTTCATATTCGTGCATTTGATTCGGCTGCAAAAATGAACCATCCGCACGAATCCGCGGTTATCCATCCGTACGGGAAGAGGGCCGAAATTCCACACGCCGCGGAAATCGGTAAATATCGGACACTCGACAAGCGGTTTCGGCCACCCGCCGTATCCGAAAAGGACTTATTTTTGTCTTTCGGAACAATTCTGTATAAACTGAATCATATGCGACCCGAATCCAACAGCGAAGAACCTTTCAAGTTTCTGTCGGAACATTTCGTCATCTTCGAAAACGCAAGGGATTTCGTCCGGCTCGACGATCAAAAGGGCTGGCGCATGCTGCTTTTTTGCATCGACGGACGTTTTCAGATCGAAGTGAACGGCACGCCCTACACCATCGAACCGAACGACATCGCATTCTGCACGCCCGACAAGATAGTCACCCGCACGATGATGAGCCCCGATTTCAAGGGGTATCTGTTCGGCTGCTCGGCGAACTTCTCCAAACGGATTTTTCCGAACTCGGCGGATTTATGGAACAAGGTGTTCTATATGAGCCGCAATTTCAAGATTCACCTCTCCGACAGGGAATCCGTCGAATTGCTGGAGGATTATCATTTTCTCAAACGGAAAATCACACGCATCGACCATCTCTATTACGACGAAATCATACGCTGTCTGCTGCAAGCGTTCCTCTACCAGACGGCGCATGTGCTCGACAACCATGTCGAGGCGGAAACGACCGCCACCGAAGAGCCGCTTCAATCCCGGCACCAGATCTGCCAGGCGTTCATCGACCTGCTCTCCTCGACCAAACCCGTGCCGCGCTCGGTGCAATGGTATGCCGAGCGGCTCTGCAAAACTCCGCGTTATCTCTCGACGGCGGTCAAGCGCGCCAGCGGCCGAAGCGCTTCGGAATGGATTCACGAAGCCCTGACGCGCGAGGTGGCCGACGCGCTGAAAAATTCCCCGAAAAGCATCAAGGAGATCTCCGACGAGCTCGACTTTCCGAATCTTTCGTTCTTCGGCCGTTATGTCCGTCAGCGGTTGGGATGTTCGCCGTCCGAGTTCCGGCAGCGGAAAAACAATCCGCAATAGCCCTTTCGCTCCGGCCCGGACTTCGTCTGAAGTCATGGGGCATAAAACAGATTATCCCGCACGAAACGGCCATCATCCCCGAAATGGAGACCGTAGTAAATCAGCGGGATAAATTCCACACTGCAAAAAGCGAGAGCCCGATAATCGACGATTATCGGGCTCTTGGCATATATCCGCTGAACGTTATTCTACGACAAAGATCGGGATTCCGAATAGGAAGGCCGTTTTCTTCAACGGCCCGAGCAGATGTCCGACCCCGAT
>NZ_JBBMFL010000031.1:0-11054 GCF_040095975.1 Alistipes intestinihominis
CGTATTACCTGAAAAACGACAGTTTGCTGCGTCATATCACGCTTTATTACGAATTGAGCGCCAACGACCTCGACATCGTCGCCAAATGCGGGAACAAGTCGCTCGACCTGTCCGAGATCGTCTATTTTTCGGTGGGGATCAAGTTCCAGTTGTTGCGATAGATGTGCCCTTCCGGCCCGGGGAGGGCGCAGAAATCGGATGAAGATGGTGGATACCCTCCCCGCATCGTCTTCCCGGCGCATGTAGGGGGCAGACAAACGAAAAAAGCGAGAATCAAAAGATTCTCGCTTTTTGTACCCCCTCAGGGGCTCGAACCCTGGACCCCAACATTAAGAGTGTCGTGCTCTACCAACTGAGCTAAAGAGGCATCAATCGTTATCCGATTGCGAGTGCAAAGGTAGCTATAATTTTTTTATCTCCAAAAATTTTGCCGGAAAAATTTCACTGCGATTCCGCTTTTTCCGTTTCAAAGGGTTATTCCAGCGTCAGCTTGTCGCTGTTCCATTCGCCGCCCGCATCGGGGTAGATGAACGGCCGCGTATCGTCGAAACGCTTCATATTCAGATAGCTTTCGTAGAGGTTGATGCCGTTGGACGACTTCACGGCCAGCGAGAACGCCACTACCGAAGGGTGGCGCTTGGTCGTATGGTAGCTGTTCTCCGTGCGTTCGAGGTAGGCTCCGAGCCATTCCGGAGCGTTGGAAGGATTGCCGCCTCGGCGGCGCGAATCCCCGCTGCGGCGGGTGTCGATCGGGGCCTGCGCGATTACGTAGAGTCCCTGCATGTCGCAGAAATCCAGCAGCGATTCGGGTACGGGGCCCGGAAGCAGTTTGAGCGTGTTGTATCCCTGTTCGCGGAGTGCGGCGATTTCGTTCTCGGTGATCGAGGCGGGCACTTCGCGCACGCGCAGCGTCACGGGCTGTCCGTTCACCGACATCCGGCCGTCGTGCATCTCCACCGCGCGGAATCCGGGACGGAATTCGAGGAATTCGACATAGCGGCCTTCGTGCTGGGTTTTGAGCCGCAGCGTGTACTGCGTGGGCAGTTCGGCGCACCACAGCATGTTCAGGGGAATGCGGGTCAGGAAACGCAGCGTATCTTCGCGCCGCATGTCGAGGGTGAAATCCTTGTGGCCTGCGGCGGCACGTTCGCCCGTCGGGTCGAGCAGTTCGTAGTGGATGCGCGACGTGCGCGGATTGAGGGCGTCGCTTTTCAGCACGACGGCCACCTCGGCCGTGGCGCTGCCGTCCTCGGCGAGCCGGGTCCGGGTAATGACATCGCGGATATGCAGCGTCGGCTGGCTCATCACCCAGGCCCCTCCGATGGCGGGCCGGGGCGCCTCTTTCCAGCTTTCGAGCGGCGCCGTGGGGGAGGGTTGCGCGACGACGATTTCGAGCGAGTTCCGTCCCTCCTTCGTCAGCTTGGTCAGGTTGAATTCCGCCGGGGTGTTGCCGTCGGCGTTGCAGGCTGCCGGATGGCCGTTCACGCGCAGTTCGTAGTCGCCCGAGGCCCATCCCAGATGGAAAAGAACCTGCCGGTTGGCCCATGCGAAGGGCACGGTGAAATCGGTCGAGAAGACGTTGCCGTCGAGGCTCCACTCCGTCAGCCGCGTGAAATAGCGGTTGTCGCCGCCGTCGGACGCCGTGGCCGCTTCGGCCGAGGGGTATGCGAGCAGTTCGCCGCGGGGCAGTTCGCGTCCGTGCGTGGACACATACTCCTGGGCGAAGAGTCCGCAGAGGGAAAAAAGCGCTATGGTCGAAAGGATAGTCCGCATAAGTTCGTATATTTGTCCTGCGTAAAGTTACGGAAATTTTTCGATACTGCGATGTCCGAGCTGCCTAAACTCAATTTTCCGGCCATCCGGCTGCGTGCCCGCCGCCGTGGCGACGCTGTGGAGGTGTGGGATGCCCTGCGGGGAATCTACCTCGTGCTGACGCCCGAAGAGTGGGTGCGGCAGCACCTGATCGCCTATCTCGTTTCGCACTGCGGGGTGCTGCCCAAGCGCGTCGTTCAGGAGTATGCCGTGGCGCTCAACGGACAGCCCCAGCGGGCCGACGTGGTGGTCGTGGGCGACCGGGCCGAGCCGCTGCTGCTGGCCGAGTGCAAGGCTCCGGGCATCCCCGTCGGGCGGCAGACGCTCGCGCAGGCCGTGCGTTACAATTCGGTGCTCGGCGCCCGTTACATCATCCTCACCAACGGCCTCCGGCACTATTGCTGCGAGTGCCGCGACGGCGGATACGTCCAGCTCGACGGATTCCCGGACCTCTCCGGAGAGCTCTCCCGCCCGTAGCCTGCGAACTCGTTCAGAGGTTCTTGAAATTCTTGTCGATATACCCCTGGAAAGCCTCTTTGTAATTCTCGCCGATCGGCACGTATTCCGTGTCGCTCAGAAAGATGCGCCCCTTGACGTAGGCTTTGATCATGCGCAGGTTGACGATATACGAGCGGTGTACGCGCATGAACAGTTCCGAGGGCAGCGCCGCTTCCATGTTTTTGAGCCGGAACAGCGTGGTGATGGTCGAGCCGTCGATGAGGTGCATGCGCACGTATTCGCCTTCGCTTTCGAGGTAGACGATGTCCGATATTTTCACCAGCGACACCTTGTAGTCGGCCTTGACGGAGATGTATTCCTTGTCCTTGGGCAGCGCTTCCGATTCGCCCTCCTGGGGCGTGCGCTGGTTGTGGCGCAGTTCGTAGAGCGAGTTGGCCTTGGCGGCCGAACGGTTGAAGTCGGCGAATCCGAAGGGTTTGAGCAGGTAGTCCACGGCGTCGAGCTTGAAGCCCTCGACGGCGTATTCCGAATAGGCCGTCGTGAAGATGATCATCGGGCGCTCGATCAGCCCGCGGACGAAGTCCACGCCGTTCAGGTCGGGCATGTTGATGTCCACGAAGATCAGGTCCACGCTCTGTCCGGTCAGCATCTGCTGCGCTTCGAGGGCGTTGTTGAACGTTGCCGCGAGTTCCAGATAGGGAATCTTCGAGATATAGCTTGTCAGCTGACGCAGAGCCAGCGGCTCGTCGTCGATGGCGATACATTTAAGCATTGAGCGTCGGGATTACGAGTTTTACGGTATAGGTTTGCTCCTCCTCGCGGATGTCGAGCGTGTAGTTTTTTTCGCCGTAGATCAGGGCCAGACGCTTGCGGACGTTTTCCAGCCCGATGCCGGCCTGTTTGGCCGCGGCAGCCGGGTGGCGGCTGTTCGAGAGCGTGCCGGTGACCGTCTTGTCGGCATATTCGATCCGCAGGTGGATGAACGACGGACGGTTGTAGCTGATGCCGTGCTTGAAGGCGTTCTCGACGAACACGATCAGCAGCAGCGGGGGGATCGACACCTGCTCGGGCAGGTCGCGGGGATACTCCACGCGGATGTCCACGTCGTCGGTGTAGCGGATGCGCATCAGTTCGATGTAATTTTTCAGGAACTGGATGTCGCGGTTCAGCGAGATGATCTCGCGCCCCGAGTCGTAGAGCACGTAGCGCATCATCTTCGAGAGCTCGATCACGGCGTTCTTGGCCGACTCGGTGTCGATGTCGATCAGCGCGTGGATGTTGTTGAGCGTGTTCATGAAGAAGTGCGGGTTGATCTGGTATTTCAGGTAGTCCATCTCGGCCTGGAGGTTCTGGCGTTTGAGCACCTCCATCTGCTGTTCGTCGCGCATCGACTGGTAGATGAGCTTGATGCCCGTGTTGGCGCCGGTCATGAAGAAGCCCAGCACCACGTTCCAATACATCTCCAGATTGGAGAACGACGCCTTGCGGTAGGCGTCGAGCGTTTCGGAATCGGCCTGTTGGGGGAGATGGTCCGAGAGATGGGCCTCGTAGATCTGCACCAGCCAGAAGACGCTGATGATCAGCGCGAGGTTGCTCAGCAGGTATTTTCCGTACTTGCGCCGGAGCACGTAGCGCGGAGCGATGATGGCGTTGTGGATGAGGAAGATGATCAGATAGGGGGCTATCTGCCGCCATGCGATCAGCACGTTTTCCAGATTGACGTGCATCTCCGACATCATCTGGGAGTTGAGCACGGGAACCAGGATGATGGCCGCCCAGACCATCACGTAGAGCAGGTTTTCGCCGATGGCTTGTTTTTTCTGGATCTTCATGGGGTAAAGATAGGAAAAAAGCCGGACGGGAGCAAAAAAATCCCCGGTTCCGCAGGAGCCGGGGAGTGAAAAAGCAGGTAACCGAACTAATCAGTGACGCCTCATTTGTTAGAAATTGGATTCAAGTGACTATGAAGAATTTGGGATAGAGAATCCAAGTGGTTACCTGCCTGCGGCGCGTGTTATTTGCTCAATAGCGAAGGTGCGTATAAGTAGCGTTTGATGCTTCGTTTGGGGGTCTTTTCGAATTCGGTGGGGTAGATCGCAATCTCCGCGACCCGTTCGTAGGCGGCCAGCTGCGCGTTGAGTTCCTGCAAGTTGTTCTGCATGATCTGCGGCAGTTCCGATTTGTCCACGCCTTCGCTCTCGGCCTGTTCGTAGTCGGGGACCACCAGCGCTTTGAGGCGGCCGTTGTCGCCTTCGAGGACCAGCGATTCGAGCACGAGGTACATGTTGTTGAGCTTGTCCTCGATCTCCTCGGGATAGATGTTCTGTCCGTTGCCCGACAGGATCATGGTTTTCGAGCGGCCGCGGATGTAGAGCGTGCCGTCGGGGTCCATCGTGGCCATGTCGCCCGTGTGGAGCCATCCCTCCTCGTCGAGAACTTTCCGGGTGTCCTTGTCGTTCTTGTAATACCCTTTCATCACGTGTTCGCCGCGGATGAGAATCTCTCCGGCTTCGTGCTCGGGGTCCCCCGAGTCGATCCTCACTTCGAGCAGCCCTTTCAGATAACGGCCGCACGAACCCGCCTTGAACTCGTTGTCGGGGGTGAAGCTGATGAGCGGGGCGCATTCGGTCATGCCGTAGCCGATGGTGATCGGGAATTTGATCTTCATCAGGAACGATTCGGTTTCCTGGTTCATGGGGGCGCCGCCGACGATGAAAATCCCGACGTTGCCGCCGAAAGCGTCCATCAGCTTCTTGCGGATCACCGAGTAGATGGCCGAGTTGAGCAGCGGAATCTTCATGGCGATCGACATCGGGCCCTTTTCCAGCATCGGGAGCACCTGCTTGCGGTAGACCTTTTCGAGGATCATCGGCACGCAGCAGATGACCGTGGGTTTCACGACGGCCATCGCTTCGAGCAGGATCTTCGCCGCCGGGATTTTGCCCAGCAGGGTGATGTGCCCGCCGACGGCCAGCGGCGCCAGGAAATCGAAGGCGCAGCCGTAGGCGTGGGCCAGCGGCAGGAACGACAGCGTGCGTCCGCCTTTCTGGAAATAGTGCTGTCCGGTCTGGGTGTTGATCATCGTCATGGCGAACACCACGTTGCCCGTGAGGTTGTTCACCGTGAGCATCACGCCCTTGGAATAGCCCGTCGTCCCCGAGGTGTAATTCAGCAGGACGACCTGGTCGTTGGGTATTTCGGCGTATTTGATGTCGTTTATGCTGAATCCGCGCGGATATTTGGCGCGGTAGTTCTTCACGATGTCGCGCTGGAACTTGGTGAGCGATTTCCCGTCGCGCTCGTACACCACATGGAAGTCCGTGAGCGAGAAGACGGCTTCGATCTGTTTGATCTGGTCCTCTTCGATCACGTCCCAGAAGTTGTCGCCCAGAAACAGCAGGCGGCTTTCCGAGTGGTTGATGATGTGGATGACATCTGCGGGGGTGAAGTCCTGGAGGATCGGCACGATCACGGCGCCGTAGGTGATGGTTCCTATGTAGGTGATGCACCAGCGGGGGTTGTTGCGGCCGATCAGCGCGATTTTGTCGCCCTGTTTGATCCCGGCTTTTTTGAAAAGCAGGTGCAGTTTGGCGATTTCCTTGGCCATTTCGTAATACGAAAAGGTTTCGTTCTTGAAATAGTCGGTGAGGGCCGACATTTCCCGGTTTTCCCGAAAACTCGTTTCGTATATTTTCAGCAGGTTTTCCTGTAACATATCTCTTGCATTGATGAATGCCGATCGCGGCGCAAATATAACGCAAAAAAACGTTCCTGACGCATGTCGTCGGTGAAAAAATATCCTGTTTTACCGAAGATTCCGTCCGAAACGGGTGCAGGGCTATTTCGGGCCGTGGTCCTTGTCTTTCCGTTCCGCTCCGTCGCCGGGATTCATGCGCCGGGGCTTCCAGATGTAGATTTTCGATTCGGTGCCGGCTTTCAGGCGTTCGATGTTCTTGCGGTGGGTGTAGATCAGCAGGACGGCGATCACGAACGAGAAGACCACGAAGGGGGTCGATCCGTTGACCTTGGGCGAGATGAGCGTGAAGACCGGGAAACAGCATCCGGCGACCATCGAGGAGAGCGACACGTAGTGCGACACCATCAGCATCACGAACCAGACGCCGAAGCAGAGCAGCGCCACCGGCGGATAGATGCCCGTCACGGCTCCGACGAGCGTGGCCACGCCCTTGCCGCCGCGGAATCCCGCGAAGATCGGGAAGATGTGGCCCAGCACGGCGGCGAAGACGGCTCCGATCTTGAGGTTGATGATGTCGTTCATGCCGATCAGGTCGTCGTACTGCATCAGTTCGATGAAGGTCACGGCCACGAATCCCTTCAGGAAGTCGAGCGCGAAGACCGGCAGGGCGGCCCGGCGGCCCAGCACGCGGAGCATGTTGGTCGTTCCGGCGTTTTTCGAGCCGTGTTCGCGGATGTCGATGCCGTAGTATTTCTTGCCGATCCACACGGCGCTCGGAATCGAGCCCAGCAGATAGGCGATGATAATCATGGTGGTAGCCGTATAAATAGTCAGAATCATCTTTTTCTTGGCTGTTGATTGTTCATGCAAATGTAATAAAAAATTTCAGATATGGACCGTGCGGCCGAAAATTCCTGCCCCGGCGCCTGCATTTCCGGAGAATTTAGTATCTTTGCAGGATAAATCTCCGCTTGGACAGGCGGTGCCTCGGCATAGCTCGGATAAATTCGCCTCTGCTCTCGGCTTGCGCTGTCTTTGCCGGATAAACGGACAACGATATGAACACAAAGGCTTTGCTCGAACCGATGGGCTCGTGGGCGTGGTGGCGCTCGTGGTTTCTGATTTTTCTCGGCTGCTCGATCATGGGCACGGGATTCGTGCTTTTCATCAATCCCTATAAGCTGGTGCCGGGCGGGGTCTACGGCATGGGCATCGTGCTGCACAACATCTTCCCCTCGATCCAGGTCGGTACGTTCGGCTACATGTTCGACATTCCGCTGATGCTGATCTCCGCGCTCGTATTCGGCGGCGGGTTCGGCACGCGCACGGTGCTGGCGGCGCTCTACACGCCGGGCTTCATGAACATCCTCACGCGGCTGGTCTACCCGAGCCCCGAGGCGGTCGAGGCGCTGGACCCGTCGCAGCTGCTGGGCGGACGGCTGGACCTTTCGAACGACCTGTTGCTGGCGTGCGTCATCGGCGCCGTGGTGATCGGCGTCGGGCTGGGTATCGTCGTGCGCCAGCAGGCGACCACGGGCGGTACGGACATCGTGGGCATGCTGTTGCAGAAGTTCGCCGGGATCAAGTTCTCGACGGGTATCCTGCTGGCCGACGGCTTCGTCGTGCTGTCGGGACTGGCGGTGATCGGCTTCGGCATTGGCACGGACGAGGCGGCCGCGAACGGCTGGATGCTGACGCTCTATTCGCTCATCACGATCTATATCTCTTCGCGGGTGGTCGCCTACCTGCTCGACGGCGCGTCGTACGACAAGCTGCTGTTCATCATCAGCGACCACCACGAGGAGATGAAACGCTTCATCATCGACGACCTGGACCGCAGCGCCACCTATATCAAGTCGAAGGGCATGTACACCGATTCGCAGCGCGACATGATCTTCCTGGTGGTGAGCCGCAAGGAGGTTCACCTGGTGCAGCACAAGATCCGGGAGATCGACCCCAAGGCTTTCGTCGTGGTGACGGACGCCTATGAAACCTTCGGGGAGGGCTTCAAGCAGTTCCCCGAGAAGAACGAGATACACGCGGAATAGCGGGTTTCGCAATTAAGAATGAACAATTAAGAATTAAAAATTGGGGTTTAATATCAATACATTGAGGCCGCTCGAAGGAGCGGGACGCAGGTTGTTCATCGAGACCTACGGCTGTCAGATGAACGTCAGCGACACCGAGACGGTCGTCGCCATCATGCAGCGCGAGGGCTACGTCTATACGGACCGGATCGACGAGGCCGATGTCATACTCATCAACACCTGTTCGATCCGCGACAACGCCGAGCAGCGCATCTGGGGCCGGCTGGCCGAGATGAAGCGCTACCGGCGCGAACGTCCGGGACTGGTGGTGGGCATCATCGGCTGCATGGCCGAGCGTCTGCGCGAAAAGCTGGTCGAAGGGCCCCACGGTGTCGATGTCGTGGCCGGGCCCGACGCCTACCGCGATCTGCCGCGCCTGGTCCGCGAGGCCGAGGCCGGCGGCAAGGGCGTCAACGTGCTGCTCTCGACCGAGGAGACCTATGCCGAGATCGCTCCCGTGCGTCTCGACCGCAACGGCGTGAGTGCCTTCGTGGCGATCATGCGCGGGTGCAACAACTTCTGTTCCTACTGCGTGGTGCCCTATACCCGGGGCCGCGAGCGGAGCCGCGATGCGGAGACCATCGTCGCCGAGGTGCGGAGCCTCTTCGAGAACGGCTACCGCGAGGTGACGCTGCTGGGCCAGAACGTCAACTCCTACCGCGCCGGGGAGACCGGCTTTCCCGAGCTGATCCGCCGTGTGGCGGAGGTTTCGCCGCTGCTGCGCGTGCGCTTCGCCACGTCGCATCCCAAGGACATGAGCGACCGACTGCTGGAAGTCATGGCCGAGATGCCCAACATCTGCCGTTCGATCCATCTTCCGGCCCAGTCGGGCGCCACGTCGATGCTCGAACGCATGAACCGCAAATACACGCGCGAGTGGTATCTCGACCGCATCGCCGCCATCCGCCGCCATCTGCCCGACTGTGCGATCACCACCGACCTGATCGCGGGATTCTCGGGCGAGACCGAGGAGGAGCACCGGCAGACCCTTTCGCTGATGCGCGAGGTGGGGTATGAATTCGCCTATATGTTCAAGTATTCGGAACGCCCCGGGACCTTCGCCGAAAAGCACCTGCCGGACGACGTGCCGGACGAGGTGAAGTCGCGCCGCTTGCAGGAGATCATCGCCCTGCAAAACGAACTGGGACATGCGAGCAACCTGCGCGACGTGGGCCGGGAGTTCGAGGTGCTGGTCGAGGGCGAGTCGAAGCGCGACCGGAACCAGCTTTCGGGCCGCACTTCGCAGAACAAGGTGGTGGTGTTCGACCGCGGGGACCACGGGGTCGGCGACTATGTTCGCGTCCGCATCACGGGCTGCACGCCTGCGACGCTTTTCGGGGATGTCGTCACCGAAAAGCGCAGTGAAGAATTAAACGATTAAGAATTAAAAATTTCTGTTTTATGCGTTTCGATGAACTCGATCTGGAAGATGAAATTCTCGACGGTCTCGAAGATATGAACTTCCACGAGATGACTCCCGTGCAGGAGCATACGATTCCGGTGATTCTGGATGGCCGCGACATTATCGGCTGCGCCCAGACCGGAACGGGCAAGACTGCGGCCTATACGCTGCCGCTGCTGAACAAACTGCTGTTGGAAGGGAATCCCGACAATGTGGTGAAATCGCTGATCATCGTGCCCACGCGCGAGCTGGCGCAGCAGATCGACCAGCAGTTCCAAGGTTTTTCCTACTATGCCCCGATCTCGACGACGGTCGTTTACGGCGGCGGCGACGGCAAGGGCTGGGACATCCAGAAGAAAGGCATGCTGAGCGGTTCCGACGTGGTGATCGCCACTCCGGGCCGCATGATCGCCCATTTGCAGAACAGCGGCGTGGACCTTTCGCACGTCGAATACCTCATTCTCGACGAGGCCGACCGCATGCTGGACATGGGTTTCTCGGAGGACATCATGAAGATCGTGTCGTACATGCCCAGGGAGCGGCAGACGATCATGTTCTCGGCCACGCTGCCCCCGAAGATCCGCGAGCTGGCCAAGACTATCCTGCGCAATCCCGCGGAGGTCAACATCGCCATTTCGAAGCCCAACGAGGCCATCGACCAGTCGGCCTACGTTTGCTACGAGAATCAGAAGCTGGGCATCATCCGCGAACTGTTCGCCGAGCCGACCGATTCGAAAACGATCATCTTCTCGTCGTCGAAGCTCAAGGTCAAGGAGCTGGCCCATACGCTCAAACGGATGAAACTCGACGTGGCGGCCATGCACTCCGACCTGGAGCAGGCCCAGCGCGAGGAGGTGATGCTCAATTTCAAGAACAACAAGGTCAAGATACTCGTCGCCACGGACATCGTCGCCCGGGGCATCGACATCGAGGACATCGGCCTGGTGCTCAACTACGACGTGCCGCACGATCCCGAGGATTACATCCACCGCATCGGCCGTACGGCCCGCGCGGCGGCCACGGGTAGCGCCGTGACGTTCGTCAGCGAGGAGGAGCAGGGCAAGTTCCATCAGATCGAGAAGTTCATCGAGCGCGACATCCGCAAGGCCGAGCTTCCTGAGAGCGTGGGCGAGGGACCGAAATACGCTCCCGACGAGAACCGTGGTCGTTTCGGACGCGGAGGACGTAGCGGGGGACGTTCCGGCGGGCGCGGGCGCGGCGGACGCGACGACCGTTCGGGGCGCAATGACCGGAACCGCCGCAGCGAACGCCCGGCAGCCGGGGACGCGGCTTCTGCCGCCGCACAGCCCGTTCCTGCCGCCGCACAGCCTGCCTCCCCGGACAGCGACCACGCTTCGGGGCGCGGCGAGGGCAACCGCGGTACGCGTGACCGCCGTCGTCACCGCGGCGGACGCAACCGCCGGCGTAAGACGCCGGTTTCAGGGGGCGAGAGTTCGCAGCAGTAAAAATCGGGGCGGTCTGAAAATATCAGACCGCCCCGATTTCTTTTTGCGGGTGCGACCGGCGTCTTACGCCGGTGGCGCAGGAAGGTGGACCAGCGTTAATACCGTCCTTCGCCCTCTAAAACCGGCGTCTT
>NZ_JBBMFL010000032.1:0-10961 GCF_040095975.1 Alistipes intestinihominis
ATCCCGTCGTTTATGGAGGTCGATTGGGTTCGTGTAACCAGACTCGGCAACTGATGCGGATGAAAACTCAACTGTTTTTCGGGGCGCTTGCATATTCGCTTTCTTTACTTTCGACGGAAGTACAGGCCGGAACACCGGCTTGTACTTCGTTGAAAGAGAGGTCTGCGGAACGGCATGAAATCGTTGTCTTTTCGGAAGATTTCGATCAAAAGTCGCGCATCCCTGATTCTGAATACTGGAGTTTTATTCCAGCCGGTGCGCCTGTCTGGCAGAAACATATGTCAGGGAGTGTCAGGGAAGCCAGTGTCAAGAAGGGGAAACTGATCCTGCGGGCACGGAAGAAAGACGGGATTTACAGATGCGGCGGTATATGGAGTTTGGGTAAGATCGCTTTTGGTCCGGGACATCGGATCGAAGTCGGAGCACGGTTCGGCCGACTGGCGCCAGGAGCCTGGCCCGCCATTTGGCTGATGCCGGAAAAACCGATATATCCGGGGTGGCCCGCCTGTGGGGAGATTGATATTATGGAACATCTGAATTGCGATGATTTCGTTTATCAGACCGTGCACAGCCACTTTATCCATCATCATACTGCTGCGGGACCGTCCGGCGATCAGCGGACTCCCAAGATCGACATCAAGGCGTTTCATCGCTATGCGGTCGAGATTTCCGACGACGCTCTGGTGTTTTATATCGACGACGTAGAAACGTTTCGCCATATGAACCTGCATCTCCCGGATGAACGGCAAAAGATGCAGTGGCCGTTTAAGACTCGTTATTATTTGATTCTCAATCTTGCACTCGGCGGTTGGGCCGGAGAAATCGAGGATGCCAAATTGCCGGTCGAAATGGAAGTGGACTATGTGCGGGTGACTAAACTTTCCGAGGAATAATCAAATATCGAACGAATGACTCTGATAAAAAGATTTATTACACTTATTGGCATTTGTTGTCTGTATCCGGTCGTCGGTCGGCCGGGAACATTCGACATTGTTCCATGTCCGCTCTCCGTCGAACGGGGTGTCGGCGCATTTCGGCTGAAAGCCGGAGCCGTTGTATCGGCCCCCGACTCTTTGCTCGGGGCCGCCCGGCTTTTTTCGGAAATGGCAGCTCCGATTCTCGGAGGAAAACTCGCTCTCGAATCCCATGCTGCGGCCCCTGCGTTGTCGCTTGCGGGCGATTCTTCGCTGGCCAGGGAGGAATACGTGCTTGATGTTACCCGTCGGGGTATCGAACTGCGGGGCGGTTCCGTAAGCGCTGTCCTGTACGGACTGCAAAGTTTGCGGCAACTGGCGTTCGAAAACCGAGGAACGATTCCCGTTGTACGGATTCACGACAAACCGTTTTTCGCCTATCGCGGAGCCATGCTCGACGTCTGCCGCCATTTTTCACCCATTGGCGAGGTCAAGCGGTTTATCGACATCCTTGCCCTGCACAAACTCAATGTCTTTCATTGGCATTTGACTGACGATCAGGGTTGGCGGATCGAGATTCGCCGTTACCCGGCTCTGACCCAAACCGGGTCCGTACGCCGCGGGACGGTTGTCGGCGACCATCGGACCTCTTCCGAGTATACGGACGAACCGTACGGCGGCTACTATACGCAGGACGAGATCCGCGAAGTCGTGGCCTATGCGGCCGAACGGGGTATTATGGTGATTCCCGAAATCGAGATGCCCGGTCATGCCGTGGCGGCATTGGCGGCTTATCCCTGGCTCGGGTGCACCGGAGGTCCTTATGAAGTGATGCGGACGTGGGGCGTGAGCGAGGACGTTCTGTGCATCGGCAAAGAGTCGACGCTCGGATTCCTGAAGGATGTGCTGACCGAAGTTCTCGAACTCTTTCCGTCGGAATATATTCACATCGGCGGGGATGAATCGCCGCGCAAACGCTGGAAATCGTGTCCGTTCTGTCAAGAACGTATCCGTCGGGAGGGGCTGCGGAACGAGGCCGAACTGCAAAGTTATCTGGTCCGCCGGATCGAGGAATGGCTCCGTGACCGCGGCCGCCGTCTGATCGGCTGGGACGAGATTCTCGAAGGCGGCGTATCGCAGGACGCTACCGTCATGTCGTGGCGCGGGACCCGTGGCGGCATCGAGGCGGCGCGACACGGCAATCGGGTCGTCATGGTTCCCTGCGATTACTTCTATTTCGATTACTATCAGACGCATGATCCGGCACGGGTCGAACGGGAAACGGTCGCCACGGGACGACCCGACGACGTTCCGTACGTAACCGTACGCCGGGCATACGAATTTTCGCCTTACGAAGGTCTCGACGGCGGTCAGCGACAGTGCATACTGGGCGTGCAGGGAAATATATGGCGGGAATATATGGTCGATTTCCGACAGGTCGAGCATATGCTGTTGCCCCGTTTGGCTGCGCTTGCCGAAGTGGCGTGGAGTTGCGATCGACGTGATTTTCCCGATTTTTCCCGTCGGCTGTTTCGCCTGAAGGAGTTGTACGATCAGGAAGGATACCGTTATGCCCCTTATTTTTTCAACGGAACCGATACCGTTCCGCAGTGACATGAATCATTAATAGCCAAACTGAAAAAATGAATAAATCGATTTTTATAATTGCAGTCAGCCTGCTGTTTGCGGTCGGAACCGCAGTCGGGCGGCCGGCACCCGATAAAAAGACGCGGTACATCGTTCTGGCCGAGCAGGCCCGGCATTATGTGGCGATCGCCGATGCTGCGACGCAGCGGATCGTATGGACGTGGGATGTTTCGAAATCCGGACTCCCTGCCGAACACCGGAACTGGTTCAACTGCCCGACGGAGATCAAGCCCGTCTACGGCGGGCTGTGTATTCTCGTCGTCTCGAACGGCGGCATCGGACTGATCCGCATCGCTGACCACCGGATGATCTGGTATGCCGCCAGCGGCGGCGGATTTCCGCATTCGGCCGAAGTATTGCCCGACGGTAACATCGCTGTGGCTTGCAGCACCAGTAACACGCCGGCTGGCGACAAACTCAAGATCTACCGGGTGGACTACGACCGTTTCCCGGCAACCGAGGCCGTCGCAGTCTATCCGCTCAAGTCGGGCCATAATGTCGTCTGGGACCGGAAGAACAAGGTGTTATGGGCAACAGCTTACACGACGCTCAATGCTTATGCTTACGGGCTGAAGGAGGGAGTTCCCGCCCTGACGCTTTGCGAATCGCTTCCGCTGCCCGACGGCGGCGCGGACCCGCACGATCTGTTCCCGGCTTACGGCGAGCGTAAATTGTGGCTGACGACTTCCGAACGGCTCTATAAGTTCGATCCGAAACGCAAACGCTTCGACGAGGTCGTCGTAGCCGAAGAGCTTCGACACTTGAAGAGTGCCTCGTCGGGCCCTTCCGGCTATCCGACCATCGTGCTGCGGCCGACCGAACAATGGTGGTCCAATGCGTTGGTCGCCATCGACGGAACTCCCGTATACACGGGCCCCGAATATTTCAAGATTTACAAAGGCCGATGGCTGTTGGACAATACGTTCAGTTATCCGAAAAATCATCGGCTTCCGGCAAAACGATAACCGAAATATCCGCATCGAATGAAAAAATTGATGATGTCGCTGATCGCAGGATCGGCGGTACTGACGCTTTTTGCGCAAGTGCGGCACAGCGAGCCGCAAATTCCCGTACGGCCGACACTCGAAGAGGAGGGGTCGTTCTCCATGATTCTGATACCCGACCCGCAGAGCCAGATCAAATTCGCCGCCAACCAGCCGTTGTTCGAACTGATGACGGCGTGGGTCGCTCAAAATATCGATCGGCTGCGAATTCGGGCCGCACTGTTCACCGGTGACATGGTGGAACAGAACGATCAGCTTACAGGCGGCGATCCCGTGCATTTCCACAACGGCGACCAGACGTCGCGGCAGCAATGGAGTGCCGTTTCACGAGCCTTGGAACGGCTGGACGGCCGGATTCCCTATATCGTTTGTCAGGGGAATCACGACGTGGGCTACGTTGCGGCGGAAAATCGTCTTTCGATGATGCCGCAGTACATCTATCCCGAACGCAATACCGAGATCGTCGCGCATCTGGCCGCTGCCGGCCTCAATCACGAAAATGTTCATACGCTGGAGAATGCCGCCTATGAATTCCATGATGCGGCGTGGGGCGATCTGCTGGTGATCGCTTTCGAATTCGCGCCCCGCGACGAGGCGCTCGACTGGGCGCGCGGTCTGATCGAGTCGGAAAAATACCGCAACCACCGGGTAATCGTTCTGACCCATTCGTTTCTCGATACGGACGGCAGTCGCAAAAAAGACGAGGGCTACAAACTTACGCCCCGAAACTGGCCGCAGGCCGTTTGGGAGAAACTGGTCTATCCTTCGAAGAACATTTGTCTGGTGCTCTGCGGCCATACGGGGACTCCTCCGAAGATCGACATGGAGGGCGGTGCCGACGGAGTTGCCGGGATCGATTACCGGACGACTTCGGCTTATCGTGTGGACCGGGCGGCCGATGGGCGCCGGATTCCCCAGATGATGTTCAACTCGCAGGCCGGCGACGGCGGCTGGTTCGGCAACGGCGGCGACTGCTGGCTGCGGATTTTAGAGTTCAGGCCCGACGGACGGACGATTGGCGTGCGGACCTTTTCGCCGTTGTTCGCCCTGTCGCGCATCACGGCGCGGAATGCCTGGCGGACGGCCGATTACGACCGGTTCGATATACGGATCGACGATTTGAAAAAGTAAAAAAGATGAATGGTAGATTTTTAGCATGTTGTCTGCTTGTTCTGGCCGTCGTGCCGGCATCCGGACAGCGCTGGCAGATCGGAACAGATCAGCGTCATATCGTTTGGCGGCCCGGATCCGATCTTCCGCATGAGGACTGTGTGGAGATGACCGGCGAGGCGACTTCCCTCGTTTTGCGGTGGGGTGTCGATGAGCGGGGAGCATTCCGCGAAGAGCGTTCCTTGATCTTTCCCTTGCTGCGTACCGTTCCGAACGATACGCATGCCAGCCTCGTGTTCCGTATGGCGACCGACATACCGTCATTGCTGAGCGTGGACGGCTTCGCCTTGCAGTCGGAAACGGTGGAACAGGTGCAGTTCGATGGAGTGATGGAGGTGCACAGCACGTGGCGAACGGGGCGGTCGAAACTGGGATTGGTGTCGGACTATGCTTCCGAACCTGCCGTGACGATGACCCAGACTATTTTTCCTTCCCGGACCCTGCCGTTGACATGCGAGCGTTATGTGCTGCGCAACAGCAGCCCGAACCGCACGCGTACGATCTATATCCCGGAATATATGCAGACGTTCGAAACCGATCCGGCGAAAGGTGTGGAGGGCAGTTACGTCCTGCGGGCCGATATTTCGGGCAGCGGACGTTTCGAGGTCGCGCCCGGCGATTCGGTGGTTTTCGATGCGGTGTTTCAGGCATACCGCAAAGGTGAAAATCCCCGATGTCCGGACGTCGCCGCGGAGCTGGCTGCGCGCCGTGCGTTCATACGGGAGGACATCGGGCACAGCCTTGTGCTCGAAACGCCCGATTCGGTGCTGAATACGGCGTTCCATTTTTCCAAACTCCGGGCTGCCGAAAGCATCATCCGAACGCGGGGCGGATATATGCACGCTCCCGGCGGCGAGGTTTTCTATGCGGCGGTATGGACCAACGACCAGTGCGAATACGTGATTCCGTTCTTCCCTTTTCTGGGTTATGCGACGGCCAATGAATCGGCCATCAACACATTCCGCCATTTCGCTCGTTTCATGAATGCCGACTATCGGCCTCTGCCCAGTTCGATCATCGCCGAGGGTACGGATATCTGGAATGGGGCGGGAGACCGCGGCGATGCTGCAATGTGTGCGAACGGGGCAGCCCGTTATGCCCTTGCGCGTGCCGACCGCACCGAAGCTGAAGAGTTGTGGCCGTTAGTCGAATGGTGTCTGGAGTATTGCCGTCGCAACCGGACCGCCGACGGGGTCGTGGCGTCGGATTCCGACGAATTGGAAGGGCGTTTCCCTGTCGGCCGGACCAATCTGGCCACCTCTGCGCTTTATTACGACGCGCTGTTGTCGGCTGCTGCACTGGGCCGGGAAATCGGTGTGAAACCGTCGCAGACGAACGCCTATTTGCGTCAGGCCCGGGAGCTGGCCGCGGCCATTGAACGGTTTTTCGGCCGTGACGTGGCCGGTTATCATGCCTACCGCTATTCGGAAATCAACGATAAACTGCGCGCCTGGATCTGCATGCCCCTCGTCGTCGGTCTTTCCGAACGTCGTGAGGGAACGGTTGCCGCGCTGCTCGGCCCCGAACTCCATACGGAGGACGGCCTGCTGACGGAACAGGGCGACTCGGTTTTCTGGGATCGCTCGACGCTCTATGCCCTGCGGGGTATTTTCCGGGCAGGCTGTGCCGATAAGGCGGGCGATTTTTTGCATCGGTTTACAGCTCGGCGCCTTACGGGCAATCATGTTCCCTATTTTATCGAGGCATGGCCCGAAGGCTCCGGTTCGATGCGGCAGCTTTCTGCCGAGAGCGGCCTCTACTGCCGTATTTTTACCGAAGGATTGTTCGGCATTCGTCCGACGGGATTCAGATCTTTTGAGATGACTCCTTCGTTGCCGGCCGCTTGGGATCGTGCGGCCTTGCGCCATATACGGGCTTTCGGGAGCGATTTCGACCTCGAAATCGAGCGTGTTGCGTCCGACAGGCTCCGCGTCACGCTTCGCCGGCAGGATAAGAACCCGCAAATCCATGTCTTGAGGTCCGGCATGACACTTCGTATTTCGCTTAAATAATGTTTCATATGATTGTAAGGAAAATTTTCAGTTTATTGTTCCTCGTCCTCTCATGCGCAGCGATGGGGCAGAC
Source organism: Alistipes intestinihominis (assembly GCF_040095975.1). Classification (NCBI taxonomy): domain Bacteria; kingdom Pseudomonadati; phylum Bacteroidota; class Bacteroidia; order Bacteroidales; family Rikenellaceae; genus Alistipes; species Alistipes intestinihominis. The sequence continues at coordinate 6,821 of NZ_JBBMFL010000032.1, forward strand.
GATTACACCCGAAATAGAAAAGCGTGCCGTTGAGTTGGTTGCGCAAATGACACTCGAAGAAAAACTTGCCTATATCGGTGGCTACAACGGTTTTTTTATTCGGCCCATTCCCCGGTTGGGGATTCCGGAGATACGCATGGCCGATGGCCCCCAGGGGGTTCGCAACGACACTCACAGTACGATGTATCCATGCGGTATCGCGGCTGCCGCGACATGGAACCGGGAATTGGCCCGGACTTACGGCCATTCGCTCGGTCAGGACGCCCGGGCACGGGGTGTCCATATCATGCTTGGCCCCGGGGTGAATATCTATCGCTCGCCGCTTTGCGGACGCAATTACGAATATTATGGCGAGGATCCCTTTCTGACGTCCGAAACGGCCGTGGCGTATATCGAAGGTATGCAGGCGGCCGGTGTAATGGCGACGATCAAGCATTTTTGCGGCAATAATCAGGAGTGGAACCGTCATAACGTTTCTTCCGATATTGATGAGCGGACGCTTCACGAAATCTACCTGCCGGCGTTTCGCAAAGCTGTACAGAAAGCCCGAGTCGGCGCTGTGATGTCGAGCTATAATCCGGTTAACAGCATACATACCACCGAAAGCCGCGAACTGATTATCGGCGTACTGCGGGAAAAGTGGAATTTTAAGGGTATCTACATGTCCGACTGGACTGCGACCTATTCTACTGTCGGAGCAGCCAATAACGGTTTGGACCTTGAGATGTCGTGGGGCCAGTTCATGAATCCGGATAAATTGCGTACGGCCTTGGCGACGGGAACTGTGACGGAGGAGACGATCGATGAAAAATGCCGTCATATCGTGCAGACGCTCATAGCTTTCGGGTTCTTCGATCGGGAGCAGCGGGATTGGTCGATCCCCGAAAAAAATCCCGTCTCTTCGGAAACGGCGCTCGCCGTGGCGCGCGAAGCCGTAGTATTGCTTAAAAACGATGGCGATATGCTGCCTTTCTCTCGAAAGATACGGAATGTGGTTGTGATGGGGCCCAATGCGACTAATATCCCTACGGGCGGAGGCAGCGGATTTGTTATGCCCTTTGAAACCGTATCTGTGGCAGAGGGGATTCGCAATGCAGATAAGCGCATCCGCATGAAGGTATTGGCACCTGAACTGTCTGTGGATTTAACGGCTTGGGGGTGTTTCTTTACGCCGGATGGCAAACCCGGATTGCGAGGGGAATTTTTCGCCAATCCGAAACTTGAAGGGAACGCCGTCGGAACGGTCGATGCCACTGCAATCGACTTTTTCTGGCAGAATGCTCCGATGGAGGGTGTGCCTGCTACGCAGTTCTCGGCACGTTGGACGGGAACGTTCATTCCGTCGGTTACGGGGCAGGCAGTCTTTCAGATCAGCGGTGATGACGGTTACCGACTTTATATCGACGATCGGGAGATTATTGCCGATTGGTACGACCATTTTATCACAATGAAGCGCGCATCGGTGGATGTCGAGGCGGGCAAAAGCTACAAGGTGCGTTTGGAATATTACAATGCCTGGGATTCCGGGACTCTCCGGATGTGCAGCGCTTGTCATTCGCCTATTTTACCGCAGCAGGAGATCGAATCGGCTGATGCCGTCATCTATTGTGCCGGCTTCGACTCTTCGACCGAAGGCGAGAATTGCGATCGTCCGTTCTCGCTGCCGCAACAGCAGTTGAAGGAGATTGCCGAAGCGGCGATGCTCAATCCTAATCTGATTGTGGTGGTCAATGCCGGCGGCGGGGTTGATTTCACACCAATAGTCGATAAGGCGCGTGCCGTGCTTATGGCCTGGTATCCGGGACAAGAAGGCGGTCGTGCGATTGCCGAGATCCTGACCGGTCGGATCAATCCCAGCGGGCGTCTTCCGATTACGGTAGAGCGTCGGGCGGAGGATAATCCGACGTTTGACAGCTATCGTGCGAACGTTGCTCAGGTTTACAACAGCCCGCTACGAGTCAGTTATGACGAAGGCGTTTTCGTTGGATACAGAGGATACGATCGGGCGGGCACCGAACCGATGTACCCGTTCGGCTACGGACTCTCCTATACGACTTTCGATTATGCGAATCTGAAGATGGAACGACTGGATGACGGGAATGTCGTGGTATCATTCGAGGTGACGAATACTGGTCGTTTCGCTGGTTCCGAGGTGGCGCAACTTTATGTTGGTGATGAGGTGGCCAGTGTTCCTCGCCCTGAAAAAGAGTTGAAGGGATATGAAAAGGTGCGGCTCGAACCCGGTGAAACGAAAAGTGTGGAGATTCGTCTGTCACCGGACGCCTTTGCTTTTTACGATATGAACCGCCATGATTTCGTGGTCGAACCGGGTGATTTCACGATTTCGGTCGGCGCTTCATCGCGGGATATTCGATTGAGCGAAAAGATTCGGATCGACTGATTGACAGCCTTACCCTTTTCTGTATCTCCAGCAGGAATTTGTAATGTTATCATTAAATAAGTTTTACATAATCTGATTTACTGCGGGTTTGGAAGATGGTCCCGAGCAGATATTTTTTGTCGAGTACTAACCGAATGGTTGATTGATTATGAAAACACGTTTTGGTATTCCGTTTTTTTTATTGATTGCAAGTTGTAGTTCGGATCCGACTGTCATGTCTGATGACTTTGTTGCAGGTCAATGTTATGACTTGACTGGTGATCCGACAACCGTGGGAATGCATTATCTGGAGTTTGCTGATGGTGGTGCCCCTTTTACCGAGGGTTTCTATTATGGTGGAGCGGAAAAAACATATAAAGTCCATGCCAATATTCCGTGGAAAGTTTCGACTAATCGCCGGGAAGCCGTAATTACAATCGTCGATAATGAGACATTTAAAGTAAAATTGCCCAAATCAATTGCTTGTGCGCCAAGGACACTTACGGTTACACTTTCTCCTTCAACAGAGATTTCAGAGGTGAGCCCGAAAACTTTCAGCACCGTGTGGGGATCTCCCGTTTGGAGTGGGGGTGATGGTTGGAGCCTTGACAGCGAAACGGGTTCGGCAACACTCACGATAAATAATGCGGCTGGTCGTCTTTTTTCTATTGATAAATATAAATACGGTTATTTCGAATGGACATTTTCGAACGTGAATATTTCTCAAGGGGATTTGTCTATTGTCGGCGGTAAGATAAATACTAATAATGAGCCTTATCTTATGTTCTCATACGGCAACAAAAATGCATACACAGCCTATGGTATGGTCAACAACCCGACAAAAATTTATTTTGGGAATGATAACGGTTGGCTTCCGCTCTATACAGCGATCTTCCAAGCAGGGTATCCGACTATCAATAATCTTAAAAAAATCCGGTTAATGATTACGCCATACGATGGAAAGGGTGGAAACTATGCTAAAGGCATTAGACGGCGTATTTGGATCAATGATGTATTGGTAATTGATGATTGGAATGGAGGTGATATTTGGCAAGGGACTCATGATGGGTTACCATACGATTTTGGTATTGATTCCGGTACGGGCATGATAACTTGCAATACGTTTGTCGCCGATCCTAATTATTGGAATTATTCCATACCCTCGGAGACCGAAAACGAAATTATTTTCTACGATGATTTCGACCAGGCAGACGGGTTGGATTACGATAGTTGGTCACATGTTCCGTATGGTACGGCAGCCTGGCAGATTTATATGTCGGGCAGTCCGGATCAGGCTTATGTCAAGGATGGCAAGCTGATTCTTACCATCGAGAAGAAAGACGGCAAGGTCGTTTCGGGCGGTATCAAGACTCAGGGCAAGAAATGGTTCAACAACTGTCGGATCGAGGTTTGTGCTCGTTTTGTCGAAGATGCAGGCAGCATAGGTCAGGCAATCTGGCTAATGCCGGAGCCTATGTACCAGATCTACCCGGGATGGCCTCATGGCGGAGAGATCGATATTATGGAACACAGCTATCTGAACGATTACGTTCAGCAGACGCTCCATTCCCATTATATTGATATTTATCAGGAAACACCGTCCGGGAAAGCTGCTTATGCAGATTACAACAAGGGAACGTTCAATGTCTATTCGGCGGATTTGACCGATGAAGAGATCGTGTTCTACACGAATGACAAGGAGACGATGCGTTATGCGAATCAGCATTTTCCGAACGAGTCGGAGTTGATGCAGTGGCCTTT
>NZ_JBBMFL010000033.1:0-6550 GCF_040095975.1 Alistipes intestinihominis
ATTATGACATTAGCATTCCGACTGAAATCCAAGAATGCCGAGGTATTTAGACGCTGGATCGTTGAACGAGCGATGACACCAGCTATCGTCTGGAAGATGCCGACAGTAAACGACAGGATGCTGAACTAAAATTCCGACAAGACAAAAGACGGCCGCGCAGGCCGTCTTTCTTGTCATAATCGTACTATTTCATCTTCTTCATCAAACCAACCTTTGTCAATACATGTTTGTTTGACAATATCGGGATGATCCGTATATACTACTAATGCAAGCGACTCTTTTGCCCGAGTGCATGTTACATATAACAGCCGAGTTGTTCTTTCCAACGTAGAATCTTCCTTATTCTGTATATGTTTTTTATCCGTTTCTGATAATGGTTTGGCTCCAAATAATTTATCGTAACTGAATAAAAATCCCTTTGCTTCATTATCGTCCATAATAACCATCACTCTATCGTATTCCAATCCCTTAACACCCTGATGCGTATCAAATTTCGTTTCTTGATTAACATATTTATAATATGTGCGAATCATGGATATCGGTAGCTCCATGCCCTTCATCCAAGCTATTATTTCTTCATCAACAGCTTCAACATCATCCACCGATTCCATATGGAATGCAGCTGTCAAAATATCATCAACGGAGATAAGATTGGTCGAAAGCAAGATGTCTACAACCTGTCTTATAGTTGATGATGGCGCATTACATATCTCGACTAACTGCATCAGTGCTATATGACACTGCATTAAACGGCTGTTAAAATCATCCGTATTTTTCAAAGAAAGAATGGGCGAATTTTCACGCAATAGCTTCATTACACCAACATTATTACCACTATTTACATAATCGACAAGCGGTAAAATGATATGCGTAAAAAAATTTATGGTAGTTACAGTACCCTCATTATATGCCATTTTATATTTCGCTACATTGCTGAATATATTATGAAATTCATAAAAGCCCAAGCGTCTTGCCGCCATAGCATGTTCCAATGTAAGAATTTTCACCGATTCGGGGCTGCTCCATTGTTCGTCATTGGTCGCTTCACTCATTTTTGTGCATATCATCGCCTCGATCGCCTCTTTATCGACATCTGATGCCGTATTTACAATAAACATACGGACGGTTCCTTCCGGGGCATTTTCTCTGGGTCGCTGTTCTGCATTAGAATCAATCTGCAACCCTATTTGATTCCCAAGCCTGATAATACGCTTTGCACACCTATAATTTATTCTCTTTATTGGTGTTGCCCAATCTTTGGGTATTGAAGAGGCCATATCCGTTTTTCCGTCACTATAAATTCTTTGTTTGATATCGCCTAATAAACCAATAACAAACACTTTAGGATATTTCACCTGAATCTGTAAAAAAGCATCTAATAAATCTTTATTAGTATCCTGACTCTCATCAATAAGAAGGATCGGGAACTTTTGTGCGATTATTTCCTGTAGTGAGTTTTTTGTACTAATAAGAGTTGTTCCTATTTTTATAATTTCGGCATGGTTCAACGAATTACTATCAAAGTTATCACCGTTGGGATTATATGTAAATTTACGTATTTCAGATTTCCGCATTCGCCTTTCATTCAGTATGTTCAACTTATCTTGATTTTTCTGATATGTTGCAGTAGTTTTATTTTTGGCCGACTCTTGTTTACGCTGAAGATCCGCAATCTCTGCATCAATAAATGAGAGATAAGTAGCCTTAATATCTTTTTGGAATGGTTCTATAATTGCCCAAATGAAACTATGAATCGTAGAAACACTAAATTGCTCCGAGAAATCCATACGTCGGCATATTTCATCGGTAGCTGCATTCGTAAATGTAATTACGGCGACTTTTCTATCCTCGATTGCATACTTTTGCTCCCATTTGGCTTGTATTCTTTTTAGCAGTTCGATCAAGGAATACGTTTTCCCGGAACCAGCACCTGCAAACAGGAAAAAACTTTTTTTCGTTTTTTCTGTTATACATTCATCCAATATTTCTATAACGTCAGAGTCTGTATTTTTACACATAACTACAATCAGTCCAATTTAGATTTTAACCATCTTAATCCTTCTTGAATATATGGAGGAGCGACTAAATTTCCAAATTGCTCAGCAAAAAGCAGATTAATAGCAAGTTCCGCCTTTGTAATTTTCTTGTTTTCGAGTTTTTCAAATAACTTTTTATGGAATGACAGCAAATCTGCATTGCTCTTCAATAAATTACTTATTGTCGTAACAGCTCCCATATTTCCTAATTTTTCCTGACGAAACAACTCGATATTTGAGAAAATCAATGCGTCTTCAAATGTATAAGGATATACATCAATTTCTTTCGTATCTTCTTTATATTTTATTTTCATACCGCATGGATAAGCAATGCGTATATGGGCGTTCTCTTTCTTGTCAGATTCCAACGTGAGCAATTCATCAATCATTTTCCTTTGAGGAAGCCAGTCAATCAATGTGTTGTTGCTCGTTTCTTGATTTTTACCGACTTCCGGAAGTTCGGCTTTCGACCTCGGCTTTCCTGCTTCATCCGTATATTTACCTTTGGCATCGATATCGGAGATAATCAATGTCAATACTTCAAGCCTATCTATTAGAGGTTTGAACCGAAATGCGTGACTTCCATTAATTTCTATAATCGACACAAATCTCGATCCCAGTTCCATTTTGCGTACGAATTGCGGCAAAAGTATTTTTTCCGCGGCACCCTCTATCAGTATAATGGCATCTGCAAAGAATACATCATAGTGCATTAATTGGAGGTATCTTGTAACAAAACGTTCGGTTTCCTTGTCCTCTCCAAAGGTATCACGCATGTTAATTACCTTGCTAATAGGAATATGGTCCTTAGTCTTTTGTATTCGTTTGAAATATCTCATACAACACATATTCACCTCATTAGAAATATGCGTAGAGTGAGTAGAAACGATCAATTGCGTAGAAAACTGCGAATTGTCTTTTAGAAACTGCACATTGGTCAATCCGTCAATCGCTTTACGGATAAAAATTTGTTGCGCTTGTGCATGAAGATGAGCTTCCGGCTCTTCAATCAACACTAAATGTATAGGTTCTATTTCTTGTTTGCCATCAGTACGACGATCGCTTAAATGTAACCACGATTCTCTAAACTGAATCAACTTAAAATACATGGATAAAAGATTACGATAACCCAATCCATTATATTTCTCAGGGATGCGTAATCCCTCTTCTCCCGGCATAATAAATTGAACGGCAGAATCATGGCCTATTGAAGATGCCGGATTTGAATAACTATGGATTTCTATTTTCGGATTTTGAAATCCCGGATAATTAAATCCTTCCAACTCGTCAATAATGGAGGCGAAACTTTTCATTAAATTCTCATCAAAAACCTTATTGGTTTCATCAATAGCTTTTAGCAAACTATAATCATTCTCCCTGATATTTTCTCTTGGATCTACCTGCTTTTTATAATATTCTTGAAGCTGTCTGGATAAAGTGTCAATAATATTGTCTCCGTTTCCATCGGGATCGGAAAATTCACGAAGAGCCTCTATGCAGTTAATTTTAATAAGTTTCTTAAAGGGATTTTCAATTTCATAAACAGACTCTTTATATTCTGAAATATCTTGTTCCTCATCAAGAAGGTAACACACCAGTTCAAAATAAGTTTGTAGATTATTGCGATGAGAAATAAAATCTGTCAGATTTTTGGGATATATATCAATGCTTTCATTTCCATGCTTTTCCTTAATGGCGTTTACATTTCGTTTTGCCATTATATATGCCGCATACAAATTTTTCACTTCTTTCGGTTGGAATCGCAATCTGGCTCCTACCTTTTCACCATTCCAAGTGAGAGATGGCAAAAGGTTTATTACGCGATATTTTTCCGATGAATCTATCTTTACCCACACATCCATAGATGGCACGATATTAAACCAATCCTCAATGTGTATTTCTTCATCATTGGACACATCTAACCATTTATCCCCTATATCATTTATACTCTTCCATAGAGTTACGGTGAAGTCTTGGGCTGTAAAACGATTCGGTTCGTCCAAAAACCAGCGTAACGCACTCATTGCTGTAGTTTTTCCACTATTATTTGCGCCAACAAAAATTGTTTGAGTGTCATCAAAATCAATGGTACAATCCGATAATTTTCGGAAATTACGTATCTTAACTTGGCTTAATTTCATGACAATCTATTGGGAGTTATTCAACCTCTGTTTCGTGTTGTTCCAGAAAGAACCGCTTTTGTTGTTCGATCTCATGACGCAACTCCTCTTCGGTAGGCATATAGGTCATATATTTGGCTGCGTATAGTTGATCGCTGTCATGAAGCACCGAATATCGGGCGATTGTACTATCAGTATCGGTGCAAAGTAAGACTCCTATGGTCGGGGCATCATCCGTCCCCTTTATTAAATCGTCGTACATACGCACATACATATCCAATTGTCCGATGTCTTGATGAGTCAATTTATGTGTTTTTAGCTCAAAAATCACGAATCGTTTCATCTTGAAATTGTAAAACACCAGATCAACGTAGAAGTCCGCAGTATCAGTAACGATATGCTTTTGCCGTTCCACGAAGGCAAATCCGCGTCCGAGTTCGAGAATGAATCTTTCGAGATTATCTACAAGAGCTTGTTCTAACTGGGATTCCGAATAGTTATTATCTCGTCGGAACCCCATGAACTCCGCTACCATCGGATTCTTGATGTATTCCAACGGATCGGATTCACTCCAAGACTCTGGTATCGTAATATTTTCACGCTGGGCGGCAAGTCTTCGTTCGTAATATTGTGTCGAAATATTGCGGTCAAGGGTTTTAACACTCCACATATTGGTCGCCGCAGCTTTAAGATACCACTTACGGGCTTCGGGGTTGCTTACGGAGAGAATGCGGCGGATATGTGACCAATTCAGATTTTGCACATGCGTGTGCAAAATCTCCAAATCGCTGAATTCTATATAGAATTTGCGATAATATGCCAAATTGCGCCGACCATACCCGGAGCCGTATTCAGCAGTAAGTCTATTCGCAAGAGCAGGGATAAGCCCCTTGCCATAGTCAGCACGAGCATTACCTTGTTGTTCTTCCTCCACAATACGCCGTCCAACATTCCAATAAGTTAGAATGGCAACTTGTCCTGCTGCTGCAAAGGCATGCCGCCGACCTTCTTCTATAATGGTGCAGACATCCGAAACCAATAAATCTGATATGATGTTGTTAGTCTTTTTCATAATAAATGTTTGCAGTCTGTTTATACTACATTTGGTCGTGAATATTTCGGTTTATGTCCATGTTATATCAGTTCGGCATTTAATTTAAATGCTTGGGGATCGACGGACATTTGGTAAATCTCAATATCGGGATTTAATTTTCGGGCAACCTTTATTATTTTCGATTTCTCCGTCGCATCCATATTTATCCCCAAATAAACCGATTCAAAACACTCTCCTCCAATTTTAGGAAACGCCCGCATTTCTTTCCAATCGATCGGACCTTTTTTATCATTTTGGCCCGGTAATAATTGCATATATGTTGGCCACGGATCTAAAATAAATAGACGCACTTCTTGTTCATGCCCCCAAGCCTTTGCTTTGGTGGATAATTGATAATGGAAAAAATCTTTTGCATCTCGGAAATAATCCGGTTTTTCCACAATATCTCGATATTGCACTTCTATTGCCGAACAACCTATCATCGTGTTTCCAAGCATTTTCGAAAGATACTTCTGGGCTTTCTCCATATCCAGACCAATGCAGACGCCTTTATGTTTGCTATAATAACTCCACATCAAGATTGAATCATGTATTTTGGAGAGGCTGCATATCCATACCTCTTCTCTGTTTCTCCGAAATGGATGGCTTCTCAACTCTTCGATTATTTCCGGAGTCCATCCTCCACAGGCTTCTTTCGGTGGATTGGAAAAGTTAATTAACGCTGGATGACAGTCAAACGGATCGTTTAACTGCGTAGCATTGGTGAATTGAAGATCGCTGTAATACAGCATCATCAATCCACCAGTTACATCAAGGTACTTATATAGTTTGGTCGTTCCCATTAATCTGTTATTCAGTTCGCAAGAGGTCGTCAACTCTTACTTCCAACACTTTGGCTATTCGAATGAGTGTTTCGATATTAGGTTGATTGGTATTCGTCGCCCATTTCGAAATAATCGCAGGATCTTTTCCCAACTGTTCAGCAAGCCATTTGTTCGACTTGTTTTTCTCCACAAGGACAACTTTAATACGGTTCAGAAGTTTACGCTCCATAGTTATTCTGTCGATTTTCTACGAAGATACGATTTTTAAAGATAAATAATGGATAAACAGGTAATAATTGTAGTAATACACTAAAAAATAAATAAAATAACAATTCGAATACAGTAATAATTGCGGGTTAGTCATGTACTTTTCAAATTAGCACAGGAAGAATTCCTTTTCGTTCGTCCTAACAAGGGTATCAGCACATCGGGTGCTGGCATATACGCATGCTGTTACATGAATAAACATACAGCTATTCAGTCGGCTAACCATACAGTCAAACGTATGATCATTTG
>NZ_JBBMFL010000034.1:0-5818 GCF_040095975.1 Alistipes intestinihominis
ATTATGACATTAGCATTCCGACTGAAATCCAAGAATGCCGAGGTATTTAGACGCTGGATCGTTGAACGAGCGATGACGCCAGCTATCGTCTGGAAGATGCCGATAAGCAACAACGCCAAACTTAACTGAATTTCAGATAAAAAGCGATTCAACCGGTTTAATAAATTTTCAATTATTCTATTTGCATAATTTATGTTGAATAATTATCTTTGCAAAAACAACGACAGCATGGCAAAGACAACAAATCCCTTCATCGTAACGGGAAAGATAGAGCCGGAGTATTTCTGCGATCGCGTGACGGAATCGGCACGGCTCGTCAAATCCGTTACCAACGGGAACAATATGGTAATCATCTCTCCGCGACGCATGGGCAAGACGGGGCTGATTCAGTTCTGCTACGACAAGCCAGAAATCGCCGACGAATACTATACGTTTTTTATCGACATCCTGCACACGTCGAGTCTGCGGGAATTTACCTATCTGCTGGGACGTGAAATATACGAAACCCTCCTCCCCCGCAGCCGCAAGATGGCCAACCTGTTCATTCAGACCATCAAGTCCATCAGCGGCAAATTCGGCTTCGACCCTATCACGGGTATGCCGACATTCAATGTGGAGTTAGGCGATATCGACCGCCCTGAATATACGTTGGATGAAATCTTCCAATACCTTGCTCGTGCGGACAAGCCGTGCATCGTGGCGATCGACGAGTTTCAGCAAATCGCCAAATATCCCGAGAAGAATATCGAGGCACAGCTGCGGACGCACATTCAAAAGCTACGCAACTGCAACTTCATCTTCGCCGGCAGCGAGCGCCACATGATGCAGGAGATGTTCACGTCGGCGGCACGTCCGTTCTACCATAGTGCGGATATGCTGGAACTGAAAGCGATTGTTCCGAAAATCTACATTCCGTTCATCGCCGGTCATTTCGAGAAACGGAACCGACGGATCGCTTCCGACGATATAGAACGAGTCTACAATCTGTTCAAGGGGCATACTTACTACGTTCAGAAGACGTTCAACGAGGCGTTCGCCGATACTCCCGAAGGCGAGGAGTGTACGCTTGAAACCATCAGGGCGGCAATCGACAATATGGTTGCTTCGAACGACACGATTTTCCGCGAGATTCTGTCGAACATTCCCGAAAAGCAGAAAGAGCTGCTCTATGCCATTGCCAAAGAGGGCGAAGCGGAACGGATTACTTCGGCAGCGTTCATCAAGCGGCATAGTCTGGCGTCGGCGAGTTCTGTCCAATCGGCAATGAAGAAACTGCTCGAAAAGGATATCATCACCGAAATCAACAAGGTTTTTTCCGTGACGGACAAACTTTTTGCAATGTGGATGAATAGGTTGTACGGAAATAAAAATGATTTAGATTAATAGAATTATGTTTGAATCTTTTATTATAAGCCTTGTTGCCAATATAGCGACATCAGCAGGGGCAGAACTCCTAAGTCGGGCTACGTGTAATTCCATATATAGAAAAATTGAAACGGCATATTCTAAGGCTTTAAAGAAATGGAGTAATAATACAGGCATAATCAATAGAGAACAGATCTGGACACAAAAAAGATTGGATGAGCTTGTTCTGCTAATGTCTGATCCGACAAAAGAATTCAATGTAGACAAAAATACATTGGATCTGTTGAAATTATTCAGATCTGAATTATTAACAGACACAGAAACGTGGCATTATTTGGAGAATGAATTTCTGAAAAAATCAATAGACATTCTATTTGATGTTAAACGTGCCATTTTGTCTATTCAGCAGGATATAGCTGCGCGTAGAATAGATCCTATTGAATTGAAAAATAAATTAATAGAGCAAACCAATTTTCAGATCGATAAAAATATAGCATCTGGGAAATATATCCCTGATACTTTTATGGAAATTAGTGAACTGAAAGACCATATCCGTTATTTTTCAGATCCAGCCTTATTCTACGACCGGATTTATAAAAAGGTTGCCAGTTTTAATTTCGAACACCTAAATCGTCAATTAAGTAATGAGAAAAAAGATTTATTTGAATTTGATGCCAGTTCTTTTTCTATTTCAGAAAATATCGATCTTGAATCGTTTTACAAGCAGGCAAATAATCTTTTCACATATTTAAAAAGCAAACATGATGAACTATACCATAATAAGAATAGAGGATGGGCACATTCCCACAAGATTGATAGACAAGCAACCAATATAGAGTATATCAGCAAACAGTTATGTATTATAACAGCCAATGCAGGTCAGGGGAAAACTAATTTCTTATGCGATTTTGCAAACAATGTGCTCGTCAGGCGCAACATCCCAACTCTATATATAAACGGATATGAAATTAATGCCTCATCTATTGAGCGGTCGTTGGCTCATGCGGTATATCCAGTAAATACTTATTCGTTTGCAGAAATAATAAATGGCATAAAGAGTTATTGTATAAACACAAAGAAACCATTTGTTCTTATTATTGACGGATTAAATGAAAATGATTCTCCTCAGTTGCTGTCTACAAATCTGTGCAATCTTATTCGGGAATTAATTAACCATAAGTTTATTAAGATTATATTAACCTGTAGAACGGAATATTACGCAGAACGATTTATAGATATAGATAAGATTTTCCCTGATCAAACGATCAGGCTCGATCATATCCATGCCCATTTAAATGAAGCGCAAAAAGAACGTTTGCTCAATAATTATTTAAGCTATTTTGAGATTCAAACGGATTTGTCAGAAGAAATTAAAACAGAATTAACAAATAATTTGTTGCTGTTAAGAATTTTTTCAGAGACATACAGTGGTCAAACCTTATCTTTTATTGGGGATTTACACAAAGATGAACTCTTTAAAGCATATTATCAGAAATTTTGCAATGATATTTCTCGCAAATTTTCTGCCGATGGTTATTATTCCGTAAATGCCCGCTTTATACAAAGATTTATTGGCCAGATCATTACCTATATGGTAGATCACACGCAATTTTCTAATATTCCCATTTTAGATGGATTGGAGCAAACGCAAATGGATTTGTATTGCAGATTCCTTGATGAGAATATATTGCTTCGCCGAGATTTGGTCGTATCTTCAGGAGTCTTTGGGAGAATAGAAGTTGTCAACTTTACATACGATGAATTCAGAGATTACTTGATAAGTTGCTATTTAATCGATGCTATTTATCCGAAATCACCTGATCGTTTCGAATCTTTTGTTGCCGAATATACCCAAAGCGGTCAACAGCTGGCTGAAGGACTGCGGTCTTTCTTGTTTTTATTATCAAAGAAACATTCGGATAAAAAAATACATACTTGGTTAAAAAGTTTGGATTGGTACAAAACCTCATTTATTAACCATATTTGGGATATTGATGACAAATATATCAATGGTGATGATATAGCATTGATAGAAGAGTTATTGCCAGAGTATAATAAGTATCTTATTCCTAGATTGTTATTTATTGGCCGTTGGGACACTATCCGTTTCCCGAAATTGAATATTCAGATCATATTAAAATATTCCGCATCTTTATCTGACTCCGATTTACACGAAAAAGTATATTCGATTTGGCGATCTGAACTTGATTATTGGTACAAAGCAGATGACAAAACATGGATAGATTTTCTATCATTACATGAAGAGCTGTTGTCAGATCATACATTTTTTCAAAATCCCGAATCTCACAATATTTTTGAATTTTTCTTGTATTTGACACCGTTCTCCTATGATGCGTTAGAAATATATGAAGCATATCTGAAAACATACAGCAACAAGAAGCAGTTGCTTAAAGTGAAGGATGTTTGCCATAGCGACAGATTGAAACAGACAATTGATAATCTACTGAATAAATTATGAAATACTCCTATGATTCATATAAATCTTTGATTGTTGTAAATAGGAACCTATCAAAAGATTATTTCCTCTCTCGTGCTGGAGCTCTCCACGGATATGCGAAAGATATGTTTAGCCGTATTTACGACAGTATCTTTTCGGAAGCTGAATGCGTCGACGATATTTTGAATAAATATTATTCCGACGAATATGAAAAAATGGAAGATTTTTTATATTCCAAATATTGTATTAATCGAGAGGATGTCGATAAAATTATGCAGCTTGTTAATTCAAATGAAAATTATATACTGTACGATTTCGACGAATTAAATTATGGAGATTCTGGAGCCGTCATGTTTGCGTTCTCATCGGATATATATGAACGAATTATTAATATACTCTTAATGCGGTAAGTTTATGAAAATAAAAACTGATTTTGTGACTAATAGTTCATCTACCTGCTTCGTGATTATTGCCGAAAACGAGTTTTCGTTACCAAATTTCATAGCCGCAGTCGGGGTGAACGATAATTCCGTCTTTTTGGATATTTATCAGCGGCTATTCGAATTATTTAAACATAATTTAATACCGGCAAGAGAGTTTGTATCCTCAGATAAATGGCATCAAGATGGAGAAGCATTTGAACATTATATAACTGAAGTCTTCTCAGAAGATACATTAAATCGCATACTTACCGCTGAACGAGAGGGCTATGAAGTGTATATGGGAAGACTTGCAAGCGATAATGATGAAATTGAAGGATTCTTCTGTACCGATTCGTTTATTATCGAATCTGAGGGCTTATATATTGATGCGACAAACGATGGCTGGTAAAAAGGATATAGTTGTTCGGGAATATCCTCAACAACATTATAAAACTATTTTCAATCAAAAAACAGGTTTTTTTGTTCGGATAGAAGATCGGGGATATGAAGAACCTTTTTGGTGTGAAACCGGTCCAGAACTCTTGGATGTGTCAATCACGAACTATTGTGAACGAAGATGCAAATTTTGTTACAGAGATTCATCTCTCATGGGACAACATATGAGAATGAATGATATGGAAAAAGTTGTTAAAGAGGCTGCGCAGCTTGGAGTACTACAAATTGCGCTTGGTGGTGGGAATCCAAACCAACATCCACATTTTACTTCAATTTTAAAGTTGATTAGAGACTATAACATCATACCATCTTTCACTACGAATGGAGATTATTTAACAGATGATATTTTAGACGCGATAAAACGCTATTGTGGAGCTATTGCCATTAGTGCATATCCCCCATTTGATGATTCTTTTGCCACAAAGATTAAAACAGTGGCACGTTATATAAAAACAAATCTTCATTTTATTTTAAAATCAGATACCATTGATATTGCCAATCAGTGGCTAACTAATCCTCCTGATTTTTTAGAGAATATCAATGCTATTATATTTCTTAATTATAAACCAATAAAGCCTATTACTGATTTACGGATTAAGGATAGTAACAAAATAGTTACATTTTTTCAGAACGTTCAGAATTGTAAATCTTTGAAGATAGGATTCGATAGTTGTAGCGTAGCAGGCATCGTTCATAATATGGAGGTCGATAATGTTTTTATAGAATCTTGTGAGGCGGCCAGATTTTCTGCATTCATTTCTGAGAATATGAAAATGTATCCTTGTTCATTTATGACAAATACTGTTTATTATGGAGATTTAAGAACAGAATCAATAGGTTCTATTTGGAAACACAATCAATATTTTATAAACCATAGATTTCAAATAAAGAATCATAATTGCCATAGTTGCAAATACGCCACATTTTGTAATGGCGGGTGTGTATATATGCCAGAAATAAATTTCTGTATTTAAACCACCAACAAGCCCCTTCCTCTTGACATAGACAAAGAGGAAATATTGTTATGTCGGTACGCTGGTATATACGCATGCTGTTACATGAATAAACATACAGCTATTCAGTCGGCTAACCATACAGTCAAACGTATGATCATTTG
>NZ_JBBMFL010000035.1:0-4582 GCF_040095975.1 Alistipes intestinihominis
GTTACGGGTTCGAGCCATTCGTTGGATGTTTTTTCTCCGGGGACATCAAATGCGAGGTGCGCAAACCAACTGTCGGCCGCTGCGCCATGCCAGTGCTTCACGTTCGCCGGAATGTGGATGACTGTGCCGGGGAGGATCTCGACGGCGGGCTTGCCCTCCTCCTGATACCAGCCGCGGCCTGCGACACCGATCAGCATCTGTCCACCGCCTTTCGTCGCGCGGTGGATATGCCAGTTGTTGCGGCAACTCGGCTCAAACGTTACATTGGCGATGGAAACCTGTTCCGACGAGATGCGGGCTAAGTAACTGTTGCCGATGAAATACTGCGCGTAGACCGTGTTCGGTTCGCCGATGGGGAAAATCATTTCGCGTTGGAAAGCCGCTTTGGCATCCTCGCCGGTCGTCTCTTCCGCCCATACCTCCTTGGCCAGCCGGAATGCCGCCCATGCTTTTGGCCAACCTGCGTAAAATCCGATATGGGTGATGATTTCGGAGATCTCGGTGCGGGTGATGCCGTTTTTCTTCGCTTCTTGAAGATGATAGGTCAGCGAAGAATCGGTCAAACCCTGACTGATCAGTGACGTAATCGTTACTAAACTACGGTCACGAAGACCGAGTTTGTCGGTGCGGCTCCACACCTCGCCGAAAAGAACATCGTCGTTGAGCTCCGCGAATTTGGGAGCGAACTCGCCGAGCTGGTCGCGCCCGGCCGTCTGTACTATCTTTTCCTGTGCCATAACATTGAATGTTAGAATGCTGAATAGGGAAATTAAAATGATTTTGTTCATGATTCTCTATTGAATAAAATTGTTTATTTGGTTTGCAGGGTTGAGCGGTGTCTGGTCGGACAATACCAGCGACTTGACCATGTGCAGCGTTCCCCGCTTGTATTTCTGGAAATGCTCCGAGGCGATATGCTTCTCGTAAGCCGCCTTGCTTGCGTAGGTTTCCAATATGGTTATCTTGCAGGGATTCTCCTTTTCACCGACGGCGTACATGGTCAGCACGCCCGACTCGGTGCGCAGCGAAATTTCGCCTACCTCGGTCGCGTATTTCATATACTCGTCGAGGTGTTGCGGGTAAACCTCTACTTTCGACAGCCGCACGATGCCGTCGGCCCCCATCGACTCCTTGGCGCACATTCCCGGCTGCTTGTCCAAGTTCAAGCATTTGCCGATAATCTCTCCGGTGGCGATGTAGGAATAGGTCGGGAACTCGGACAGCACCGGCTTTAACCGTGTATAGTCGAGTTTCCCGTTTTTGTCGAGCACCTCGGGTGCAGCGTAAGTACCGGCAATCGAGCAGATAAAGTTGTCGAAGCCCTCGGTCTCGTAGATGTCCACCACGTCGCACTCCATCGTCAGCGGCGAAGCGTCGATCACGGGCGTACCGTTTTCGCCCCAGTGGTATTCGAACACGCCCGATTTATCGACCGATGCGCCGCTCACGCTGCCCACGTAGTCGGCTTTCGGCAGCATGTCGCGGCTTACGAGGTTGATGGACAGTTTCCCGGACTTCCGTATTCCTCGGTTGGTGTAATGATTCTTATTCATACTGACCAATATCCGGTCATGACCGATAATGCCCGTATGCCCGACGACGAGCCAGTTCACCCGGCCCTCGACCTCAGCGCCGACGACCGTCATCGGTTTAGGATACAGAGCAAGCAGGCTGCCGAGATTTTTCTTGTCCATTTCAGTCATATTCAGATGTTTCGGTTCGTCCTTTACAGCTGCTCCGCACGAGCAGAAAGCGGCGGAGAGCATGATCCATAAGAGTTTTTTCATCTCTGTTTCGTTTTTAGCGTCCGACCTGCCGCTGCTGCTCAGCGTTGTAGCGGTCGCCGACGACAGGAATGGCCGCGACGGCCGTTTCGAGTTCGCGCCACTCGTCGGCGGCGAGGTTGAAATCGAGCGTGCGCAGGTTCTCTTCCAGATGCGAGAGTTTCGTCGTTCCGGGAATCGGCACGATCCACGGGGCTTTCTGCAACAGCCATCCGAGCGCCACTTGTGCCGAGGTCATGCCGTGCGTACGTCCGAACTGTTGCAGCACGTTCACGATACGCGTGTTGGCCCGTATCGCCTCCGGCTGGAAACGCGGCAGGGTCTGGCGGTTGTCGTTCGTCGGGTCGAAAACCGTGTATTCGTTGATGCAGCCGCCCAAAAATCCCCGGTTGATCGGGCTGTACGGCACGAAGCCGATCCCCAGCTCACGGCAGACATCCAGCACGCCGTTCGTCTCCACGTCGCGGTGCATCAGGTGGTATTCGCTCTGAATGGCCGTCAGCGGACATACGGCATGCGCCCGGCGGATGGTATCGGCACTCACTTCGCACATGCCCCAATGCTGCACCTTGCCCTCCTTCATCAGCTCGGCGATGGTCTGCGCCACCTCCTCGGCAGAAGTATCGGGGTCGGCGCGGTGCTGGTAGAACATCGGGAGCGTTTCGAGCCGCAGCCGGCGGAGCGAGTCTTCGCAGTATCGACGTACCGTTTTGCGGCTGCTGTCCTGACGCCCCGTGCCTTTGCCGTCGATGACCTCGTGTCCGAATTTGGTCGTAACGTTGATTTTGCCCTTGAACTCGGCGAGGGCTTCGCCTGCCAGATTCTCGTTGGTCAGCGGTCCGTAGATGATCGCCGTGTCGAAAAGCGTCACGCCACGCTCCACGGCTTCGTGCAGCAGGCGGATGCACTGTTTCTTGTCCGGGTGCTGGCTGCGGTTGTAGGTCATGCCCATCACGCCGAAGCCGAGGGCGGAGACCTCGAAAGCGGTCCGGCCCGTGCCGAGCGTGCGATGCGGTAGGCCGCCTTTTTTCACGGACAATGCATTTTCTCCGTTGAGTGCGGCATTGGCGGCCTTTACCTTATTGATTGCGGGCTGAATGGTCAGAGCCGCTCCTACGGCGGCCGCAGTCTTCAGAAAACCGCGGCGGCTGATTCCTTTTTTCTCTTCCATAGTTTATTTGTTTTCGATTGCTTTGATGATTCTTGCCGGATTGCCAGCCACGACGGTCATAGCCGGAACGTCTTTCGTCACCACGCTGCCGGCGCCGACGATAGCTCCGTAACCGATCCTGACACCCGGCAATATCGTGGAGTTGATGCCGATCCATACCTTGTCCTCGATGACGATAGGGCGTCCGTAGGTGGCGCTGCGGTTGTCGGGGTTCACGTCGTGATTGATGGTTATAAGATTAACCTTCGGGCCGATGAATACGTCGTTGCCGACGATGATGCCGCCGCGTCCGAAAAACGTGCAGCATTGCTGGATGAAACATCCTTTGCCGATAGTCACGGGCTTGCCGTAGTCGATATAGAGCGGCGGCAGTACGGTGGTGCTTTCCGGCAACTCTTTGCCCAAAATCTTTCCCATCAGTTCATGTACCCGCTTCTGGTCGCGTATGCCGACCGTCGCAAGCTCTTGTGCCGTCTCCATCGTGGCGAAGATGTCGGCAATCAGCTCTTCGTAACCCGCGTCATTGGGCGAAACCAGCTCGCCGCTCAAATCCCTTGCGAAAATATCGTTTTCCATGATGTTTTTTCGCAAAGGTAAAGAGAGAGCCCCGCAACGGCTTTGCTGCGAGGCTCAAATTACTTTGCTGTGAGGTTCATTGCGGATTTTCTCCCGGCTCAGATCATGCTGGGCGCATAACCATAAGTCTCCTTATAGACTTTCGAGAAGTGCGACAGGTTCTTGAATCCGACATCGAAGCAGGCTTCCGTCACTTTTTTCTTGCCGGACTTTATCAACTCGTGTGCAGCCTCCAACCGTCGCTTGATAAGCCATTTCTGCGGCGTCAGGTCGCTTACCTTGGCGAAATCGCGCTTGAATGTCGCCAGGCTGCGACCCGTATAGCTTGCGATCTCCTCCATCGACAAGTCGTACATGTAGTTCTCGTTCAAGTAGTCGATGATGTCTATTTTCCACGGATCGACGAAGTCGAACAGCGAGGCGTAGAGGTTCTTATCCGTGTTGAGCAAGACATAAGCGCCCTCGATCATTTTGAGCTTCAACACGTCGTCGGAAGGTTGCACGCCTGCGTCAAAATAGGGAATCACCGACTCGAACAGGCTGCGGATGTCGGGACGGTTATTAGGCAATACGCGCAGGCTCACTTTTTCACGTTTCGATTCCACGGGAATCTCTTTCCGGTCGAGCGTCCGGTAGAACTCCCGCAGAAAGGGTTTCGTGAATTTCAGCACGACAGAACGGTACGGATGCTCTGCATCGGCATGTTTCTGCAACCACATCCGGTTATCCCGCCGCATGAATGCGCATTCGCCCGGATGCAACACCGTTTTCCTGCCGCGCTCCTCGATTTCGAGCTCACCGGAACACAGATAGATAAGCGTATGTTCCCGGTTCTCATGGGCACAGCCCCGGTCGTCGGTGAAAAAACTCGCTATCAGGACGTTCGAACAGTCGAATACATGCAATCGTTCCATATCATCAGCCTCTGTTTTTTGCAAAGATAACGATTTATCTCGCCTCGCGCTTTGCTGTGAGGCTCAAATTCCGATTCTTTTCAGCCACGATTCCACTCCGCCGGCACTCCCCGGCATGTCGATCCCAGCATCGTCCG
>NZ_JBBMFL010000036.1:0-3294 GCF_040095975.1 Alistipes intestinihominis
GTCATCGCTCGTTCAACGATCCAGCGTCTAAATACCTCGGCATTCTTGGATTTCAGTCGGAATGCTAATGTCATAATCATTTCAAGATCGTATCGTTCGACGATGTTTCCGTTTCGGCAGCGTGTGCGGCGGATAATGCAGTCTTCGCACAAAATGTCGCTTTTGAGTATCGCTCGGATATTCGTGCTTACGGCAGCAGAGAATACTCCGAACAAGTCGGCAATTTGAGCCTGAGTAAGCCATACTCCGTTGGCGGTCGGGCGAATCGTTACCAGCCCGTTTTCGATTGTTATGGGTTGAGTTGTCATATACGCTTAATTCTTTATAGGTTCTTCATAGAGTTCGAGCTTTCGGCTCGCTGAAAGTTCTCGCAGCTGCTTCGTATCCTCGTCCACCTTTCTGTCCGTTACATGGGCATAGATTTGGGTGGTCATCAGCCGTCGGTGTCCCATCATGCGGCTGACGGTCTCTATCGGCACGCCCAGCGAAAGCGTGATATGCGTTCCGAAATTATGCCGGGCCCTATGAAAGGTCAGGTTCTCAATTCCGTAAGCAGCCCCCAAGCGGAGAATAAGTTTTTGCAGCTTCCGGTAGGAGCAAATCGGTAGCAGCCGGTCGTTGGTACGTTCGGCCCAATACTTTTCGATAATCCGCAGAGGTACGTCCAGCAGCCGCACGACCGATTCCGTGCCGGTCTTCTGTCGTCGGATATGTATCCACCGCACACCCTCCGCGTCCTGTGTAATGTGTTTCTCCGACAGCTGTTTCAGGTCGGCATAGGCCAGTCCCGTAAAGGTCGAAAAGATGAACCAGTCCCTCGCTCGTCGCAGTTCGGGATCGGCGACTTGTTCTGCAAGCAACCGTTTCAAGTCGTCGAGTTTCAGGTGGCGGCTCCTGCGCTTGGGCAGTTCGGGGTGCAGTACAGCATAGGGGTCGCGACGCGATGTTCCTTGATTGACGGCCCGCACGGTCATCTTCTTCAATCGGTAGAGGTGCTCGTGTACCGATTTCTGTTGCAGGCGGCGTTCCGTGCGCAGGAACAAGTCGAACGCATCGTAGAACTCCCGGTCGAGGCTACGCAAGGTTATATCTTCCTGCCTGCATTTCTCCTGCACGAAGTCACGTAGATGGTTGTATGAACGCACATAGCTCTCGTAAGTCTCTTTCGTGCGGTCGATGCCGACCCGCTTGCGGAACTCCTCGTTATGTTCCCGAAACAAAGCCAGAAGGGTCAGCGGTTTCTGTCCGATGCCTTTCACGGCATTCTTCACCAATTCGGCCGTTACGAAGCCGAGCGACAGATTGATTCGCTTGTAATGCGTCTTGATTTCCTCTGTCAGTGCGTCGATGGCGCGGTTTACCTCGTTGGCATTGCGGCTGCGGCCGTCGGCACGCCCTGTCGCCGGATTCCAGATTGCGGGGTCTACCGCGATTTTCGTTCCGATCTGTGCCGCTTCGGCGTCGATACTCACCTTACACAAGAGCTGGCACAAGCCGTCCTTGCGGACTTTCGTGCGGTTGATATAAAACAACACGGCGAACGTGCTGCGGCGTTTCATATTATTCTTTTCCATAACTGTTGTCTCCAAAGGTTGAAAGTTAAATGGCTACCGTAAACCGTTCTGCAATCCGTTCGTCGAGCGACTGCGTATCGGTGTCGATCTTGTTGTCCGTCACTTGGGCGTATATCTGCGTCATATCGACCCTGCTGTGTCCCAGCATACGGCTGACCGTCTCCATCGGCACGCCGTGCGAGAGCGTGATTTCCGTCGCGTAGGTATGGCGGGCCATATGAAAGGTCAGCTTGCGGTCGATGCCGCAAGCAGCGGCAAGCTGTTTCAATCCTCTGTTCAACTCCGAGTTCCCGTACATAGGGAGCAAATTGCCGTCCGGTGTCGTATCACGATACTTGTCGATGATATGAAGCGGCAATTCGAGCAGCGGTATCTCGAACTCCACGTTCGTTTTCTCCCGTGTAGCCTTGATCCAGACTGTTCCGTCTTCGGCTGTTTCGAGGTTTGCAGTTGTTAGCCGGCACATATCGCCGTAGCTGATACCCGTATAGCAGGAGAACAAAAACAGGTCGCGGACGAGATAGAGCCTCGGAGAAGGGAGCGGTGTAGTCATCAGCTGCCGCAACTCCTCGCGCGTGAGGTAACGCCGTTTGCGTTCGGGACGCGGAGGTTCGTATCTGGCGAACGGGTCGGCAGTAATGATGCCTGCGGCGATAGCTTTGTTAATTACCGTATGCAGACGCGACATATATAGCACGATCGTGTTCGGAGCTAACTGCCGCTCCGTGCGCAGATACAGGTCGAACTTGTCGATGAACGACCGATCCAAAGCCGAAAAAGGAATATCCGACAGCCGAAACCGCTTCAATAAGAACCGCTCAACGTGTTCATAGACGCAACGATAGGTGTTTGCCGATTTGACCGTGCGATTTATACCCACCTGTTTCTCGAAATGCTCGATGAACGAACGGAAGTAATCGAGCAGCGCCTCCTGCCCGAAAGCCATACCCAGCAGCAGGCATTTGACCTCCTCGGCCGTTACCCGTTCACGAACGACAGATTGCTCGCGGTATATGCTGATAGCCGAAGCCCGCAGCTCGTCCAATCGACGGTTGATTTCGACGGCCTCGGCGCTTTTGCCTTTGGCACGACCGGACATCCACAACGAAAGCGGTGCGAGCATCTTGGCGCTGAACACGCTTTCCGAACGGCCGATAGTCAAACGACCCATAACGGGGCAACGACCCGCACCGTCCGATTCGTTCTTTTTAAGGTAGAACGTAACCTTTACATCATCTTGATTCATAACTCTATTAACCGTTTACAAAATTAGTTCGTCTTCGACAGACGTTTTCTCGCCTCAGCAATTCGAGTCAACTCGATTGCTTTCGGCTTAATGAAAACGTTGATATAGAGTTATTTGAAGCCATGAAAAACGAAGCGAGACATAGAATAAGATACTATGCCTTTACCTCCGAAACCGTCTTTTGGTGAAACTCCGAGTAAAACGACTATCTTTGTCGTAGAGTTTCGTGAGAAAAACGGTGTTCCTCGAAGAGCAGAACCGTTTTCGGAGGTCGGAATCAAGGCCCCGACAGCCTTTTTTTCGACCCGAAAAAGGCAACGGATAAGTAACGAAAACCTCGCTTAACTCCTCGAAATCCTGCTTTTCGGTCATTCGGCAAGGGACTGAGGTTCTACCCATTGCGATTCTGCATTTCAACAACTTACATTATTACGCCCCGTTCCCCCGCTTTATCCGATTTTCTTCGTATATTTG
>NZ_JBBMFL010000037.1:0-3179 GCF_040095975.1 Alistipes intestinihominis
TTCGTAACGTACATTGACATATTTGAGGAGATGAGATAGAGTTCCGACACGGAATCAATAGGCCGTGTTGGAAGTTGTAAGAAAGTAAATAAGGGCGTATGGGGAATGCCTAGGCTCTTGGAGGCGAAGAAAGACGTGGTAAGCTGCGAAAAGCTCCGGGGATTTGCAAACAAGATTTGATCCGGAGATTTCTGAATGGGACAACCCGCTGGATAGAAGATCCAGCATCCGGTAACGGAGGCCAACCCTCTGAACTGAAACATCTTAGTAGGAGGAGGAAAAGAAAGAAACATCGATTTCCTAAGTAGCGGCGAGCGAACGGGAAGCAGCCTAAACCGGTTTTGTTACGGCAAAGCCGGGGTTGTAGGACTGCGATATTCAAATGACAACGAACTGGAATGATCTGGAAAGTTCATCCATAGAGAGTGAAAGGCTCGTACAGGTAAGTATGTCAAGCGATAGCAGTATCCTGAGTAGGGCGGGACACGAGGAATCCTGTCTGAATCCGCCGGGACCACCCGGTAAGGCTAAATACTCCCAAGAGACCGATAGTGAACCAGTACCGTGAGGGAAAGGTGAAAAGAACCCCGAACAGGGGAGTGAAATAGAACCTGAAACCATACGCTTACAACCGGTCGGAGCGGCTTCGTGCCGTGACGGCGTGCCTATTGAATAATGAGCCTACGAGTTACTAATCACTGGCGAGGTTAAGTGCATGAATGCACGGAGCCGAAGCGAAAGCGAGTCTGAACAGGGCGGCCAGTCAGTGGTTGTAGACGCGAAACCTTGCGATCTACCCTTGAGCAGGTTGAAGGTTGGGTAAAACCAACTGGAGGACCGAACGAATAAGCGTTGAAAAGCTTCTCGATGACTTGAGGGTAGGGGTGAAAGGCTAATCAAGCTGGGAAATAGCTCGTACTCCCCGAAATGCCTTTAGGGGCAGCGTTGTAATTGAGAGTCTACTGGAGGTAGAGCTACTGATTGGATGCGGGGGCTTCACCGCCTACCAAATCCTGACAAACTCCGAATGCCAGTAGTATGATTTACAGCAGTGAGCGACCGGGTGCTAATGTCCGGTTACGAGAGTGGAACAACACAGACCAGCAACTAAGGTCCCGAAGAGTATACTAAGTTGATCTAACGATGTTTTGCTGCAGAGACAGCTAGGATGTTAGCTTGGAAGCAGCTATTCATTCAAAGAGTGCGTAACAGCTCACTAGTCGAGCGGCAAAGCGTGGATAATAAACGGGCATCAAGTATACCACCGAAGTTCTGGGCACGAGAGTGCGGTAGGGGAGCATTCCATTGACGTCGAAGCCCTTCCGTGAGGATAGGTGGAGTTTATGGAAAAGCAAATGTAGGCATGAGTAACGATAATGCGGGAGAGTAACCCGCACACCGCAAGACCAAGGTTTCCTGATCAACGCTAATCGGATCAGGGTTAGTCGGGTCCTAAGGGTAAGCCGAACGGTGATCTCGATGGACAATCGGTTAATATTCCGATACTGACATATGCCTCGATGGAGAGACGAAGGAACGTAAGTGACGCCGCCTGACGGAATAGGCGGTTAAAGGGCGTAGGTATAGGGACAGATTAAGAGTTAGTCCTTGCTGAAACCTGACAGTACGGAGCGGCTACGGCCAATCCGATAGTTCACCCAAGTAGACTTCCGAGAAAATCTTCTAAGTTTAAGCATATGTCACCCGTACCGTAAACCGACACAGGTGGTCGAGGAGAGTATCCTAAGGTGCTCGAGTGAATCACGGTTAAGGAACTAGGCAAATTAACCCCGTAACTTCGGGAAAAGGGGTCCCTACGCGAGTAGGGCGCAGCGAAGAGGTCCAGGCGACTGTTTATCAAAAACACAGGGCTCTGCAAATTCGAAAGAAGACGTATAGGGCCTGACACCTGCCCGGTGCTGGAAGGTTAAGAGGGGATGTCATCGCAAGAGAAGCATTGAATCGAAGCCCCAGTAAACGGCGGCCGTAACTATAACGGTCCTAAGGTAGCGAAATTCCTTGTCGGGTAAGTTCCGACCTGCACGAATGGTGTAACGATCTGGACACTGTCTCAACCGTGAGCTCGGTGAAATTGTAGTCCCGGTGATGATGCCGGGTACCCGCAACGGGACGAAAAGACCCCGTGAACCTTTACTATAGCTTAACGCTGAATTTGGGTACACAATGTGTAGGATAGGCCGGAGACTGTGAATCGGGCACGCCAGTGTTCGTGGAGTCAACGTTGAAATACGGCCCTTTGTGTACTTGGATTCTAACCCTGCGAAGGGGACACCGTTTGGTGGGTAGTTTGACTGGGGTGGTCGCCTCCAAAAGCGTAACGGAGGCTTCCCAAGGTACCCTCAGCACGAATGGTAACCGTGCGCAGAGTGCAATAGCATAAGGGTGCTTGACTGTGAGACCAACAAGTCGACCAGGTGCGAAAGCAGGGTATAGTGATCCGGTGGTTCTGTGTGGACTGGCCATCGCTCAAAGGATAAAAGGTACTCCGGGGATAACAGGCTGATCGCCGCCAAGAGCTCATATCGACGCGGCGGTTTGGCACCTCGATGTCGGCTCGTCACATCCTGGGGCTGGAGAAGGTCCCAAGGGTTCGGCTGTTCGCCGATTAAAGTGGCACGCGAGCTGGGTTCAGAACGTCGTGAGACAGTTCGGTCTCTATCTGTTGCGGGCGTAGGAAGATTGAGGGGTCCTGACTTTAGTACGAGAGGACCGAGTTGGACGAACCTCCGGTGTATCGGTTATGCTGCCAAGTGTACCGCCGAGTAGCCGCGTTCGGTTTGGATAAGCGCTGAAAGCATCTAAGCGCGAAGCCATCCCCAAGATAAGTCTTCCCTTGAGGGGCGTAGGAGACGACTACGTTGATAGGCTGCAGGTGTAAAGACAGTAATGTCAAAGCCGAGCAGTACTAATTACCCGAACGGCTTTCTTACAGCAATTCTTTATCTCATTTCCGCGATATGTCAACTCTTACCGGGTGCGACGGGTTATGATACGGAAAGTGTCATTCGCACGGCTTCGATACATTGAAGCACAGGTTCTTTTAGGTGGTTATAGCAGTGAGGTCCCACCTCTTCCCATTCCGAACAGAGAAGTTAAGCTCACTAACGCCGATGGTACTGCGGTTTTCCCGTGGGAGAGTAGGTAGCCGCCTCTTCAAG
>NZ_JBBMFL010000038.1:0-2864 GCF_040095975.1 Alistipes intestinihominis
CGCCCGTCGATGTCTCGACGGCAAATATTTCCTTCCGGGTCCTTGCCTTTGAAGCAGTCGCCCGGATCGGCTGAGTCTGCATCGCTGTTCTGAGCGTTTCAGGCAGTTTAGAACTCCGGCGCAGGAGGATAAAGTCTGCATCACAGTCATGGATATGGCAAAGTACATTTGGTCGATTTTGAGATCGGCTCCGGCAATTCAGATGTCGTGGGGCTTGGAGAAACGGGCTCCGTATCGTAGGGATGATATGGAGGGCCTTTGGTTCCATGTCAGTGGTTTCAAGCACAAAGGCTGGGTCGCTGTGCTCTACGACGAGGGTCTGGATCTTTTCGAAGTCCGCCTTCTGGATGATTCCGGAACCGAGACGAACCGTGTTCCGGAGGTGTATTTAGACAACCTGGTGAATGTTATCGATGATCTTGTCGAACGGACCGACAATTACAAGTCAGACATCAACACCTGGCTCGATACGCCTGGTTCCAATGCGAAGGAGCAGGAGGCTAAACATCTCGGCCGCCTGCTTCGCAACCTTCGTGAACTCGGGATTTCCGGAGAAATCCACATCATTGGATGATGGAGGAGGGGCTAAGCCCCTCTTTTTTTGTGATTCATCACATAGAAATTCATCGGACCCGGCCATAGCCGGTTGCCGGTTGTCCACCGGCTATCTCGCCGTGCCGATCTCCGATCTTTTCGCACGGCCTTCGGGCCCCCTGAACTCGCAGCCCCGGCAACTATGCCGCCGGGCCCAGCTCGCGGCCGCCTTCGCTCGGCGAGCGAACTCGTCGTCCGGGGGAGAGCAGTATTACTCACTCACAACATGGATGCGAAGTTAGCCGACATCCGTTCGACAGCGGCAAGGATCGTCCAGCCTGGTTAGGCTGGACGCCTGGCCCGATTCAGAAATATTTGTCCGCTGCGCCCGTCGATGTCTCGACGGCAAATATTTCCTTCCGGGTCCTTGCCTTTGAAGCAGTCGCCCGGATCGGCTGAGTTTGCATCGCTGTTCTGAGCGTTTCAGGCAGTTTAGAACTCCGGCGCAGGAGGATAAAGTCTGCAATATATCGTATGAAAGGATCGGAAAGATTCAAGCAACGTATCCAAACGTATTTGGAAGAATTGTCCGAGGTGGATGAGCGGTTCGCTGCGAAGTTTTGGAATCCCAAGAAGAACATCGACGATTGTATTACCTACATTCTGAACTGCGTAAGGCAGTCTGAGTGTGCGGGCTTTGACGATGATGAGATCTTCAGTATGGCGGTTCACTATTTCGACGAGGAGGACATCGACATCGGCAAACCCTTGCAGTGCGATGTTCGCATCGATCATGTCGTCGAGCTGACCGAGGAAGAAAAGGCTCAGGCTCGTCAGGCCGCTATGCAGCGTGCCGAGAGGGAAGCCTACGCCAACCTTATGCAGCCTAAGAAAAAGAAACCGGCCACACAGCCGGAACCCGCCGAGAAAGTCGAACAAGCCAGCCTTTTCTGACATGAAAGCGAGAACGAAACTTCAACAACGTATTTACTCCTTGAGCCAGCGTCTTGCGCCGGTCTCGGAGAGACAGAAAGAATGGGCCTTTCAGCATTGCTTTGACCATTATGGACGCCTTACCCGAAAAGGTACGGCGTCTTGCCTTGAGTGCGGTTACGAATGGTTTGACAAGACGCTCAAACCAGGACCCGCTGTCTGCCCGCATTGCGGGCGAACTATCGAGATCATCGAGACACGCAAACGGCGGTTTAAGCGGGATGAAGCCTATTACTGCATTCTGACAACCTGCGGAGGCTGCCAGGTCATTCGCTTTTTCGACTTGTACGTTACCCGACATGTCGGCCGTGAAGCCTGGTATGGCTGCCAGGAGGTTGTCCAACTATGGATCACACCAGCTGGCAAAGTGGTATCCATTGCCCGTCTGCGGCCTATGTTATCATGGTATAGAGATAGTTGGAACTGGAGCAGTCCTCTCGAGGTCCGGCCTTATAAGATGTGCTACGACATCACCCCGGGCTTTATCTATCCTCGAAAGAGTGTTATTCCGGCGCTCAGGCGTAACGGATTCTGTGGGGATCTTCACGGGATTTCTCCGCTGCGTCTGTTCCTGGCACTCTTGGATAACTGCCGAGCCGAAACCTTACTTAAAGCCGGTCAGTATCCGATGTTGGCTCACGAGATTCGGAGCCATGTGTGTTCCGATGCGAGATACTGGCCGTCGGTCCGGATCTGCATGCGTCAGGGTTATCTGATTCCGGATGCGTCGATGTGGTGCGACTACATCGACTTGTTGCGGTATTTCAATAAGGACGTATTGAGTGCCCGATATGTCTGCCCGGCGGACCTCGAGGCCGAGCATGACCGATTCGAACGCAAGAAACGTGAACGTTTGAAAAAGGAAGAATTTCAGCGCAAACTTCGCCAGGCTCAGGAAGCCGAAGAGAATTTCCGGGAGTTGAAATCGCGGTTCTTCGGTATTAGCTTTGCCGACGATATAATCTGTGTCCGGGTTCTTGAAAGTGTTGCAGAGTATGTGCAGGAAGGTGAACTGATGCACCATTGCGTTTATACGAGTGCTTATTACTCACGACCTGATTGCCTTATTCTTACAGCCCAGATCGGCGAGGAGCATATTGAGACCGTCGAAGTTTCGTTGAAAACGTTCCAGGTTGTTCAAAGTCGTGGAGTCTGTAACAAACCGACGGAATACCATGACAGGATCATTAACCTGGTAGAGCGGAACATGGATTTGATCCGCCGGCGCATGAGCGCATGATGTGCTTCTTCCCTTCACGCATCAACATCAGATCCTCGGAGCCGCAGCTCCGAGGATTTTTTTCTTTGTGATTTATCACAAATTCATCGGACCCGGC
>NZ_JBBMFL010000039.1:0-2611 GCF_040095975.1 Alistipes intestinihominis
TATTCTACGACAAAGATCGGGATTCCGAATAGGAAGGCCGTTTTCTTCAACGGCCCGAGCAGATGTCCGACCCCGATGGCGCAATGATGAGAAGGACCTGCTTTGCACCAGGCATCCATGAATTTCCGGGCTCCGCATCCGAAGCGATAACGGCTGTTGGTGTTGCCGATCTGTAAGGTCGGACCCTCGACCGCTTCGCCTTCGGCAGCCAACAGGTAAACACCCTTTCCGTTCTCACAGACCGAAAGCAACGTCACCGGCCCTTGTTTCACCGACATCTGAATCGAAAGACCCTTTCCGGGCTTGCCGTGATAGACCGGCAACGGCACAAGGCCGACGCGGCCTTCGGAAATCTCGAAATGGGCCGGTCCGTCATGTCCCAACATCACGATATCATCGTTGAAATCCATTGCATAGAACTCCGAGAACGATCCTCCGGCGCCCAACAACGACAGAATCTTCATCGCCTGGGCATTTTTCACCTCGCACTCGCCGGCAACGGGGATGCCGCGCCCCGTAAGCAACGTATTCCCGGCGATTACGGAAGTCGCAATATCTTCATACGCACCTTCGCCCTCGTAATAATAGGCCATTGCCCCGAGCCGGTGGTTTTCGACCATCCGGTCCAATGCCGCCGATGTCGCCGCCGCTCGCCGAAGTTCCGAATCTTCGCATTCCGGACTCACCTCGAAGTTCGAACGGAATTCCCCGAGCTTGGCATTCACATCATCCTCGGTCAACTGCTCCCGGAAACGTTTCAACTCACACATCTCCAACATCTCCAAATGCGTCCCGAAGACAGCGGACTGGCGCGTGATGTCGGTATAAACGTCGAGCATGCCCCCGTAATAATGGCCCAGAATACCCAGCCGGTTCTCACGCATGCCCCGGTAAACTTTCGCCGCGGCCACCCACTCCCCGATCTGTTCCCAGGCCGAAGCATCTTTCAAATAACCGGTGACGATGTCGTAACGCAACCCGGCCCGGTTGAACACGTTGGCGATCTCCGGAACGGAGCAAGCCTGACAGTTCTCCAACCACATTCCGGTCATCCGTCCCCGGTCGCCGAGTGCATTGATCTTCCGGTAGTCGATGGCGGCCGAAGGCTGCAAGTTCAGCACGATGACGGGGCATCCGATGCGCTGGGCCACGGGCAGAATCGTCGAGGAGAGACAATAAGTGGCGACATACAAAAATACGAGGTCCACCTCCCGCCGGGCCAGCAGAGACGCTGCCGCGAGCGCCTTTTCGGGCGAATCCACCATGCCCCCATCGACGACCTCGACGTTGCCCGTTCTTTCGATCCCGGCAACGATCTCCGCCCTGTAAGCGTTCAGATGGTCGCGAAGACCTTCGAACTGGTTCCAATACGTATCGAGTCCCGTAGCAAAGAGCCCGATACGGGCCCGTGTCGTTGTGTGTTCCATAAAATCATCAAATGCAAGTAACGAATTTTCAGCAAAGCTATGGAATTCATCGCAAGCACTATTTCTCGCATTGATTTGATGATTTCATTTTCTGACATGAAATTTTGTCAAAATATAAAGCCCCATATAAACATTTATTCCTATAATTGCACTGGAGATTTCAAAATTTGCCGATATCATTTTCTCACAATGGAAGAAAGTCACGTAAAATACCTGATGTCGAACGACCAGGATATGCTTTGGGGAATGGTCGTAACCACGGCCGGGCACCAGAACATCCCGCCGCAAGCCGAATACCCGTCGCGCAACCACCCCACCCGCTATCTCTTTTCAACCGAAAAGGGGCGAGTCCTCAACGAATACCAACTGGTATACATCACCCGGGGCAGAGGACAGTTCGCGTCCACCCGGCAAAAGGAGTGTGAAATCCGGGAGGGAGACATGTTCCTGCTCTTTCCGGGAGAATGGCACAACTACCGTCCCGATCCGCACACCGGATGGCACGAATCCTGGGTCGGATTCACGGGGCCGGACATCGAAAAACGGGTGGCAGCGCGGTTTTTCGTCCGGGAGAAGGCCGTGTTCAGCATCGGCATCCACGAGGAGATATACCACCTTTACCGCTGGGCCGCAACGGTAGCACAACAACAGGGGTCGGGCCATCAACAGATTCTGGCCGGAATCGTCAACCTCCTGCTCGGGTTCGCGTACAGCGAGGACAGACAGATGGCTTTCCGTGACAAGAACATCGACGGGCAGATCGCCAAAGCGAAAATCCTGATGCAGGAGAACATCGAACAAAATCTGCCGGGAGAAGCGATCGCCAGGCAGATCGGGATGGGATACTCCTGGTTCCGGCGCATATTCAAGGAGTACACGGGGTTCGCCCCAAACCAATACATGCAGGAGCTGAAGATATCAAAATCCAAGGAACTGCTAACCAACTCCGAAATGAACTGTCAGCAGATCGCATATGCCGTGGGGTTCGAGACGCCCTCATACTTCAACATCGTATTCAAGAAAAAAACAGGAATGACCCCTTCCAAATACAGGGAATTCACACAAGGAAGCCTCCTGAAACCGCAGAACGAACTGAACCTACAATCCTAAATACTATGACGAAATACATTGCATGCGCATTGGCCTGCCTAATACTGCCATACTACATAAAGGCAATGCCGAAC
>NZ_JBBMFL010000040.1:0-1801 GCF_040095975.1 Alistipes intestinihominis
GAGGCATCGCTCGTATTGGGCGATGCCTTTCAGCAGTTGAGGAATTTTATTTCAACCTATACATTCAAGAATGAGGCCGAAGAAATAGAGTTTTTCAAGATCATCAAGCCTCGTTTGTATCATCGTTTGATTTATTATCGCAAGGTTTACAACATTGAAATGAACCGGCCCGTAGGTGTGGAATCACAAAAGGCATATTTGATCGACGAAATAAAAGCAATCAACCGCTATAATACCAAACGATCGGATTTCGTGCGCTATTACCGTTCTGGTCTTACGCATCTGGATTCGCTTTACTATCTGCGAGGACGTATTGACACAGCCCTTTACCTCGAATCGTTCCACTACGAACGCGATCCGATGTTCTCTACCAATGCCGATTTCAAGGTGGCTAAATTGTTGGCCAACGAATTGTTATCGGCTTATCTGAAAGGCGAGTTAGAAGCACTGGAATATGTAAAGACAGCTTCCACCGATTCGCTGCCCTCGGTTCGACTGACATGGCAGGACAGCAAGACGGATTTGACGGAACTGATCTATCTGCTCGACAGCAAACGCAGTTTCGGCAATGTTCCGCTCTCGCAGTTGGCGGCCTACATTGCCAAAGTCTTCAATATCCAACTCGACACGAATCTTTCGCGCACGTTCTGCGATATGAAATTGCGTAATAATCCCACTCCGTGGATCGACAAGGCAAAACAAGCTCTCTTGCAACGTATGCGGACATGGAGGCATCGAAATAAGAAGTGAATGATGTAGGCTACCATCGCTTTTGAAACTCTTCGGAAAGCGCGACGATCCGGGAGTTGATATCGACGAGTTGCATGGTCGCTTTTTCCAGCTTGTAGAGCAACGACAATGCTTTTCGTTCGGAAAAGCGAATACGCAGTTCTTTGACAACTTGATTATAGTTGACTCCGATCGCCCGATATTGAGCGTGCAGTTGCGTCAGTTTGGCCACGTATTCCAGCGTTCCGCGATCGGTTTTTATCACCCGGAACACATCGCCGAAGACCCGTGCCTTGATAAAAGCAGCCTTCGACGACAGCCCCGATTGCTCGTACATCGTCAGAAATCGGGCGTGTTCCGTATCGTTGAATCGCACCATGACACAATGCGAAGCGGTATCTGTTTTCGCGGGACGTCCCCCTCGACCTTTGCGGGTCGGTCTGTTTTTCTCCATAATCGAAATTTTTGAGGTGAGGCCCTCGCCTCGCCGGTTGCTGAAAATTGCGATTCGTTCGTGGCGGAGCCGCCTGTCGAAAAGCGCCGACTTCGGAGGTGCTCCCCCCCCCTTGCGGGCAAGCTGTTTTCCGTTACGGAAATAGTTTCGGGTAACGGAAAACACAGCTTGCTATTTGCCCTTTGCAAATACGTTCCGTCCGCTCGTCGGACGGACTATTGAACCGGCCGCCGTAAAAACGGGCAAGGCGGCTTCCATCTACGTCGGAATTGTTACAGCGGCAAAGATACCGACCGATTCTGCGATTCGGTTCATCGGAGACAATGCCTCTTCCCGCCACTTCGAAGCCACAAGCGGCAAAGGGCCGAAACCGGCATGAGACGTTCGATCATGCGATAATTTGTCCGACCGAACGATCGAATGGCCGCTTAGTCGGATAGCTGAAATATCTATCGGCCGACTGCTCGACTGAATAAATGAATACATGTACAATCGGCTGTGCGAATACACATGCAGATGACTGCATGTGTGTATGATTGATCAAATGATCATACGTTTGACTGTATGGTTAGCCGACTGAATAGCTGTATGTTTATTCATGTAACAGCATGCGTATAT
>NZ_JBBMFL010000041.1:0-1648 GCF_040095975.1 Alistipes intestinihominis
GATCGGCTGAGTCTGCATCGCTGTTCTGAGCGTTTCAGGCAGTTTAGAACTCCGGCGCAGGAGGATAAAGTCTGCATTTACGTTATGTCACATTCTGATGTTCTCGAGAAAGTCTCTTCGCATTTCGCAGAATTGATGATCGCCAAGATCGAGTCCATGACCGAATCCTGGCAGAAGCCGTGGATCTTCGGACAGGGCGTTCTTCCCTACAACATTGTC
This sequence comes from Alistipes intestinihominis, assembly GCF_040095975.1. Taxonomy (NCBI): domain Bacteria; kingdom Pseudomonadati; phylum Bacteroidota; class Bacteroidia; order Bacteroidales; family Rikenellaceae; genus Alistipes; species Alistipes intestinihominis. The sequence goes on from NZ_JBBMFL010000041.1 coordinate 220, forward strand.
TCCGGGAGGAATTATACCGGCGCGAACATTCTGACGTTGCTTATGCTTACGGAGGTTAAGGGCTACCAGAGCCCGGTATTCGTCACCTTTAAGCAGGCCAAAGAACTCGGTTTGCAGGTCCGCAAGGGCTCGAAACAATTTCCGGTGATTTTCTGGAAGCCCTTTTACCTGGCCGCCACTCCGGTTGAAGGCAAACCCCGCTATCTTTCGGTAGAGGATTTCAAAAATCTTTCCGAATCCGAGCGCAAGGAGTATGTGCTGCGGTTCAGCTTGCGTTTTTACCCGGTACTGAATCTCGACCAAACGGACTTTGCCGAACGGTATCCGCAGCGTTGGCAGCAGATCTTCGACCGGCAGGCTCATCCCCGGCGTCCCGCAGGCACGGCGCATCCGACTCTCGAGCGTATGCTCGAGGCGCAATCCTGGGTCTGTCCGATCCGCCTGAAGGTCGGCGACCGGGCGTCCTACTCTCCGGCGGACGATATTATCGTCGTGCCTCTCAAAGAGCAGTTCTCCGATCTGGAGGCATTTTATTCCACGCTTCTTCACGAGATGAGCCATTCGACGGGTACTGCCGACCGTCTGGACCGGCACTTCGAGGATCGGTCGCGTCAGGCTTACGGCCGCGAGGAGCTGGTCGCTGAATTTTCGGCAGCTCTGGCCGGTTGCGGCCTCGGGATTTCGAGCGGCATCCGTTCAGAGAACGTCGCCTACTTGAAAGGCTGGCTGGAGAAGATCCGCGCGGAACCTGCATTCATCTTCTCGGTTCTGAGCGATGTGCGTCAGGTCGTGCGGTTCATCGGCGAACGTCTCGATGCGCAGCTATTCGGCGACACCCAACCTGATGACATTGCAGGGTAGGGGCTTCGGCCCCTTTTTTCAGGACTTTTCCCCGGCCCCTCGATACATCGAGGGGCCTTTGTCGCTCCTAAAACGTGCGACTTGCAGGTCGTTGCAAGTTGCACGTTTCTCCACGTCGCGGTAGAGTACCCCTCGCTCCGCTCGGGAGAGCGGTATTTTCTCTCTGGGCCCGACCAGGCTGCGGGTTTTGGACTCCTGTTGTTTTTAGGATTCCGCCGCCCGCGGTCTCATCCCCTTACACGTTGCCTTCAGGCCATATCTGATACAAAGGTCGATTACTGGATTTTGCCGGCCAATGAACCTGTCAATTATTTTCCTGCGGCCCTTCGGGTGAAAAAATTAACCCCGGCGTTGCCGGGGCGTGCTAAAGTAATTTTTTCAAAAATAATTGTCAGAACCCTTGTTGTGCCGGTTTATAGGAATTGATCTGCCGCCCATTCCAAAGGAACAGGCGGCAGATCGTGTTTATTACAAAATCGCAGCGATCGGAACCAGTATCAGAAAGGCTCTGAAGGCTACGTGTAAGGGGATGATCCCTCGTTCTTTGAAATCTTGAAAACATCCATCG
>NZ_JBBMFL010000042.1:0-1589 GCF_040095975.1 Alistipes intestinihominis
TGCAAGTCGTCGGGAAGACGGTAGACCGGGGACTGTTTCTGATCTTTTTTTGCTTCGGCTCCGGTGATGCCGATGAATAGTGTCAGAAACATCACGTAACTGAATTTGAACAGTGCTTTTTTCATGGTGGGTTAAAATTGATGATGTTATTGAATCGTTTGGCTACCGATTGGTTTGACGGCCGATGCGGTTCTGGTTACCCTCCTTTCCCAAGGCTTCGGCCAGAGCTTCGAGCATTCCGTATCCGAACCGATTGTCGGGAAGCAGGTAGTGGCCTTCGCTCCATTCGTTGAAGCATGCGATGGTGATGATGCGCGGCACGTCGGGACGCTGATTGAGATAGGCGAACGACGCTTGTACGAGAGCCTTGAAAGCCGCGGGATTTTCGTTTTCGAGAATGACGCATGACGGCCATTTACGACGTTCGGGGCTGGCCGAACGTCCGTTGGACGGCTCTATGTAGCGAGGTGTCGAATCCCAACCGGGAGAGAGCGACGGAAGATAGGGGATTTCGAAACGGCCATAGTGTTCGGGCCAGAGTTTCGTGGCTACGTCGGCGGCGACTACGCCGTAATCGGGAAGTTCGACCTCCTGCGGCTGGTAATGATCGGCCACCCAGGTGAACGGATTGTACGACCCTGCCGTACTGTAACCCACCTCCTTGGAATTCGGAGTGTAGAAACCGGACGAGTGATAATGCAATCCCTCGTGTCCCAATGTGCGGGCATAGGCTTCGAGTTCCTGGAAGAGCCGTTTGGTTTCGGAGAGTCCGAGCCGTTGTTCGAGCCGGTTGGGGTCCCAGATACAGATTACCGGTTTGCCGTCGATACGCCAATAGTTTTCCAAATGGCAATAGCGTGAAACGATGTATGCCAGACTTCGGAAAGCCTCTTCATAGGAAAAGTCCGGGGCATCGAAACTGGGCGGATAGGCGTTGCTTCCGTCGGTCTGCTTCGTGGGATAGAGGATATACCAGGGATGATTGGTCCACATGCAGGCGAATTTCACGTCGTTGGTGTTCTTCGCTTCGAGAAACCCTTCTTCGAGCGCCTCGTGGAGGCAGGGCTTGCCGTCGTACCAATACCAGTCCCAGATCAGTACGTCGATGCCGCTGTTTTTGCAGAGCTTGTTGTAGACCTCCCAAGTCGAAGGCAGGCTTTCGTCCAGTTCTCCCAGCAACGGCGTCCGGGGCTGTTGATGGCCTTCGAACCAGGGACGTGCACTTCGGATGAGGTTGTATTCGGTCCATCCGGGGGAATAGAGCTCGTTGTGGAGGGCTGAAGCATGATAATTAGGAAATGTGTAGCAGGCTACGGTCAAACCTTCGGGTTTCCGGAGCAATGACGGATCTCCGACAATGGCTTCGAGGTCCCGGGGCAGCGACTGCTGATGCTCCTGCGGTTGAGCCGACAGAGCGGTCGCGGCGTAGAGCGACAGGCTGGCTGCACAGAACAGTCTTGCACAGAATTGTTTCAATGTATTCATTTTTTAAGTTTTAAGGTAAAGTTACGCTATTCTACGACAAAGATCGGGATTCCGAATAGGAAGGCCGTTTTCTTCAACGGCCCGAGCAGATGTCCGACCCCGAT
>NZ_JBBMFL010000043.1:0-1571 GCF_040095975.1 Alistipes intestinihominis
AATAATCCCTATGTTTACAATCAGGGTAAGCCGCGATGATAGCGGATAAATGAAAAAGCTATCGAGATTTTGGTTAGATTAAAGCTGCAAAACCTTTACTAACTAAAACGACGATAGCCATGAGAGAGCAAAGAAACAAAATTAGTTTCAGAGGACAAAAGATTTATGTAGGAATCGACGTCCATTTGAAGAGTTGGTCGGTTACGGTCTTGTCCGAAACCTCCGTATTGAAGAAGTTTAGCCAGCATCCGAGCCCAGAAGCGTTGTACGGATTTTTAACTCGGAGTTATCCGGGCGCCGAGTATCACTCGGTGTACGAAGCGGGCTTCTGCGGATTTTGGATACACGAGCGTCTGACGGCCTTAGGGATCGACAACATCGTGGTCAATCCGGCCGACGTGCCGACCAAGAGCAGCGAAAAGCTGCGTAAGACCGACACCGTGGACAGCGGTAAGCTGGCGCGGAGTTTAAGAGCCAACGAGCTGAAAGGCATTTATACGCCGGACAGCGTATCGTTGGAGATGCGTTCCTTGATAAGATTGAAGAACTCGATAACCAAAGACACGACCCGTCAGAAGAATCGGCTCAAGTCTCAACTTCGGTATTTAGGCATCGAGATTCCGCAGGAGTTTCTCACTCCGTTTTCCAACTGGTCGAAGCGCTTTTTCGCCTGGTTGAAGGAGATAGAGACGCTCACCCCGAGCGGCCGTCAGGCCCTCGACATTCATATCCGGCATCTGGAAGAGTTACGCCGTCAGAAACTGGAGATGACACGGGCTTTACGGACATTGGCCAAGACGGATCGATTCCGCGAACCGCTGCGGTTGATTATGAGCGTTCCGGGGTTCGGGCAGGCTACGGGAATGGCGTTCCTCTCCGAGATATGCGACATAACCCGCTTCCGCAATGCCGAACAACTGGCTGCCTATATCGGAATGATCCCGATGTGCCACTCCAGCGGAGAGAAAGATGGGACGGGGGATATTACCATACGAAAACACGCCGTTATGCGCTGTAACCTGATAGAAGCGGCATGGGTGGCGGTACGTCAAGACCCTGCGATGAACCTGTTCTATACGGAACAATGCAAACGGATGCCCAAGAGCAAAGCTATCGTAAAGGTCGCCCGCAAACTGGTAAACCGTCTATTCTTTGTGCTGAAACATCAGACCGAATATGTCAATAGTATCGTGTCATAGAGAAACCCTTCCGGTAAACGGATTTTCCCAGAGAGAATACTACATAGTTGTTGCGGCGTTAACGTCCGCTTAAAATAATCTGCTCCTCTGGCCTTTGTAAACTAATAAGGGATATGCGGCAGAGAGCTGACCGCTAAGGAAAATCTGTTTATCGAAGGATTTTTTCGGGTTCTGAAATCTCGGCTTTCGAGAGAGCCAAAGGTGTTAAGCACGATGTGCCTCCGCACCGGCTCGATCAAAGGCCGGCGGAGGCTCTCGTGCCTTGACCTTTGGCCGAGAAGTTCACCAAGAAATGCAATACGCTGTAAATAAGATAAAAACAAATTTAACCGAAAACTTTGATCCAATTTTATTTGGATTGTAACAGGAAAA
>NZ_JBBMFL010000044.1:0-1535 GCF_040095975.1 Alistipes intestinihominis
TACAATGGAGAGTTTGATCCTGGCTCAGGATGAACGCTAGCGGCAGGCCTAACACATGCAAGTCGAGGGGCAGCGGGATTGAAGCTTGCTTCAGTTGCCGGCGACCGGCGCACGGGTGCGTAACGCGTATGCAACCTACCCATAACAGGGGGATAACACTGAGAAATCGGTACTAATATCCCATAACATCAAGAGGGGCATCCCTTTTGGTTGAAAACTCCGGTGGTTATGGATGGGCATGCGTTGTATTAGCTAGTTGGTGAGGTAACGGCTCACCAAGGCGACGATACATAGGGGGACTGAGAGGTTAACCCCCCACATTGGTACTGAGACACGGACCAAACTCCTACGGGAGGCAGCAGTGAGGAATATTGGTCAATGGACGCAAGTCTGAACCAGCCATGCCGCGTGCAGGATGACGGCTCTATGAGTTGTAAACTGCTTTTGTACGAGGGTAAACCCGGATACGTGTATCCGGCTGAAAGTATCGTACGAATAAGGATCGGCTAACTCCGTGCCAGCAGCCGCGGTAATACGGAGGATTCAAGCGTTATCCGGATTTATTGGGTTTAAAGGGTGCGTAGGCGGTTTGATAAGTTAGAGGTGAAATACCGGTGCTTAACACCGGAACTGCCTCTAATACTGTTGAGCTAGAGAGTAGTTGCGGTAGGCGGAATGTATGGTGTAGCGGTGAAATGCTTAGAGATCATACAGAACACCGATTGCGAAGGCAGCTTACCAAACTATATCTGACGTTGAGGCACGAAAGCGTGGGGAGCAAACAGGATTAGATACCCTGGTAGTCCACGCAGTAAACGATGATAACTCGCTGTCGGCGATACACAGTCGGTGGCTAAGCGAAAGCGATAAGTTATCCACCTGGGGAGTACGTTCGCAAGAATGAAACTCAAAGGAATTGACGGGGGCCCGCACAAGCGGAGGAACATGTGGTTTAATTCGATGATACGCGAGGAACCTTACCCGGGCTTGAAAGTTACTGACGATTCTGGAAACAGGATTTCCCTTCGGGGCAGGAAACTAGGTGCTGCATGGTTGTCGTCAGCTCGTGCCGTGAGGTGTCGGGTTAAGTCCCATAACGAGCGCAACCCCTACCGTTAGTTGCCATCAGGTCAAGCTGGGCACTCTGGCGGGACTGCCGGTGTAAGCCGAGAGGAAGGTGGGGATGACGTCAAATCAGCACGGCCCTTACGTCCGGGGCTACACACGTGTTACAATGGTAGGTACAGAGGGCAGCTACCCAGTGATGGGATGCGAATCTCGAAAGCCTATCTCAGTTCGGATTGGAGGCTGAAACCCGCCTCCATGAAGTTGGATTCGCTAGTAATCGCGCATCAGCCATGGCGCGGTGAATACGTTCCCGGGCCTTGTACACACCGCCCGTCAAGCCATGGAAGCTGGGGGTGCCTGAAGTTCGTGACCGCAAGGAGCGACCTAGGGCAAAACCGGTGACTGGGGCTAAGTCGTAACAAGGTAGCCGTACCGGAAGGTGCGGCTGGAACACCTCCTTTCTGGAG
>NZ_JBBMFL010000045.1:0-1327 GCF_040095975.1 Alistipes intestinihominis
TCATTAGTGTCCCGTTAAAATGGGACGAGTTAAACAATTAATCAAATAGCCCCGGAATAATGGGATTATATAGATCTTTGACATCATTGAAATTAGTCTTGTCGAACAGGTCACGCAAGAGGGTTTTGTCTGTCAATGATATGCTGAGAATTTGCAAAACTTCATAGGTAGAGCGTTTCAACTTCATATCATGTTGGACAATAGCCACAAGACAGTATGTGATAATAGCGACACTGATTTGTATGCGGACGGCGTTCTCTGTTGTGCCCCAGAATTTCTTTATCTTGAGGTGCTGCTTGAGCCATTTGAAGAACAGCTCGATCAACCATCTTTTCTTGTAAAGATTGGCGACATCCAATGCAGAAAGTTGTTTCGCATTCGTCAGAAAAGTGAGCTCACGGTCATCTTCTTCATCGTAATATCGGACGAGTCTGAATGACTCCGGATATTTCTTCCCGGAGAGATAACCGGTCAGTTTCACTTCCGCATCTGTCATTATGTTCTTTGGCATTCTCCGCTTCCATTTGACTGTCTTATACTTTAAGTTCGTCTTGGCCCTGACAACAAAGAAAGAGTCTGTAAGATGTATCCTATAGAGCTCTTTAAAAGAATCATAAGCCCTGTCGAATATATAATAAGCATTTGGTTCATAATGGATTGAAGACATCGCTGTAGAATCATGCTTTGAGGCAGTGGTTACAGTATAGAAGGCAGGAACTTGTGCTTCAATGTCGTATAAGACATGAGCTTTCACTCCTCCTTTCTTGCTTCGGAACTTTGCCCACGGGAATGTTGCAAGACATAACGGAATCGTTGTTGAATCAAACGCATATTTCTTTCCGGAAATGTCAAGGATGTTGGTCGTCCGCTTCTCGCAGGCTTCCTTCATCATATAGAATGCAAAATCTTCGAAGATTCTGTAATCACGGTTCTGGTTCGCTGTCGCAAGAGTTGTCTTGGCTATCGGTTCACGTCCTAAACCAAGATGATATTGCTTGGTCCTATGCGCCTCGAAAGCAACGATTAAGTCTCGCAGGCTCTCACGGTTACTCAGTTGTCCAAACATCATCGCGAGCATCTGATTCCAGCAAGTGAAATGTTTCACATATCTGTTGCCATCATACTTGCGAACATAGTTGTTGAACTGAGTCCTGTTCAGAAAAGCGGTTAATTGAGAGAATACGTATTTGTCTTGGAACATAGCAGCCATTTGTATTAGACTGCAAAGTTGCAAAATCAAGTCCGTTTCATCTCAAGAAACCACGTAATTGACTATATTTCAATAATTTCAAAGAACTATTTATCAACTTTTACGGGACAGTAGTGA
>NZ_JBBMFL010000046.1:0-1154 GCF_040095975.1 Alistipes intestinihominis
TGACGGATCAGGATCTCCCCGGCGTTGTCGATGCGGTATTCGATCTCCAGCCGTCCGGTCACACGTCGGAGGTCGTAACGGGCCGTGACGACGGCCACGCCGTCCGACAGCGTGTGGTCGAGCGACACCAGCGTCAGCCCCGGATCGGCCCATGCGCGGTTCTTCTTGTTGAGTCCCGCCCCGAAGTCGTTGTCCGTCGGCGCGCGCCAGAAATTCGGCTCCACGACGGCCCCTGCGTCGAGCAGGCGCATGCCGTCCGCTTCGTAGCGGGTGATGAGACCGTCGGCGCGGCGGAAGTCGATGCGTGCGGCGGGGCTTTCGACGATCAGGTAGTTGCGGTCGTCGTCGCGGACCGTGAGCGTGCCGATCGGATTGTGGCGGTCGGCCATGCGTTCGGCGACGGCGAGCGGCTCGGGTGCCGCCGCCCGCAGCGTGAACTGCTGGTAGGCCACGCGGTGATCGGGTGCGAGCAGTGGTTCGGCGTCGCAGAGGCGGTATTCCACGTTGAGCAGCAGTTCTCCGTCGGCGGGCAGCGTTTCGGGGGCAAGCGGCAGCACGACGGCGGCGGTTTGCTGCGGGGCGACGCGCAGGTCGGCGACGATGCCGCTGCGCACGGGGTCCCCGTCGCGGAGCACCGTCCAACGCAGGTAGCAGTTGTCGAGCGGCCGGAAGAAATTTTCATTGAAAACCGTCAGCGTGCGCCGGTCTTCGCCGAGCGTGGTCCACACGGGCTGCTGCCAGTAGCGGGCCTCGTGCATGTGGGGATTCGGAACGCGGTCGGGCGAGATCAGCCCGTTGTCGCAGAAATTCCAGTCCGAGGCGTCGTAGGGGTTCCAGTCGCCGCCGTAGCCGTAGATCATGGCGCCGTTTTTACCCGTTTTGCGCAGCGACTGGTCCACGAAGTCCCAGATGAATCCGCCCTGATAGTGCGGATATTGGCGGATCAACGCCCAGTATTCGCCGAATCCGCCCAGCGAATTGCCCATCGCATGCGCATATTCGCACTGGATCAGCGGCTTCCGGGGATTGTTCCGGAGGTATTTTTCGCACTGGTCGTAGTCCCAGTACATCGGGCATACGATGTCGGTGTTGCGGCCGCCGTTGTTGTAGACCGCACGTTCGTAATGGACCGGCCGCGAGGGGTCGTAAGCCTT
>NZ_JBBMFL010000047.1:0-1050 GCF_040095975.1 Alistipes intestinihominis
GAGTCTGAAGTAGTTGATATAACTGACGATATTCCTTTTGAAATTCCTGAAACATGGCAATGGTGTAGATTAGGCACAATAGTAAAAATGCGTATAGGAAAGACACCGCCACGTGGGGAGCAGGTATATTGGAGTAATGGTACACATGATTGGGTTTCAATATCGGATATGGTTGAAGGAGGGATAATAAAAACAGTAAAAGAAAAAGTGTCAGATATGGCTGTTAATGAAATCTTTAAGTATCGTCCAAGCCCTAAGGGGAGTTTGCTTATGAGTTTCAAACTTACTGTAGGACGCACATCTATCTTAGGGATAGATGCCTATCATAACGAAGCTATAATCACGATTGTACCATATGTAGATGTTGATAATATATTTCGAAATTATCTGTTCCATATTCTCCCGACAATTTCCTTAAGTGGAGATTCCAAAGATGCTATAAAAGGTAAAACTCTTAATAATAAAAGTCTAAATAGTTTATTGATTCCATTGCCGCCGTTACTTGAGCAAAAAAGAATTGTAGCAAAGATAAAATTAATATACAGCAAGATTAGGGGCTAATCAGCCCTTAATTTTGCTGCATACTTCATTGATTTTGTTCACAATTTTCACTTGCTCTTGATACGGTGGGATACCGATAATAAGCGAATAGAATATCTCCTTGTTTAGATGAGGAATGGCTGCGCCTCGTTTAGACTTTCGCAATAACTCCTTGTAGAACAGAATAAAGTTTAAGACATACGGTAAATGCATAACAGAACTGACCCAGAGTTGTTTGAATGTGCTACCCATATAGCCATCGCAAGGCACTGTGAAAACCTCGCCGGAGTTCTCCCCATCCACAAGAATGATATTATCTCCTTTGTGGACAAATTTGCCTCTTTGCTGATATTCTCCAGCACTCTTGCCTCGTAAAAATTTTGCATCAAGACACAACTGCTGTCCCTCTTTCTTTTCGCCATCAATGAGAGCACAAATTGAGGATAATCTTGCAGGCGACCAACTATAGGGAAAGTCATAATCACACTCTATCTGAACGACTTGCCCATT
>NZ_JBBMFL010000048.1:0-956 GCF_040095975.1 Alistipes intestinihominis
GGCCGGCGACGTGCGCTTCGTCTGCCTGAACACCAATGCGTTGGAGTTCGACCACGACACGCCCGTCCCGAACTTCGACTTTCTCGAACGCCAGATCGACGGCTTTCCCGCCGGGGCCGAAAAGACCGTCGTGGTCATGCACGCCAAGCCTTATTCCGAACAGTTCGACAACAACGTGGCCAAAATGTTTCAGCAAACGATCCGACAGTTTCCCCATCTGCAATTCTGCATGAACGGGCATGGTCACAACTTTGCCGCCGAGGATCTGTTCGACGACGGAGTAATTTATTATGAATGCGACAATATCGATAAAAAGACCTATCTGCTTTTTACCATTACCGAGGAGGGATACGATTATGAACGGATGGAATTTTAAGCGATTCATTATCGTATTGGTCGGTAGCTTGTGGATGTTGCCCACGACGGCTCAGGAACCATCATTCGTTCCGTTCACAGACATTCAACTTGGTCAGAACATACGTCTCGACCAACGCGAACACCGGGGGTATGAAGGATTGGAACCGCTTATTCCCACACACATTAAGGTGCAATATGCCGGAGGTATGGGTTTCCTATCGTTCGGCTGCGGTTGGGACTACGGAAAGAAATGCCGCTGGGAGACCGACGTGCTGGTCGGTTTTCTGCCCGGAGCCTATTCTGACCGGACGCATACGACCTTCACGCTCCGACAGAATTACATTCCGTGGAGCATTCGGTGCTGCGAGCGGTTCGCCATCGAGCCTTTCACGACCGGAGTTTATCTCAACCTGATTACGGGCGAGGATTATTGGGTGCGCGAATCCAACAAATACCCCGGCGACAGCTACTACGGCTTCACCTCGCGCCTGCGGACGCATCTCTACGTCGGGCAGCGTTTCACGTATTACCTGAAAAACGACAGTTTGCTGCGTCATATCACGCTTTATTACGAATTGAGCGCCAACGACCTCGACATC
>NZ_JBBMFL010000049.1:0-829 GCF_040095975.1 Alistipes intestinihominis
TATCTGCTCATAATACTTGTTATCGTCACCTCTGAAAATAACAGAATCATGGAGGGCAGACTTCTTTAATTTGCCTTTTTTGACAAGTATTTGCTTCTCCTGTCGTATCTGTTCAAGCAATTCTTGCGATGTACCTTCTTCAGCGATTTGTGGAACGAGTATTCCTTGTATAGCTTCTTGTAAAATGGACTTTTTAAGTTGTTCCTTAACTTGTTCATTCAATTGGTTAAGAAAGTCTTGGCTTTTCCCATAGCGTTCTATGAGAAAAGATACATTGCGTAATTTTTCTACAATTCGTTCTTGTTCATTTATTGGAGGGATTGGCAATAGCATTTTGCCAAGTGTTTTCCCATTACAGTTAGGTTGTGCTGTTGCTATTGTACCATTCTTTAACTGTTCCCAATATAATTGACTCTCCATAAAAGCCTTCATATAATAAGGACAGAGCAAAGAGCTATACCTTGTTCTAATCAAATAGCCTGCATATATCGCTTTCACTGGTACTTCTTCCACTAAAAAGGACTTTCCCACAGTACCACCTGTTCTGGCAAATAGAATGTCATTTACTTTCAAAAGATATGTTTCTATTTCACTTGCATTAATCAAACAAAATGGTACATTTTCCCATAACACCTTGTTGGCTTGAATGTCGCTTATACGAACCATCCTTATATCGCCATTTTTTAAGGCTGGAGCATTATAACCATATTGAATAGATTGAGAGATATTTCCCCAGCGTTCCCATTCCCAACTACTTGGAATTGCAAACGGAATCTCCTCGTCAATGCACTTCTCCTCCCCTGTGGCGAGAAACTTCTCATAATAGGAA
>NZ_JBBMFL010000050.1:0-828 GCF_040095975.1 Alistipes intestinihominis
CCGCGGTGAACGAAATCAACCGCCTGCCGATGCGGGCTTCGTATTTCGCCTACGAATCCGCAGAAGCCGCCCGGAAGGGCGACCCGCGCGTCTCGGAACGCTTCCTCGACCTCGACGGGACGTGGAAATTCTCGTGGGTCCGCAACGCCGACCAGCGTCCCGCGGATTTCTTCCGCACGGACTACGACGACCGCTCGTGGAGCACGATGCCCGTTCCGGGACTGTGGGAACTGAACGGCTACGGCGATCCGCAATATCTCAACATCGGCTACGCATGGCGCGAACAATTCGAGAACAATCCGCCTTACGTGCCGATAAAAGAAAACCATGTCGGCTCGTACCGCCGCGAAATCGAGATCCCGGCCTCGTGGTCGGACAAGCAGGTCATCGCCCGGTTCGGGTCCGTCACCTCGAACATCTACCTGTGGGTCAACGGACGGTTCGTCGGTTACAGCGAGGATTCGAAGCTCGAATGCGAGTTCGACATCACGCGCTTCGTGAAGCCCGGCAAGAATCTCTTCGCCTTCCAGGTCTTCCGCTGGTGCGACGGCACCTATCTCGAAGATCAGGACTTCTTCCGCCTCTCGGGCGTGGGCCGCGACTGCTTCCTCTATGCCCGCGACAAACGCCATATCGCCGACGTGCGGCTCGACGCGACCCTCTCGGAGAACTACACCCGCGGCCGGCTCGCCGTGGAGCTGGCTCTCCCCGCAGCGACCCGGGGCTGCACGGCGGAGGTGACCCTCACGGACCCCGACGGCAAGGCCGTGGCCTCTGAAACGGCGAAACTCTTCGGTACGATAGCCCGTCTCATGCTCGACGCCGGGC
>NZ_JBBMFL010000051.1:0-542 GCF_040095975.1 Alistipes intestinihominis
CCTCGAAACGGTCCTCGCCGTTGTAGAGATTGTCTGTCAGCTCCCGATCCGAGACTATTTCATCCCATTCGTCGCGGAAAAAATAGACGTTGAAACCGACGCAGAACGAATCGAGGCAGCTGTCGAAATTTTCATAGTTTTCGATGAATCCGGCGACCGAAAAGGTCTGTTCGGTATCCTCCTGCACGATCCAAAAGAGCGATTCGGGCAATGCGAGCACCGTGGCATAAAGAGTATGCGCCTGCTTTTCGAGATCGTCGAGAAACTGCCGGATGTCGCTCTTGCGAATGTCCCCGTCCATCGGGATGATGTCATTGAATGCGAAAGGTTGTCGTGTCATGGTTCAGTGATTTCAAACCCGCCGCACCGGATCGTGCAGCGGAGGGCCCGTTGAAATTACGGAGATCAAAAAAACGGGTGCGGGACAGGCCTAAAAAATATAAGTGACGCGTTTAACCTGCAAACATGAAGAATTCAAACTCCCGCACCCAATTCGCCCGATGTCCGGTTCTGCGTTCCGTACGGGCACAAAAAAAGCACGG
>NZ_JBBMFL010000052.1:0-522 GCF_040095975.1 Alistipes intestinihominis
CGAAGCGCTGGAACTCTGCAAGGACCGCATCGTGGTCAATATCGACAAAGGCTACCAATACTACGATCTGGTGCAGAATCTCTCGGAAGAACTCGGAGTCACCGGACAACTCCTGATCAAAGGCAAAAGCCCCGTGGCGGATGTCGCCGCGAAGTTCTCCCGCTACGAACACAACATGATGTACATGCCCATCATCGACATCCTCAAACCCAAAGGACAGGCGCTCTTCGCCGAATACCTCGATACGAACACCGTGCCGCTGGCCTGCGAAGTCTGCTGGTCGGAGTACACCCCCGAAGTCGAAGCCTGCATGCGGAAAGTCGTCGCCGGAGGCTCGAAACTCTGGGTCAACTCCCTGTGGCCGTCGCTCTGCGGAGGTCTCTGCGACGATGCCGCCTTCGAAGGCGATCCCGCCGCCGTCTACGGAAAGCTCGTCGATATGGGAGCCACCATGATCCAGACCGACCGTCCCGAACTGCTGATCTCCTACCTCCGCTCGCGGGGGCTCCATGACTGACGCCA